>NZ_JBMDKQ010000004.1:0-266071 GCF_057809795.1 Sphingobium sp. FG125
CTAAAGCACTCGATTCCCCCAAGGAATCCCCCAAGCGTAATTGCGCAACAAAGCCTATGGCAGTCATTAAAGGTACGCCGGGTAACGGCAACACCGCAGACGATCTGACCGGCACTGACGCGGCAGACCAGATCGCAGGTGGCGACGGTGACGATCGGATTCGTGGTGGGCTGGGGGATGATTCCATCTCCGGCGGATCGGGCAACGACGGCATTACCGGCAACCAGGGCAACGACCTGCTGTTCGGTGGTGACGGCAATGACGACCTCAATGGCGGCGCGGACTATGACACCGCCCAATATCGTGGCGCGCTGAGCGACTACACCATCTATCTGAACGATCGCGGCGAAGTCGTGATCATCGACAATGTCGGTAGCGACGGTCGTGATATCCTCAAGAACATCGAAGCTCTGAAGTTCTGGGAAAACGGCGCGTACAAGACCTACGAACTGGCTGACATTCTTCCCTGATTTGGGTGTGCAACTCGGCGGGGGCGGACGAAATATGCTGCGCCAGCCGATTTGCCTAGCCTGATCATGTGAATAGTGAATTGCCGCTGACGCTGGGGGATATGATCCACCAGAGTCAGCGGCGATTTGCTTTGGCGATCCTTGCCATCTTGATTTGCCTGGTCAAGGCAGGCCAGTGTGAGTGGTGTTGCCGTCAAGACGGTGCGGGTGACCGGGGCCAGTGGTCCAATCTGGATATCCCCAGAGACATTGTCTGGTGCAAAGGATATGTGGCGAAAAGCGCTGCACGTTCGCCATGTTGCGATACGATGACACCCCTGTTTCGGCACGTTAGGCCTTCCCTTGCCGGCATCCCATCTTGCTAGCGGCGGACCGCGCCACATTGATATGGTTTGCCCGCAATGTGCCGTCGGATATCGCTGTGCTTCGCCCCTCGGACACGCTATGCAGCCGCCAATGGTGTTCGCTCGCCCGTGAAGGGCGTTCATTATATTTTGATGCCAATCACCTAAGCATGTTCGGAGCCAAATGGGTAACGCGGGAATTCTGGCAGATTCCTACGAACACGCTTTCTCGTTCCGGCAAGAATATGTAGAACTCTGTTCCTAAGACGCCAAGTCGGACAGGGCGGCTTTCGGCTTGATGCAGGACAAATTGATGCTGAAGGTATTTGATTCAGAATCGGAAATCGGTTCGGCGCTGCGTCGTTTCCGCTTCGCCATAGGACAGATCAGCATAATCAGCGCCGTGCTGAATATCCTGATGCTGGGCGGATCGTTTTTCATGCTGCTGGTCTATGATGAGGTGTTGCCGAGTCGCAGCATCCCGACGCTTGTCGGCCTGTTGATCATCATCACTATTGTCTATTGCTTTCAGGGGATATTGGACCTGTTGCGGTCCAGGGCGATGATCCAGATCGGCGCGCTGGTCGACCGGGAAGTGACGCCGCGCGTATTCGACGTGATTACCAAAATGGAATTGCGGCGGCGCGAAATGCCCGAAGGGACGCAGGCCGCGCGCGATCTGGATGCGATCCGATCCTATGTTTCAGGGTCAGGTCCGCTCGCCATTCTCGATCTGCCCTGGGTTCTTCTCTACCTGGCCGTCTTGTTCATGTTCCATTGGACGCTGGGCGTCATGGCGACGATCGGCGTCTTGGTTCTGGTCGCCATCATGCTGGCCGCCGATCGCATGACCAAATCGGCGACGATGAAAGCCACGCAGATCGGCTCCAGCCGTGGGATGCTGATCGAAATGTGCCGGCGCAATGCCGAAGTCATCTATGCCCTGGGTATGCACAA
The DNA here is from genome assembly GCF_057809795.1 of Sphingobium sp. FG125. Taxonomy (NCBI): domain Bacteria; kingdom Pseudomonadati; phylum Pseudomonadota; class Alphaproteobacteria; order Sphingomonadales; family Sphingobiaceae; genus Sphingobium; species Sphingobium sp. FG125. Next base: position 1,772 of record NZ_JBMDKQ010000004.1, read on the forward strand.
ACGGGCCAGGCAGTCGTGGGAAGATGCGTCCGCTGCCTTTGTTCGGTCCACCGATCGGCTGGCGGATGTGGGCGGGCGGATGCAGGGGTTGAGCAAGACCTTCCGTATGCTGCTCCAATCCCTGATGCTGGCCGCCGGTGCTGCGCTGGTGATCGATAATCTGGCGTCGGGCGGCGTGATCATCGCCGGTTCGATTTTGAGCGCCCGCGCGCTGGCGCCGGTCGAGGCGGTCATCAGCAACTGGAAGGGCATGACGGGTTGCGTCCAGGCCTGGAAGCGGCTGGACTCGATGCTCAAGCAAGTGCCGGCGCCGATGCCGACGATGGAACTGCCCCCGCCATCCAACCGGCTGTCGGTGGAAGGGCTGACGCTTGGGCCGCCCGGTGCGAAGAAGGTGACCGTCAATGATGTCAGCTTCTCCCTGGCGGCGGGCGACGTGCTGGGGATTATCGGCGCGTCGGGTTCGGGCAAGTCCAGCCTTTTGCGCGGCCTTGTGGGCATCTGGGAACCTCTGCGCGGCGCGGTCCGGCTGGATGGCGCTTCGATCGATCAGTGGGACCCGGACATATTGGGCGCACATATCGGCTTCATGCCGCAGATGACCGACCTGTTCGATGGCACCATCGCGCAGAATATCGGGCGGTTCGACCCGGAAGCTCGTTCGGAGGATATCATCGCCGCCGCCAAGTCGGCCGATGTCCACGACCTGATCATCAAGCTGCCCAAGGGCTATAATCATCCCCTTGGCACCAATGGCGGCAATTTGTCGGCCGGTCAGCGGCAGCGTGTGGCGTTGGCGCGGGCGCTTTACGGTGATCCCTTCCTGATCGCGCTCGATGAACCCAATTCCAATCTCGACGCCAATGGCGAAGATGCGCTTGGCGCAGCGATCCAGGCGGCGCGCGCGCGCAATGCGATTGCGATCATCGTTGCGCATCGATCCAATATATTGGCTCATGTCACGCATCTTCTCGTCATGTCGAACGGCCAGATGCAGTTGTTCGGCGCGCGTGATAAGGTGATGGAAAAGATGAAGCTGCCCGCGCCCGCCCCGCCCCGCGTGGACGACAAGCCCGCAGTGATTTCGTCGGCTGGTGCCGCGTAGCAGATCGACAGGGATTTTCGGCATGTACTATCTGATCACCGACCAGCGCCCCGATCGTCCCGTGGAAAGGACGCCAGCCGTCACCTTGATGCGCAGCCTGCGCCACGCGATGCTGCTGGTGGGCATACTCGTCATCGTGCTGGGCGGCCTGGCGGCTTTTCTGCCGATGGCCAGCGCCGTTATCGGGTCGGGGGAAGTGACCGTCGAAAGCCGCATCCGGCAGATTGGCCATCCCACCGGCGGCGTGATCAAGGATCTGCCCGTGCGCGAGGGCCAGCATGTCAAGAAGGGGCAGTTGCTGATGGCCCTCGACAATCGGGTGAGTTCAGCATCAGCGGCCATGACCGGCGCGAATATCGATCAGCTTGAAGCGCGTGAAGCGCGGCTGATTGCGGAGCGGGACGGATTGCCGGCCATCATGTTCCCGGCATCGCTGCGTTCGCGGGCCAAGGACCCTGCGGTCGCGGAAATCATGCGCGTCGAACAACGCGCCTTTGCGTTCCGGCGGGCTTCGCGCGGGGGCCAGGAACAGCAGGTACAGGAGCGGGTGCGCCAGACACAGACGCAGATCGCCGGTTTTGAGGATCAGGTCATCTCGCTGGAAAAGCAGGCGGAGCTGATGGACGATCAGCTGGCGGCCACCCGGATGCTGTGGGAAAAACGCTATACGACGCTCGACAAGCTGAGGTCGCTGGAACGGGCCGCCATTGCGGCGCACAGCGCCGTGGCCGATGCGCGGGTCCAGGCGGCACAGGCGCGGGCGCGGCTGTCGGAAATAAGCCAGCAGGGTATATCGATCACGTCGGACCTCAGCGGTCAGGCAGGGACCGATCTGGCCACTGTCCAGGCGCAACTGATCGAACTGCGCCGCAACAATATCACCGCGATGACGGACGATGAACGCAATGCCATCCGCGCGCCGTCCGACGGGGTGGTGGACAAGATCAAATTCACCACCATCGGCGGGATCGTGCCTGCGGGCGAAACGCTGATCGAGCTGATCCCGGATGGCGATGATATGGAGGTGACCGCGCGTATCAGCATTGCCGATATCGATCAGGTCAGCCCAGGGCAGCTGGCCATGTTGCGCTTTTCCGCGTTCAACATGCGCACGACGCCCGAAATCGCCGGAACCGTGGCCTATGTTTCGGGTGACCGCCGCACCGATGAGCGCAACGGGATGCCCTATTATGTCGCGCGCGTTCAGGTGACGAGGGACGAGCTGAAAAAGCTGGACGGTTTGAAGCTGAAACCGGGGATGCCCGTGGAAACCTTCATCAAGACCGGCGAACGATCGATGCTGAGCTATTTGGTCAAGCCGTTGAGAGACCAGCTTTATCGCGCCTTCCGGCACAGCTAGAGCATTTGAGCAACCGGTGGGATCACCTGCTGGAGCGCGCTACAGGCAGCCGAATAAACGCAGCGGGGCGAGAAGCCCCATGCTGCTCTAAGCGGCGTAGATACACGCATGCCACCATGTGGTGGCGTCGTTTACAGCGTGATGACGACGCCCATGCTGAACCAGACGCCGTCGAAGCTGTCGACCGGCGAGTTGGTGTCGCGGCCATTATAGGAAAGCCGCGAGGTGACGGACCATTGGCGGTTCAGGCGATAGCGCGCAAGCAGGCTGCCGCCATATTCCGTCGCATTGCCGGTGGTCACGCCGACGGGATTATAATGGACCGCGTTGGCGCTGGCCGTAAACAGCAAAGCGGGCGTGGGCATATAGTCGACAGCCACTGTGCCGCGCGTGAACTGATCGCCAGCCACGAGCGGTGAGGCGGTTTCCTGTATGTCGCGCAGGCCATTGACCCGGACGGTCAGATATTCGGTCGGATTCCACAGCAGGTTGATATTATAGGACAGGCTGCTGACATCGCGGAGCTGCGGAATTTGCTTGCGATAATTGCGCGTGAGATAGCCGATCGTCGCAACGCCATATAAACGCTGGCTTATGTCAAAGCCCAGGCCGACTTCACCCTTGACGCGATAGGAATTGCGGTCGGGCGCCAGGCCCGATGGAAAGCCGGTTTCGCCCGGCCCAACGTCATAATAGAAGCGGTCATAATCGACCTGCCCGACGAGGTTGATCCCCTCGCGCAGGCGATAGCCGAGCTGGGCATTGCCGCCCAGTTGCGCATAGTCGCGAAAATCCTGGTCGATGACGGTGCCGGTACGGCTCCTGGCATCGGCGAAATCCACGCGCCTTCCGTGGACGCCAAAGCGATAGCTGAACCGACCAGCGGAAAATGAATAGGCCAGTTCGCCGTCGAAGCGTCCATGATGGACGGGCGATCGCGACAGCGTGACATTGTTGCGCCCCGTGCGCTGATCCACTTCGCGCTGGGCGGATGCTTCGAACAGGATGTTGTTACTGTCGACCGCGCCCCAGCGGTTGCGTGTCAGGACGCCGAATTCCGAAAAATTCTCATCCTTCGAATCGAAATGAAACCGATTGGCGTTGAACAGCTGGACCACATGGTTCGATTGCTGGCTGTTGCGGGCAATCGTGACGCGGGGCGCCACGGTCACATAGGCGTCGCCCCTGCGGTCTGCGTCCGATGCCACGACATTGTCGGTGCCGGTCAGGTCGTAGGTCAGGGCCGGATAAACAAATACGCTGCCGATCCGGCCGCCAATAGGCTTGAATTCGTCAGGCACACGCGCAGCGACACCGACATCGTCGGGGATTTGTTGCGCATGACCCGTTAAGGGGATGGACGTGACCGCGGCTGTCGCCACGATCCAGAAGTAATGTTTCAATTGAAACCCCCAAGCGGCCTGACGTATCATGGTCACTGGCCTCTATACACCAGAGTCGATGCCTGTAAATCTCCGGTTAACCATCAAAATGCAGGGCGCGTGCATCATCGCCCTTTCTGTGCAAAATGCGGCTGGCCCTGGCAGGCACTGCGCGCTGTTTGGCAATCGAAGAGGGAAGCGATGAACCATTTTGCGATTGCAGGGATCGTCCTGACCGCTGTCACCGGCCTTTACGTCGCATCGGCCAACGATCCCAACGTAGTGGGCGAGCGCGCGCTTGCCACGCAGCAGGATATTGCGGATTTGCGCATGGATACGGACGTCCTGTCGGCATTGCCGCCTGCCGGGCTGGATGCGGCGGTGTTCGGAAAGGCAAAGCCGCTGCGCTTTGTCTGGGTATCGGCTGACGCGTCGGCAGAGGTGGGTGATGGCAGCCGCGACCATCCCTTCGCCCGGATCGGCGATGCGGTTATGATCGCCCGGCCCGGCACGGCCATCATGGTGAAGGCGGGCACCTATCATGAAAATGTCCTTTTCCCCAAGAAGGTGAACGGCACGCCCGATGCGCCAATCTGGCTTGTGTCGGCCGATGGCCCGCAGGCGGCCCGCATCGTGGCGCCGCGCGAAGGCAAATGGGCGGCGATCGGGGGCGGGGGGACCGAAAATGTCCTGGTGCAGGGCTTCCATGTGACCGGGGGCCATAATGGCATCCAGTTCAGCCAGAATGGCTATGATTACCACGACACCGTCAACAATATCGCGGTCTATGGCAATGTCATCGACAACCCGATGGAAGACGGCGTGAAGATCAATGGCGGTAGCAATGTCGTCGTCGCCGACAACGTCATCACCAATTGCTATGACGAAGGCATCGACCTGCTGGGCATCACCAATGGCCGGATTTCCCGCAACAGCGTGTCGAAGGTCGAATCGAGGACCGGGGCGATATCGGTCAAGGGTGGCAGCGATCAGATCCTGATCGACGGGAATATGATCAGCGATATCATGTCCGATGGCGTGCTGGTGGGTGGCTGGACCAGCCCGCGCATGGCGTCGCGCCCCGGCTATGAAGGGTTCGAGGCGCGCAATGTCCGCGTGACTGGCAATGTGGTCGAGCGCGTGGGTAAGCGCGCGGTCAACATCATGGCGGCCCAGCGCGCGGAAATCAGCGGCAATTATCTGGATGTGTCGCAGGGCTATGGCGCGGTGATAGAGCTTGGCCGCAATCACCCCCGCGCGGCGACGGCCCTTTATTCGTCGGATATTGCGATTTCCGACAATCAGTTCAGCCGGAATGCGGGCAAGCTGCGCTCCATGCAGGGGACAGGGGCGATCCGCTTCCTGAACAACCGGGGCGGGGGGCGACCCGCCATTTCTGTCGGTCCACGTCCTCAGGCGCTGCCCTTTCCCGGCTGACCGCGAGCGCGAAGCGCATCGGCACGACAGCTTCACGCGCCTGTCTGTTGGGCAGATGTCCTCTGCTCTGCGTCAGACGGGCGGTTAGCTCTGCTTGACAGGCCATATCGGCCGGTTTCTGGCGTTCTTTTCTGCCTTGATCGCATTTTTTCGATCCATTCTGGCCTGGTCCAGGTCCAGCATAGCTATGCGTTAGATAATCACCTTTTTTCAGCAGAATAGCTGTACGCATCGCTGCATCGGCATAGCAGATGCGCGGCGCTGCGCGGTGATATGCCGCCTCTTTGCATGGAAACTTTATGCAGAAAAACCGTTGCATATCTGGACGTGAAAAAAACCTATGCTAAGGATAAAAGAAAACCATAATTTGGAGAGGTCGTATGTTGAATTCTATGCCACGCAGATATGCGTCCCGTTTTTTGATCACTGCGAGTGTTTCGGCCGCGCTTTGGATCGGAATTGGCACCATTATATTGACTGGTTTGCAGTAAAACTGCCAAAAATCAAATATTTGGGCTTCTGCTCACGGACAAGTCGATGAGATTTGCGTTCTTGCGCGATCTGCTGGAGTCTTGGTCTGCGTCTATGCTGCTCTATGCTTGCACGATACTGCAGGTGCGAACAGACTGGCCAGACGATTTTAACGCAAGCCATATTCCGCAGCGTTGAAATAATATTATATTTATAAAATGGAATTTATTACAAAACTACTCCTCGCACGGGCGATATTGGGCAAGTGCGCTTCTACGGCACAGTCAGGTGGCGGGGCCGCGCCGAGCGACGAAGGCCCGCCCCCACGATCATCATTTGCCCAGGCCAATCATCGAAACCTGCCGCCCATAATCCGCCTCGCCGCGATGGCAGGACCGGCGATAGCTGAAAAAGCGATCCGGCTGGCTATAGGTGTCCTCCTCCAGCAAATCGATCCGCCCGACCCCCGCCGCCGCCAGCCGCGACGCGACATAGGCGGCGATGTCGAACTGCACATGGCCCAGACGGCCCGCGGTGAAGAAACGCGCGTTATCCGCGTCGTCCCGCTCAAACCGCTCGGCAAAATCCAGCGTCACTTCATAGGAGGCGCGCCCGATACAGGGGCCGATCGCACAAGCCATGCGGTTGCGCTGCGCACCCAGCGCTTCCATCGCCACAATCGTCTGATCGGTCACCCCGCCAATCGCACCCTTCCACCCCGCATGCGCTGCACCGACCACGCCCGCCGCCTTGTCGGCAAACAGCACCGGCACGCAGTCCGCGGTCAATATCCCCAGCAATAATCCCGGCCGATCCGTCACCATCGCATCGGCGGCAGGGCGCTCGGTATCCGCTATTGCGCTGCCGACCGTCACGACATCGGGCGAATGGACCTGATGCACCGTCACCAGCTGCGCGCCGGGCATCACTGCGTCGCGCGCCAATTCCCGGTTGCGCAGTACCGCCGCGCGATCATCCTGCGACCCCAGACCCACATTCAGGCCGGCATATATGCCCACCGACACCCCGCCGCGCCGCCCGGCAAAACCATGGGGGATGTCGTGCAGGCCGGGTGCTGTCAGCAGGTCGATCATCATGGCTCCTTATGCCTTCACCGTTGGATGGTCATGTCGCGGTGACGCAACATACTTGCGCGCGCGCGATTAGGCGATAGTCTCCGCTCCCATAGCAAAAGGGGGCGGGTGATCCGGCCGCTGGGGCAAGACATCGCAAGATAAAGGGTTCCATCCATGATTTTCGGGCGCGTAAAATCTCTCGACGCCATATTGGCGACGGCGGAGAAGAAATCGCTGCATCGCTCGCTGGGCGCATTCCAGCTCACCATGCTCGGCATTGGGGCCGTCATCGGCACCGGCATTTTCGTGCTGACCGCCGAAGCTGCGCAAAAGGCTGGGCCGGGCATGATGCTTGCCTTCGTCATTGCCGGTTTCGTCTGCGCTGTGGCGGCGCTCTGCTACGCTGAAATGGCGGCGATGGTGCCGGTGTCCGGCTCCGCCTACACCTATAGCTATGCGGTGATGGGCGAGTTGATCGCCTGGATGGTCGGCTGGGCCTTGATATTGGAATATGCCGTCGCGGCGGGCGCGGTTTCGGTCGGCTGGTCCGGCTATGTTGTGGGCCTGATTGAACATACATTCCATCTCGACATTCCCGATCTGCTGACGCGCGGTCCGTTTGACGGCGGCATGGTCAACCTGCCCGCGATGCTGATCGCCGGTCTGGTCACCTGGCTGCTGGTCATCGGCACCAAGGAAAGCGCCTCGGTCAATGCCGTGCTGGTGCTGATCAAGGTCGCAGCGCTCACCCTGTTCATCGTGCTGGCGCTGCCGGTCATGAATATGGAGAAGTTCACCCCCTTCGCGCCGCTCGGCTTTTCGGGCATTTCCGCGGCCGCCGCCTCTATCTTCTTCGCCTATGTCGGCTTTGACGCCGTTTCGACGGCTGCGGAAGAGACCAAAAACCCTCAGCGTAATATGCCGATCGGCCTGATCGGATCGCTTGGCATCTGCACCATCTTCTACATGCTCGTGGCTGCTGGCGTCATCGGCACCGTGGGCGCGCAGCCGGTCACGGCAGGCGGTATCCCGATTGCGGAAGGCGGCATTGCTCTCGCCCCCGGTTCGACCGCGCTGTCGCAACAATGCGCGGCGCTGGCTGCCGCTGGCACCGAAGCTGTCACCTGCTCGAAGGAAGCGCTGGCCTGGACCCTGCGTGAAATCGGCTGGCCCCAGATCGGTAACCTGCTTGGCCTGGCTGCCGGTCTCGCTCTGCCTTCGGTTATCCTGATGATGATGTTCGGCCAGACCCGCATCTTCTTTGTCATGAGCCGCGATGGCCTGCTTCCGGCCATATTCTCCAAGGTGCATCCGACCTACAAGACGCCCTATGTCATCACCATCCTGACCGGCATCTTCGTTGCGCTGTTCGCAGCTTTCTTCCCGGTCGGTATCCTGGCGGACATTTCCAACTCCGGCACATTGTTCGCCTTCGCCGCCGTGTCGATCGCGGTGCTGGTGTTGCGTCGCACCGACCCGTCGCGCAAGCGGCCCTTCCGCACCCCGGCGATCATGTTCACCGCGCCGATCGCGATCCTGGGATGCATGTATCTGTTCTGGAGCCTGGGCGTCGAAACCAAGCTGATGTTTGTGGGCTGGGCCGCGGTCGGCCTGATCGTCTATTTCGCCTATAGCCGCAGCCGCAGCCATGTCGGGCGCGGTGTGAGCGATGTGCCGGAACTGGATGCGGGCATCCCGCCCCAGCCAGTGCCACCGCTGCCCGGCGCGCATACACCGGGCGGCCAAGATGCCTAATTAGGCAAAACGCCTGAACGAAAGAAAACGGGGCGGGTCACACCGCCCCGTTTTTTATTGCCAAGAGTAGATCAATGCAGAGTCTCGAACTCGACGTCCCGAAGGCCGCTATTATTGGGCCGGGTGAACAGCTTGCCCCGCTCCGCCCAGATCACGATCAGGAAGCTCAATGATCCGAACACCAGCAGGCCCAGGGTCAGCGGCAGGGTGGTGCCGTTAAAGGCACGGCCAACGATGCTGCCGAGCGTAGCCGACAGGGCGGTGGTCAGGAACGCCTGAAAGGAGGACGCTACGCCTGCGCCCTTTGAGAAAGGCTCCATCGAGATCGCGCTGAAATTGGAGGCGGTGAAGGCGACGGTCAGCATCGTCATCGCCTGCAACAGCATGAAGGTCATGATCGTCTCCCGCCCGGACAGTATGACGGCGAGATGGACGATGGCGATCAGGATGAAGGCAATCAGCGCGCCCTGGCTCATACGCCGCGCGCCAAAGCGTGACACCAGCCGGCTGTTGAGCAGGCTGCCGACTCCCATACATCCCGCGATGACCGCAAAGGCGATCGGGAAAATATGCTCTGCCTTGAACACATCGAAGAAAATCTGCTGCACCGACAGGATGAAGCCGATCAGTCCGCCCATCACCACGCCGCTGGCCAGCATATGGCCGATCGAGCTGCGCGTGCGCAGGATCGTGCCGACCGTGTGCAGCAGGGCATTGACCGTAATCCGCATCCGGTTTTCGGGCCGCAATGTTTCGGGCATCCGCACCACCATCCACAGCAGGAGCAGGCTCGCCAGGATCGACAGTGCCCAGAAGATCCAGCGCCATGGCGCGATCCACAATATCGCCTGTCCGAAACTGGGGGCCATGACCGGGATCAGCATGAATACCGCAAAGATCAGCGACATGACGCGCGCCATCGCATCGCCGTGAAAACGGTCTCGCACGATGCCCACGGTAATGACGCGGCTGGCCCCGGCGAAAAAGCCCGCGCAGGCGCGCCCGATCAGCATCATCGGGAAACTCTGTGCCGCCGCGCAGACCATGGATGACAGGATGAACAGCACCATCGCCCAGGCCAGTACCCCCTTACGGCCATAACGGTCGGACAGGACGCCAAAGAGCAGCGAGCCAACGCCCAGCCCCAGAAAATAAACGCTGATGATCAGTTGCCGGTCATTGGGCTGCGCAATCGCCAGATCGCGGCCGATGGCGGGCAAGGCGGGCAGCATCGGATCGATCGACAGCGCGTTCATCGCCATCAGGCAGGCGCATAGCAGCACGAATTCGCGGAACTGGATGTCCTTGCCCGCAGGCGCGGAAGGGGGAGTTTGGGCCATGCGTGCGGCTATGGGGATAATGACGCGCCGATGCCAGTCCTTATCTGCCACTGTTCATCGCACGCTTCGACCCGCGTTAACCTTGCCTGCCCCCGGAATGGCGCGCGTTCGGCCTGTTATGAGGCCAATGCCGTTAACCATTTTTTAGCAGCTGCCGGTCCAACCTGCTCTTCGTGGAAAAAGAACAAGGGTTGTCGTCCATTGGGTTAATGTTGGAAAAGGGAACAGGGTCATGGGCAATAGTATCAAGAGTGCGCAATTTCTAGCCGATAGCCGTATGGCGCGGGCAGCCGGCGGATCGGCAGAGGCCTGTTTCGATCTGGGCGTCGCCTTCAGCTGCGGCACCGGCGATATGCCGATCGATCTGATCGAGGCACATAAATGGTTCAATCTGGCGGCCCTTGGCGGCAGCGAAGAGGGCCAGGCGATGCGCGCCGAAATTGCCGAGGAAATGACTGCCCGCGAAATCGCCGAGGCCCAGCGTCAGGCTCGCGCATGGATCGCCCTTACGCAGGTGCGCGCCGCCTAATCTGCCTTCCTGAACGGCGTCCGTTCGGCCAGCCATTGCCGGTCCTGCTGCACGCCCGCCCGCTCTGCGGCCAGGAAATCGGCCACCGCGCGCCGAAAACCCGGATCGGGAATATAATGCGCGGAAAAGGTCGGTTCGGGGGCATAGCCCCGCGCCAGCTTGTGTCCGCCCTGCGCGCCCGCCTCCACGCGAGCAAGGCCGCGTGCGATCGCGACGTCGATCGCCTGATAATAGCAGAGTTCGAAATGGAGGTTCGGCACCTCCTCATTACAGCCCCAATAGCGGCCATAAAGCGTATCCGCACCGATCAGGTTGAGCGCGCCCGCAATCGCTTGGCCCTGGCGCAGCGCCAGCATCAGCAATACCCGGTCACCCATCGTCTCGCCCAGCAGCGAGAAGAAGGACCGCGTCAGATAGGGCGTCCCCCATTTGCGCGCGCCGGTATCCTGATAAAAATCCCAGAATATGTCCCAATGCGCCTCGGTCAGGTCGTCGCCGGTCAGGTGGACGATCTCCAGCCCTTCGACCGCCCGTGCGCGTTCCTTGCGGATATTCTTGCGCTTGGCGCTCGACAGGTCGGCCAGAAAATCGTCGAAACAGCCATAGCCGCGATTGGACCAATGAAACTGACTATCCTCGCGGACCAGCCAGCCCGCCGCCTCGAAATGCGCAATCTGATCCGGCGCCACGAAAGTCGCATGGGCCGAGGACAGGCTGTTGCGCTCCACCACTGTCTCGATCCCCGCGATCAGCGCCGGGGCCATCCCCCTGTCACGCAGCAGCAGCCGGGGACCGGGCACGGGGGAGAAAGGCGCGGCGATCTGGATCTTGGGATAATAGCGCCTGCCCGTCCTATGCCAGGCATCGGCCCAGCCATGGTCGAACACATATTCGCCCTGGCTGTGGCTCTTGGCATAGAGCGGCGCGGCGGCGGCGATGCGTCCATCCGCTCCGTCGATCAGCAGCGGTAGCGGCTGCCAGCCCGTCCCTTCGCCCACGCTGCCCGATCGTTCCAGCGCGCTCAGGAAATCCCAGCTGACAAAGGGATTGTCGGCCCCCGCGCAGGCATCCCACTGGTCGCGCGGCAAGTCGGCCACCCCCGCAGCGATCCGCGCGACGACATCGCTCATCGGCGGGCCTTCAGGCGTTGGGGTCTGGCAGCATGGGTCACAGCCCGGAAAATTGGGTCGCGCCCGCTATTGCGCAAGGTCCGCCGGTCAGCCAGCCGCGCGGACCAGCACGATGGCGTCGATTTCCACCACCGCGCCCAGCGGCAGCACCGGCACACCCACCGCGCTGCGGGCGTGCTTGCCTGCCTCGCCAAACACTTCCACCATCAGTTCGGACGCGCCATTGGCGACCTTGGGCTGGTCAGTGAAGGAAGGGGCGCTGGCGATGAACGCGCCCAGCTTTACGACGCGCTCGACCCGGTCGAGGCTGCCGAGCGCCGCTTTCATCTGCGCGATCAGGTTGAGGCCGCAGATCCGCGCTGCCGCAACGCCATAATCCAGTGCCCGGTCCTCGCCCAGACGCCCGGTCATCAGCCCGTCGGGGGCCAGCGAAATCTGCCCGGAAATATGCAGCAGGTCACCGGCCTGCACGCTTGACACATAGGCGGCAACCGGAGCGGCGGCCTGGGGCAGGGTGATGCCGAGTTCGGCAAGGCGGGCGTCGATGCTCATGATAAGGCTCCATCTGTGGAAAGTGTCTCGGTCGGTGCCGGCCCAGCGGCCAGCTTGTCCATGATCCAGCGTTCCGCCACCACCCAGTCATCGATCCGCGCATGGGCATGGCGAGCGGCGGGCACCGTTGCGGCAATTTCCGGTTCGCCCACCATATGCAGCCGCCATACGCCCGGCGCATGGCGCGCGACCGACGCATGATGTTCGGCCAGATCGTCGATGAACAGCGCCGCGCCCGGATCATGCGCCGCGACGATCGCGGCCAGCGGTTCGCCCTTCGGCCCATGATTCCAGTGGACCGGAAAGTTGAGGCCGAACGCCGCCAACTGCTCAACCCGCAACTGGTGGTGGCGTTCGCCAATATTGGTCAGCACGACGATGTCGGCGACCTGCGCCAGCCGCCCCAGCGCTGCGACCGCGCCCGCAATCGGCGTCTGCCGGTGCATTTCCATGTCGAAAAATTCCACCAGCAATGCCCATACCCGGTCGCGCTCGACAACCAGGCCGCTATCCTTGTGCCGCAGCGCTTCGGCAAAACCGCGATCATGCATGTCGAAATGCACATCATGCGTCTCGTCCAGCCAGGCGCGGAACGGCACGACCATGTGCAACAGCACCTCGTCGCAATCGGTGATGATCAACGGGCGGCTCATCGGCTCAAACTCTCCTGCGCGGCGATCAATATGTCGGGGCGCGTGTCGATCGCCTCGGCGCAGGCGATCAGGTCCGGCTCGTGATCGGCCAGAAAAGCCAGCACCGCGCTCAATATCGCCGGATTGTCGATCCCTGCGCGCAGCGCGTCACTGTCAAGGCCCGTCAGCGCCAGCAGCCGGTCGGCCCGCTGTCCGTCGGCCAATATCCAGCCCAGCGCCATCAGCGCCAGCGTCGCGGGGTCCGCGCCGCTATCGCGCTTGCCATTATGGGTGTCGGGTCGCATGATCGGCTCTCGGCGGGGGTGCGGCCAGGGGATGGCGCGCTTCATGGGCTGCTTGGAAATTATGGGTGACTGGTGGCAAAGCGCGTGCTTGTTGTCGAGGACAACGAACTTAATCTGAAACTTTTTTGCGATCTGTTGCGCGCTCATGGTCATGAAGTCTTACCGATGCGCGATGGCCGCGACGTGCTGGTGCAGGCGCGCGACTTTCTGCCCGACCTTGTGATCACGGACATTCACCTGCCCCATGTCAGCGGGCTGGACCTCATCATCTCCCTCAAGGCCGATGATCGCCTGTCCGCCGTGCCGATCATGGCGGTCACCGCCTATGCCGGGAAGGGCGATGAGGACCGGATTCGCGCCGCCGGGGCGCAGGCCTATGTGTCCAAACCCATTTCCGTGCTGCGCTTTATCGAACAGGTGAACAGCTTGCTGTAACGGCCCTGTCATGCGCCTTTCATCACCCTGACCCGGTCCCGCCGTCCGCTTGTCATCCCATGCTGGCACTGCGCCACGGCCACAGGGGCGCGGCGCACTGCCGACGGCCCGGAAACGCTATAAGGGTAATCAACCATGTCCCATCTGACCGACGAAGCGCGCGCGCCCTATCGTGATGCGCAGCCGACCATTTCCATGGGCGACAACAGCCTGGAAGCGATCGTTGCAGCCAATCCTGCGCGCCGCACGATCCTGAAAAACGGCCTGATGGGCCTGTCGATCCTGCCGATGCTGGGCATATTGTCCGCGTGCGACGATGATGACGCGGGTGCCACGCCTGCCCCCACGCCCACGCCGACCCCCACGCCGACCGACAGCTATACCATCAGCTTTGCCGGGGTTGCCGCCAACCAGAATGACACCGTCACCGTGCCGACCGGCTACACCGTCGATATCCTGCTGAAAGCTGGCGATTCGGTCGAGACCGGCAGCCCCTATTCGGGCAGCTTCCCGACGCCTGCGGACGCTGAAAAATGGGCCGGCGGCGGCCATGACGGCATGGAATATTTCGATCTGTCGGGGACCGATGCCAATAGCGGCGGCCTGCTGGCGCTGAACCATGAATATCCCGATTTCAACATCTTGATGTCCGGCAGCTACAATGCCGCCACCGCCACCGCCGATCAAAAGGCGCTGGCCCTGTCGGCAGTCGGCATCTCCGTGGTGGAAATCGCCAAGGCCAGCGACGGCAAATGGGGGGTCAAGGCCGGGTCGCGCTTCAACAAGCGTTACACGGGCAATGATCTCTATCGCGCGGGTGGTCCCGCCGCTGGCCTGCTGTCCAGCTCGATCAAGGGTATGCTCAACAATTGTGCGTCGGGCCGCACCCCTTGGGGCACCTACCTTACCTGCGAAGAAACCACCGACAATTATCTCGACCCGACGCAGCCTGCCGAAGATTATGGCTGGGTGGTCGAAATCGACCCCTATCAGGAACTGGCCGCCCCGACCAAGCGTACCGCGCTCGGTCGTTTCAGCCACGAAAACACCGCTTACATGGCCAATAGCGACAATCGCGTCGCCATCTATATGGGCGACGACACGACGCCGGGCTGCATTTATAAATTCATCCCCGACCGTGCTTTTTCCACCGCCAACCGCGCGGCCAATATCGACCTGCTCGACTATGGCACGCTCTATGTCGCGCGCTTCAATGGCGATGGCACGGGCGAATGGCGCGCACTGGTGCGGGGCCAGAACGGCCTGACCACCGGCGCGTCCGATCCGGGCGATGTCAGCCAGTTCACGACTCCGCCAGCCCCCGCGACGGTGGACTTCAACAGCCAGGCCGACGTGCTGATCAACTGCCAGTCGGCGGCGCGCGTCGCGGGCGGCACCATCATGGACCGCCCCGAATGGATCACGGTTGCGCCCGACAACAGCGCGATCTTCGTCACACTGACCAATAACAGCAGCCGCCGCGTCACCGATGCGGCCAACCCGCGCGTCACCAATCGCCACGGTCACATCGTCAAGTTCAAGGAAGAGGGCAATTCGCCGCTCGCCACCAAGTTCAGCTGGGAAATCTTCCTGCTGGCGGGCAGCCCGACCCTGGCCGACGATAATCTCAAGGGCAATATCAACGGCGACCCCTTCTCCAGCCCCGATGGCCTGCGCATCGACCCCAAGGGTCGCCTGTGGGTCCAGACCGACGCCAGCACCAGCAGTTCCACCACGTCGGTATTCGGCAATAACTCCATGTATTATGTCGATCAGACGACGAAGAAGTCGACGCGCTTCCTGGTCGGGCCAACCGGCTGCGAAATCACCGGCCTTGCCTATACCCCGGACCTCAAGACCTTCTTCATCAACATCCAGCATCCCACCGGCAACTGGCCGGTCGCCGGGCAACAGCCGCGCTCGTCCACCATCGTGGTCCGCCGCACGGACAGCCAGCCGGTCGGTAACTGATCCAATAATGAAAAGCCCCTCCCCTTTAGGGGAGGGGTTGGGGTGGGGGCGTGCCCAATCGCCCAAACCAACAGCAAAAGGCCCGTTCCACCACTGGAACGGGCCTTTTGGCTATCTTAAAAAACCGATCAAGTGCGCGGGGGGCAAACCCCGTAGCGGCTTACTTGATCTTGGCTTCCTTGAATTCGACATGCTTGCGCACGACCGGGTCATATTTGCTGAAGCTCAGCTTCTCGGTCTTGGTGCGCGGGTTCTTCTTGGTGACGTAGAAGAAGCCGGTGTCAGCGGTGCTGACGAGGCGAATCTTGACAGTTGCTGGCTTGGCCATGGCCTTATCCCCGGACGTGAATATAAAAAAGTAAGAGCGGCCCGCCAAATGTCAGGACCGCCCCGTTTCAGCGGTGGCCCATGGGGCAGATTCGCGTCGCTGTCAAGTTTGGCGCGCTTGGCCGGGCCGGTTTACCCGGTCTTAACCAGACAGGCGCATCATGCCAATGGAACGACAGGACAGCGAAGGGGCTTTCCCATGCGACATGATCCAAAGCTGGCGATATTGGCCGACCTGATGCGACGGGTCGACGGGCTGGCGGGCCAGCGCGGTCATTTGTCGGTCGTCCGGCTGCATGATGAAGTCGACCAGATTCGCCACATCGCCCGCGCCTTTCGCCTGGATGCGGTCGAAGGACTGGCCGGGACGCTCGAGTCGGCGCTCTCGCTCCACGGCCTTGGCCCGGTGGTGCTGTCCTATCTCGACCTGATGCGCGACGCGATCACCAGCGACATGCCCGTGGCCGACATCGTGCCGATCATCGCACACCGCCCGCCCGCCGCCGCACGTCCCACCCTGCGCGCCTGAACCAGCGCTGCCGATGGACGCCCTGCTGCTTGCCCTGCTCGGCTGCCTGCTTGGCGAAATTGGTGACAAGAGCCAGTTGCTCGTCCTCGCGCTCGCCACCCGTTATCACCGCAATGGCGCCGTGATCGCCGGCATCGTCGTCGCCGCCATCGCCAATGCCGCCATTTCCGCCACCGCTGGCGCATGGATCGGCCCGATGCTGGGGGCCGACGCCCGCCTTCTGTTCCTCTCGCTCTCCGTCCTGTTTCTGGGGATCGGTATGTTCTGGCCCGTCACCGCGCCCGATCCGCTGGCCAACTGGCCGACCGGCGCCTTCCTCACCACGATGCTGGGCCTCTTCATCCTGGGCTTTGGCGACGGCCCGCAATTTCTGATCCTGGGGATCACGACCCATAGCGGCAATCCGGTGCTGGCGGCTGTCGGCGGCGCAATCGGTGTGATTGCGGCGTCCGTGCCGGTCGTGCTGTTGCGTGATCGGCTCTTCGCCGTCCTGCCCACCCGCGCGATCCGGCTGGGCGGCGGCGTGCTGCTGCTGGTCGCGGGCGCTATCATGGCCTTGTCGGCGCTGGCGCTTTTCTGATCGCTTTATTTCATCAGGCTGATCGCGTTTTTCGGTGGCACCTTATGCGCCGTCGATCATTATATGTCCGAAACCAATTCCAGGAGGACATCAATGACCGCCGCCGATCTCAAGACCCCCACTGACCTTAAAAGCAACGCCACCAAGTCCGTGGCGCAGGCATTGAACGGCGTGCTGGCGGACAGCTATGCGCTGTACCTTAAGACCAAGAATTTCCACTGGCACGTCTCCGGCCCGCATTTCCGCGACTATCATCTGATGTTCGATGAGCAGGCGACCGAAATCCTCGCCACCACCGACCTGATTGCCGAGCGCGTCCGCAAGACCGGCAATGTTACCCTGCGCTCGATCGGCGATATTGCCCGCCATCAGAGCCTGACGGACAATGACGCCGAATTTGTCAGCCCCGCCGACATGCTGATGGAATTGCGCAACGACAATCTGGCGCTGGTCGAATCCTTCCGCGCGGTGAAGGCTGCCGCGACCGAAGCAGGCGACAACGCCACCGAAGGCATTGTCGATGATTGGACCGACCAGGCCGAACAGCGCGCCTGGTTCCTGTTCGAGGCTGGCCGGGGGGCGTAAGCGCCGCAGGCAGATATTTCTTTTCGCGCAGAGGCGCAGAAAGCGCAGAGGGGTTGCATATACTCTCGGCGTTCTCTGCGCCTCTGCGCGAAAAAACAGAAAACCAGCTTTGCTGGAAGAGCAGGTCAGGCGTCCTGGACTGTCTCGATAGCCAGAATTGCCACAGAATCCGGCTTACCCGCGAAATCGACCAGTTCGCCAACCGCCGCACCCATCATCGCGCGCGCCAGCGGCGCGGAAAAACTGACCCGTCCGTCCGCCGGGTCAGCCTCGTCATCGCCCACGAGTCCGACCATCTTGTCCCGCCCATTGAGCCGATAGGTCACCCGGCACCCGAAAGCGACAGCATCCCCCGCTGCGACCGGCCGCACCTCCGCCGTCGCCAGCCGCGTGCGCCAGTAGCGCAGCACACGATTATGCTTCTTGGCATCCTCTTCGACCATACCGCTCAGATCGACCGCCTCCAGCGCCGCGACCTTCTCCCGCGTCAACCGCAAGCCCCGCACCGTCACCCAGTTCGGCCCCGCCGGGATCGGCAGCTCGAACTTGGGTTCCATATGCTCATCATCGCCCTCGCGACGAAAGGCGACACTCATGGCTCAATCTTCATCGAACAAGCCGGCCAGCTGCTCCACCATCGTCCCGCCCAATTGCTCGGCATCCATGATCGTCACCGCCCGCTTGTAATAGCGGGTCACGTCATGCCCGATACCGATCGCGACCAGCTGCACCGGCGATCGGTTCTCGATCCAGTCGATCACCTGCCGCAAATGGCGCTCCAGATAGGTGCCGCTGTTGACCGACAGGGTCGAATCATCCACCGGCGCGCCGTCCGAAATGACCATCAGGATGCGGCGCTCCTCATTGCGGGCGATCAACCGGCTGTGCGCCCAGAGCAGCGCCTCACCGTCGATATTTTCCTTCAGCAGCCCTTCGCGCATCATCAGGCCGAGATTCTTGCGCGCCCGCCGCCATGGCTCATCGGCCTTTTTATAGACGATATGGCGCAGGTCGTTGAGCCGCCCCGGCATCGGCGGTCGCCCGGCGGCCAGCCACTCCTCGCGCGCCTGTCCGCCCTTCCACGCCCGCGTGGTAAAGCCCAAAATCTCGGTCTTGACCCCGCACCGTTCCAGCGTGCGCGCCATGATGTCGGCGCTGATCGCCGCGATGCTGATCGGCCGTCCGCGCATCGACCCTGAATTGTCGATCAGCAGCGTCACCACCGTATCGCGAAATTCGGTATCGCGCTCGATTTTGTAGGTCAGCGACCGGGTCGGGTCGATGATGACCCGCGCCAGCCGCGCCGCGTCCAGCATCCCCTCATCCTGATCGAAATCCCAGGACCGCGACTGTTGCGCCATCAACCGCCGTTGCAGCCGGTTGGCGAGCTTCGTCACCGCCCCCTGCAAGCTGACGAGCTGCTGGTCGAGGAAGCCGCGCAACCGCACCAACTCCTCCTCGTCGCACAGCTCATCGGCGGTGACGATTTCGTCATGCTTGAGCGTATAGGCCTTGTAATCGAAGCCCGGCGGCAGGTCGGACATAGGCCGGTTGGGGCGGACCGGCATCATGCCTTCCTCGCCCATATCGTCCGCGCCCGCATCGCTGTCGGCGTCGAACTCGTCGCTATATTCCGTCTCGCCCTCTTCGGTGTCGCCGCCCTGATCCTCGGCGCGGGCTTCGGCATTCACATCGCTGTCGCCGGACTCGTCCTCCCCCGAATCGCCGTCCTCCGACTGCTCCTCATCCTCGTCGCCCTCGTCCTGCGACTCTGGCTCGTCGGTATCGGGCGGCACGTCGGCGTCGATCAGCTGGAGATGCTCCAGCATCGCGGTGGTCAGCTTCTGGAAGGCGCGCTGGTCGTCGATCGCCAGCGCCAGCGCGTCCAGATCATGTCCGGCCTTGTCCTCGATCCACTGCTCCACCATCGCGACGCCCGTCGCGACGTCCTTGGGGATAGCCTGCCCCGTCAGCCGTTCGCGCACCTTGAGCGCCAGCGCGGTGGACAGCGGCACCTCGTCCGCCGACCGCGCCCGGCGGATCGCATCGGACTTTAATCGCATGTCGAGCGCATGGTTGAGGTTGGCGCGCACCCCCTCCATCTGCCGCGATCCGATCGCCTCGACCCGCGCCTGCTCGACCGCGTCGAACACGGCGCGCGCCACCGCCTCGCCCGGCGCGGACGCGGCATGAATCTTCGCGCTATGATACCGCAATTTCAGCGCATTGGCGTCGGCAAAGCCTCGCGCCAGCGCCACCTGATCAGCCGGCAAAGTCCGCGCGGGTGTCGGCACCTTGATCGCCTTGCCCGCCAGATGCGGGGCATCAGCGGTGAAACCGACCTCCACCTCCATATCGCGCGCCATCGACCGCGCCGTCCCAGACAGCACGTCCTTGAAGGCATCGAGGGGGGAGCGTTCGGTCATGTCAAAGGCTACGGAAAATTTGTTCGATGTCCGTTGGCGGTGTGCTGTTGTCAAATCGGTGAAGCACTGAGCCTTGCGTGCTTTTCTCTCGCATCAAAATGACCTCATTGCTGTGGTCATAAGTGAAGGCGTAACGAGTGCCGGAAATTTTCGCCCACAATACGTTGCCAGCAGTACCCGATGCCCCGAATACTTCCACGTTGCCATCAGACTTCCAAAGTATTGCGCCTAACAAAGTAAGCGCAATCCCGTTGACTGATTTAGCGTGATGATCCGCCCGGCTCATCACGCCATCGGCATAAGCCTTGAGCTGATGAAAATCATTGATCTGTAAAGGCATGGCTTACCCCGCCTTCCCCACCACGCTCTCCGGCAGGTCCTTGCCGAACACGCGCTGATAATATTCGGCCACCAGTGCGCGCTCCGCCTCGTCGCATTTGTTGAGGAAGCTCAACCGGAACGCAAAGCCGACATTTTTGAAGATCAGCGCGTTCTGCGCCCAGCTGATCACGGTGCGGGGTGACATGACGGTCGAAATATCGCCGTTGATGAAGCCCTGCCGCGTCAGTTCGGCGACCTTGATCATATTCTCGACTTCCTTGCGGCCGCCTTCATGATCATATTCGCCGGACTTGGCCAGCACCACCTGCGCCTCGGTCGAGGCGGGCAGGTAATTGAGCGCCACCACCAGATTCCACCGGTCCATCTGGCCCTGGTTGATCTGCTGCGTGCCGTGATACAGGCCCGTCGTGTCGCCCAGACCCACCGTATTGGCGGTCGCGAACAGGCGGAAATAGGGGTTGGGCCGGATCACGCGATTCTGGTCGAGCAACGTCATCTTGCCGTCGGTTTCCAGCACGCGCTGGATCACGAACATCACGTCGGGGCGGCCCGCGTCATATTCGTCGAACACCAAAGCGACCGGGCGCTGCAATGACCAGGGGAGCAGGCCTTCCTTGAACTCGGTAACCTGCTGCCCGTCTTTCAGGACGATGGCGTCGCGCCCGACCAGGTCGATGCGGCTGATATGCGCGTCCAGATTGATGCGGATGCACGGCCATTTCAGGCGCGCGGCGACCTGTTCGATATGGCTCGATTTACCCGTGCCATGATAGCCCTGCACCATGACGCGGCGGTTGAACGCGAAGCCTGCCAGAATCGCCAGCGTGGTGTCGGGATCGAACACATAAGCGGGGTCCAGGTCCGGCACCCGCTCGTCGGCTTCGCTAAAGGCCGGGATCTGCATGTCGACGTCGATGCCGAACACATCGCGGGCGTCCACGAACCGGTCGGGGGCATCCATCAGCGTTTCGGCGCGCGTGTCGGGCTGAACGTTGGAAATATCAGTCATCGGGTCATCATCTTCCTGCGAGTCACGCCAGCCCTAACCGATCCATGAAGGCTGTGTCGATAGAGTGGGGGCAAGGATGCGCCGGATCAAGCGGCCCATTCGGCCAGATTGGCCTCCTGCCCGATCAGCGCCAGCCCATGCGCGATCGATGTCAGTTCGCCCCCGGTCGCAATCCGATCCGCCCCGAAGCGCGCGTCGAATATCCCCCGGATTGCCGGGATCAGCGACGATCCGCCGGTCAGGAACACCCGGTCGATGGCGTCCGCGCTTACGCCTGCGGTTGCCAGCGCCTTGTCCACGCATCCCTCGATCCGGGCGATATCGGGCGCGATCCAGCGCTCGAAATCGGCGCGCGTCACCTGCGTTCCAATCTCCAGCCCGCCGCCTGCAAAGCGGAACGCCGCGCTCTCCTGCGCCGACAAAGCCCGCTTCAGGCTGCCCACCGCATCATAGAGCGGATAGCCCAGCTCCTTTTCGATCACCGTCATCATCCGCCCGATCGCGGCGGGCTCATCGGCCGATTTCTGTAGCCTCGCCAGTTCATCCATCGTCCGCCGGTTGCGCATCAGCGCGAGGCGCGACCAGTCGGCAAAGTCGGCGAAATAGCTGCGCGGTATCTCCAGCGTCTTGCCGAACGACTGGTAACTGCCGCCCTTGCCCAGCATCGGCAGCACCAGATGGTCCATGATCCGATAGTCGAACCGGTCGCCAGCAATGCCGATGCCCGCCGATCCCAAGGGCGTTGCCCGCCGCGCCGCGCCCGGCGCTTCCACCCGCACGATCGAAAAATCGCTGGTGCCGCCGCCAAAGTCCGCGACCAATATCGTCGCCGCCTGCGTCAGGCGGCTGGCATAGCTGAACGCCGCGCCCAGCGGCTCATAGACATAATGAATGTCGGCACCGAAATCGGCGAACATGGCGTCGTAACGCTTGCGCGCCAGCGCCTCGTCAGGCCGCGACCCGGCATAGGTCACCGGTCGCCCGACGATGATCCGCTCCGGCCTCTGGTCCAATGCGCCGCCCGCATGGCCGACCATATGCTTGAGGAACATCGCGCCCAGTTCCTCGAAGCGATAGCGTTTCTCAAATATGTTTGCGCTCTCGAAGATCGGGCTGGCCGCGACCGATTTGAACGACTGGAGGAAGCGGCTATCCTCTGGATATTCCATATATTCCGCGATCGCCCATGGCCCGGCCTCATGCGCGAGGCCCCCCTTGACGCCCTCCTCATGCCAGAAGCACAGGGCAGAGCGGAACACCGCCCCGGTCGCTTCTTTGCCCGCAAATTCAACCAGATCGGACTGCTGGCCAGTGGCGATGGCGACGACGCTGTTGGTCGTGCCGAAATCTAGGCCCAGCGCGCGCGGCACGTCCTGCATGATTGTGTCTCCGGGGAAGGGGCCGCGCGCTATGACAGCCGTGCCGTGTCAGGACAAGCCTGTCCTACAGGCCCCTTTACTGCCATGCTCCGCCCCGGCTCTTTCCCATCGTCGATCTTGCGAAAAACTTGCCATGCGCAACATGGGTAAAGTTTGCGAACTTCCGCAATCGAAACCCGGTTGAATTTCGGTGACTATGAAGTTTGCAAATTCACCACCAAATTCCTCCCCTGCAAGGGGAGGGGGACCACCAGCGTAGCTGGTGGTGGAGGGGTGTCACCCTGTCGAGAGGGCGACACCCCTCCGTCTGGCCTGCGGCCATCCACCTCCCCCGCCAGGGGAGGACGGGCTTATTCTTGAAACGCCAATATCGGATTTGCAAAGGACAAGATCGCCTAAATTTTAAGCGAAAATCGCCGCCTTCTTCAAATGGCCATAGGCTTCGATCACCGCCTGCAATGCGCTTTCATGGCTGCGATCGCCGCCATTATGGTCGGGGTGATAGCGGCGCAGCAACTGGGTGTAGCGCGTCCGCAGCGCCTTGCGGTCGGCGTCGATCTCCAATTCCATGACGCGCAGCGCCTTGCGGTCCTCCGTCGACAGAAATTGCCCGTCCTGCCGCATCTGCGCATCGGCCCGCGCCTTGGCCACCCGTTCCTTGAACTTCGCGCCAATGGCGTCGAGCGGATCGGAGAAATCCGACCATTTGGGCGGCGGGCTGTGCGCGTTGGAGGAGAAAGCGCGCGTCTCCCTCTCCCACCCGGCAAAGGGGCGCTGGGCAGCGGCGATTTCCTCCGGCGACATGCCGGTGAAGAAATTATAGCCCTGATTAAATTCGCGCACATGGTCCAGGCACAGCCAGCGCCAGCGCGGCCCCTCGTCACCGGGGCGGGCGCTGCCCTCCAGCGGTGGCGCGCGAAACTCGCCCGCTTCCGGGCAGCCGGTCACCCAGCAGGGGCGGTCGCCCTCCACCCGGCCATGGAAGCGGTTGAAGCGGCGGGTCGAGAAAGGGTCGGTCGACAAAACTGTCCTGATGCAAGTCGCGGCAAAGCGTCTATATAGGCGGCATGACCCAGATTCTGAAAGGCCCAGTGGCCACCGAAATCGAAACGCGGCTGCAAAATGCCCTGACCCCGCAACAGCTGGCCGTGATCGACGACAGCGAAAAGCATCGCGGTCACGCCGGGCATGACGGATCGGGCGAAAGCCATTTCACTGTGGACATCGTGTCGGATCGCTTCACCGGCCAGAGCCGCGTCGCCCGCCAGCGCATGGTCAACGCCGCGCTTGCCGACCTGCTGCGCGACAAGGTCCATGCGCTGGCCATCAAGGCGCGCGCTCCGGGAGAAGCCTGATGACCATGGACGATCTCATCATCCAGACGATCACGCCGACCACCCATGATCTGGGCGATTTCAAGGTCCACCGTTCGCTGCCCGCCAAGGGGCGCACGATGGTCGGCCCGTTCATTTTCTTCGATCAGGCGGGGCCAGCCAAGATCGGCGCGGGGCAGGGCATCGACGTCCGGCCCCATCCGCATATCAATCTCGCCACCGTCACCTATATGTATGAAGGGGCCTTCTTCCATCGCGATTCGCTGGGGACGGAGCAGATTGTCGAGGCGGGCGCGGTCAATCTGATGACGGCGGGCAAGGGCATCGTCCATAGCGAACGCTCGCCCGATGAAGAGCGGGCCAAGCTCTCCAAACTGTCCGCCATCCAGACCTGGCTGGCGCTGCCCGACGCGCTGGAAGAAATGGACCCGGCGTTCGAGCATGTCGGCGAAGGCGGCCTGCCGGTGATCGAGGCGCATGGGGTGCGCGCCCGCGTCATCATGGGGTCGCTCTGGGGGCAGCGCTCGCCCGTCACCACCTATGCCGATACCATCTATGCCGACATCCAGCTATCGCCCGGCGGCCATGTGCCGATCGACCCGTCCACCGACGAACGCGCGATTTACGTGTCTGGCGGCGATGCCGCGCTCGACGGGATGATGCTGGCGCCCCAGACGCTCTACGTCCTGCGCCCCGGCACCAGCGCCACGCTGATGAGCGTCGATGGTGGCCGCGTCGTGCTGTGCGGCGGCGAAGCCTTCAAAACGCCGCGCCATGTCTGGTGGAATTTCGTCTCCTCCCGCCAGGACCGACTGATGCAGGCGCGCGAGGATTGGGAAGCCCTCCGCTTCCCCTTGATCCCCGGCGATGATCAGGAGTTCATCCCGATCCCGCAGGGCCGCCCCAAGACGGTCAGCTATCCGTAATTCCTCCCCGTTTCGGGGAGGGGGACCGTCGGCGCAGCCGATGGTGGAGGGGGCGGGCGGCTGGACGCGCCCTCGTGCTACTGAACGAACGTCAGCGACAGATTCTCGGCGTTCTTGGGAATGTCGATCCGGCTCTCGTTGATCGACGCTTCCTCGCCCGGCTTCAGGCGGTTCTTGTCGGCCTTGGTCGTCCAGCTGAACACCAGCCGGTTCTGCCGGTCGCGCAATTGGACCAGCACCGGCGGCACCGGCAGCGCCTGCGTCCCGCTGTTGACGATCCGCGCGCCGAACGCGAAATATTCCTCGCCCGTCGGCAGCTTGCGCCGCTCGGCGGGCTTGGACAGATAGAAGAGCAGATCAGGATCGCCCTCTTCGGCCACCAGCCCCAGGCTGACTGCCCATCCCGGCGGTCCGAAATAATAGAAGGCTCCGCCAGCCGCCGCGACGACCAAGGCAAAGGCGATGGCGGCATAGGTCCATAGCTTGACTGGATTGCGGCGCGGCTTGAACGGCGGCGCGGGCGCGAACTGGCCCTCCTCCACGACATCGACCGGCGCACCGGCGTAAATATCGTCGATCCGATTGTCCGCAGGCGCGGCGATCGGCGGCGCCACGGGCGCTACTTCCTCCGGCACAGAGGCCACGGCTTCGGCCGCTTCCGGTGCAGTGACAGGCGCGGGCGGGGCGACGGGTTCGACCGGTGCCGCAACCGGCGGCACAACTACCGCAGCCTCAACCGGCGCGCTCTCGCGCGGCGGCAGGGCGGCTGGTTGCTGGAACCAGCTATGCTTGCACGCGGCACAGCGGACCTGGCGGCCGGCCGGGCCGACGGCGCTGTCCGGCACGACATAGCGCGTCGCGCAATTGGGGCACACCAGGATCATGTTGCTTCATAGGCATGGCAGGGACTCGCGCGCAAGCGGTCAACTTGTGTTGGCGTCATTCCGTCGCGACTCGCGGTCAGATGCCGGCCGGGCTTTACGGCTGCCTGCCCGCTGTGCCATGGCTGTGGTTCCGGGGAACAGGGAGCGCGCGAGCGCCATATTTCAAGTCATGTCGGCCATCGTCCAGTTCGAGAATGTCGGCCTGCGCTATGGTCTGGACAGCGAAACGCTGTCCGACGTCAGTTTTACGCTGGCGGGCGGCGGCTTCTATTTCCTGACCGGCGCATCGGGCGCGGGCAAGACATCGTTGCTCAAATTGCTCTACCTTGCCCAGCGCCCCAGCCGGGGCGTCATCCGCCTGTTCGGCGAAGATGTCGTGACCCTGCCGCGCAAACGCCTGCCCGGCTTCCGCCGCCGCATCGGCGTGGTGTTTCAGGATTTCCGGCTGGTCCCGCATCTGTCCGCCTATGACAATATCGCCTTGCCGCTTCGGGTGTCGGGCATGGAGGAGGGAGAGATCGACGCCCCCGTCACCGAAATGCTCAATTGGGTCGGGCTGGGCGACCGCGGGCAGGCGCGGCCTGCAACCCTGTCGGGCGGGGAGCAGCAGCGCGTCGCCATCGCCCGCGCGGTGATCGGGCGGCCCGAAATTTTGGTAGCGGACGAACCGACCGGCAACGTCGACGCCGACATGGCCCGCCGCCTGATGACCCTGTTCGAGGCGCTCAATCGTCTGGGCACCACCATCGTCGTCGCCACCCATGACCTGCCGCTGATCGCGCAGGTATCGGGCGCGCAGATGATGCGACTGGACAAGGGGCGGCTGGCCGACCCGACCGGATCGCTGCGCTATCCGCCGCGCCAGCAGGGTGGCGAGTGATGGCGTCGCGCGCGGATCGCCGTGCCGCCGCTGCGGCGCGCCATCGCCTGCTGCCCGGCGGGCGGGTGGCCGGGCCGATGCTGTGGATCATCGCGATCATGATGTTCCTGACCGTGCTGGCCGCCGCTGCCGGTCTGGGGCTGGGGGCTGCGGTTCAATCGATGAGCGCGGACCTGGCCGGTCGCGCCAGCGTGCAGGTGGTCGAAGCGAACCCGCAGCAGCGCGACCAACTCGCCGCACGAGCGCTGACGGCATTGCGCGGCGCGGACGGGGTGCAGGCTGCCGCAGCGGTCGATCCTGCACTGCTGGCCGAGCAGATCCGCCCCTGGCTGGGCGAGGAAGCGACCAGCGGCGACCTGCCCCTGCCTGCGCTGATCGACGTGACGCTGACGCCGGGCGATGCCGACGCAAAGGTTGCGCGGCTCCGCCGTCTGCTGGGCGACCTGTCGCCTGCCTTGCGGATCGAACCCCATGCCGCCTTCCTGATGCCACTGGCCGGATTGCTGGCGGCGCTGGGCTGGCTGGCCGCCGGGGTCGTTTTGCTGATGACGCTGGCGACCGGCGCGGTCGTGGTGCTGGCGGCGCGCGGCGCGCATGACAGCCATCGCGGCACTATCGAGGTGCTGCACCTGATGGGGTCCACCGACGTCCAGATTGCCCGGCTGTTCCAGCGCCGCATTGGCCTCGACGCGCTGCTGGGCAGCGCGCTGGGCTTTGCCTTTGCTGCCTTCGTCATCCTGCTGATTGGCCTGCGCCTCTCGGCTACCGGTTCGGAACTGCTGGGCGCGGTGCGCCTGCCGCCGATCAGTTGGGCGGTGCTGGCATTGCTGCCGGTGGCGGGCGTCCTGTTGGCGACGCTGGCGGCGCGCTGGACGGTGTTGCGGGCGCTGGGGCGGGCGCTGTGATCGTCCGGCTGCTCGCCGTCGCGCTGCTCGGCTGGATGCTGGGCTTTGTGTGGTTTGCGATTTTCCTGCCCCAGCCGCTCGACGGGCGCCAGACCGACGCGATCGTTGTACTGACCGGCGGCGCGGGGCGGATCGACCGGGGCATTGCCCTGTTGCAGGGCGGGGCGGCCAAACGGATGCTGATTTCCGGCGTCGATCGCTCCGTCCGCCCGGTCGAACTCGCGGCGCAATATCAGACGCCCGAAGCCTTGTTCACCTGCTGCATCACATTGGGCCGCGAAGCGATCGACACACGGTCCAACGCGATTGAAACCGCGCGCTGGCTGGAACGGCGCGATTACAAGACGGTGCGTCTCATCACGACCGACTGGCATATGCGCCGCGCGGCGCTCGAACTGCGGCAGGCTCTGCCCGGCCGGGTCGCTATCGTCTATGACGCGGTGCCCAGTCGTCCGAGCCTCACCATGCTAGCGCGCGAATATAATAAATATCTGCTGCGCCGGGCCGCTGCACTTCTTGGCATTTGATGGCATAGGGCTTCAATGATCACCTTGCTGCGCTCCATCGTCTTTTCGCTCATCTTCTATCCCGGCAGCCTGCTGCTGGTGCTGATCGCTTTGGTCGTAGGCCAGTTTTCGCCGCCCGCGCTGCGGTGGGTGGCGACGATGTGGGGCTGGTTCCACCGCCATTGCGCCCGCTGGCTGCTGGGGCAGAGGGTGGTGATAGAGGGCGATTTGCCGCTGGGTTCCTATCTCTACGTCGTAAAGCATGAATCGATGTTCGAGACCATCGACATGCTGTGCGTGTTCGACCTGCCCGTTATCCCGGCCAAGCGGGAGCTGTTCGACATTCCGTTGTGGGGAATTATCGCCGAACGCTATGGCCTGATCCCGATCGAGCGCGCCGCCGGGGCTAGCGCGATGCGGACGTTGCGGACCCGCGCGAGAGAAGCCACTGAAGCGGGGCGGGCGGTCTGTATTTTCCCCGAAGGCACTCGCGTTCCCCATGGGCAATCGCCGCCGTTGCAGTCGGGTTTTGCCGGGCTATATGCCCTGCTGAGCCTGCCGGTAGTGCCGATCGCGCTGGATAGCGGGCGGGTGTCGCCCAAGGGCAGTTTCCTGAAAAAAGCGGGCATCATCACCTATAAGGTGGGTGCGATCGTGCCGGCCGGGCTGGACCGGCGCGAGGCGGAAGTGCGGGTCCATGCCGCGATCAACGCGCTGAACCCGCCTTCTGCCCTGACTTAATGCGCCCGGCCAAAGTCCGGCTTGGCGTCGTCCTGACCCTGTTCGATGATCGATCGGCGGATGGCGCGGGTGTGGGTGAAGAGGTTGAACAGCGCATCGCCATCATTCCAGCGGATCGCCCGCTGGAGCGCTGACAGATCCTCCGAAAAGCGCTGGAGCATTTCCAGCACCGCGTCCTTGTTGGCCAGGAATACGTCGCGCCACATGGTCGGGTCGGACGCGGCGATGCGGGTGAAGTCGCGAAAGCCACCGGCGGAATATTTGATGACTTCCGATTGTGTCACATTTTCCAGATCGCTGGCCGTGCCGACGATGGTGTAGGCGATCAGATGCGGCAAATGGCTGGTCACCGCCAGCACCAGATCATGATGCGCCGGGTCCATCATCTCCACGTCCGCGCCGACCCGCCGCCACAGGTCTGCGACGCGCTCGACCGCAACCGGATCAGCGTCAGCGGGCGGGGTGACGATGCACCAGCGGCCCTTGAACAATGTGGCAAAGCCCGCTTCCGGCCCGCTATTCTCCGTGCCTGCGACGGGATGCGCCGGGATGATCGTGCGTCCGGGGAGCGCCGCGACCAGTTGCGCCAGCACGTCCGCCTTGCAGGAACCCACATCGCTGACGATCGCGTCGGCGGGCAGATCATCGGCCAGTTCCGCCGCTGCCGCACCCATCGCCCGCACCGGCACGCACAGCACCACCAGATCGGCGTCGGTGACCGACGCCCCTGCCGTGTCGGTAATGTCGTCGCACAGGTCGATCCGCCGCGCGGTGTCGCGCACCGCCGGATCGGCATCATGGCCGGTGACCCGCACGGTCGGCATCTCCGCCCGGATCGCGCGGGCAAGCGAGGAGCCGATCAGGCCAAGGCCGATGATGGTGACGCGGGCGAATGGCAGCATCGCGTCAGGCCGATTCCGCCATGGCGCGCAACTTGTTCGCCACCGCGCGGGTCTGCGCCTTGGTGCCGATGGTGATGCGCAGGCCGTTGGGCAGCCCCTGTCCCGGCAGCCAGCGGGTGGCATAGCCTTCTTCCCACAATCCCTTCATCGCGGCTTCGGCGGTCAGCTTGCCATCGAACAGGATCAGCAGGAAATTGGTCTTGCTGGGCACCACGCGCAGGCCGTGGTTGGACAGGGCACCGATTTCGCCCGCCAGCCATTCGCGCCAGCGCGCATTATGGGTGCGGCTCGATTCGACCCACGCACTGTCATTGATCGCGGCGATCGCGGCGGCCTGCCCTGCGGTCGTCACGTTGAACGGCGCGCGGATGCGGTGGAGGATGTCGATCACTTCCGCGCTGGCATAGCCCCAGCCGATCCGCTCCGCCGCCAGCCCGTAAATTTTGGAAAAGGTGCGGGTGACGAAAATATTGCTGGCTGTTCTGGCCAGTTCGAGGCCACCATCATCCTCGTCCGTATCGAGATATTCGGCATAGGCCTGATCCAGCACGAACAATATGTCGGGGCGCAGGCCCGCGTGCAGCCGGGCAATCTCCTCCCGGCTGGTCATCGTGCCGGTCGGGTTGTTGGGGTTGGCGAGGAATACGACCTTGGTCTTGTCCGTCACGGCGGCCAGCAGTGCGTCCACGTCGGTGGCATAATCCTTGTCCGGCGCGATCACCGGGGTCGCGCCGACACGGCGGGCGGCGATGTCGTAAACGGCAAAGCCATAGCGCACATACAGCACTTCATCACCCGGCCCGGCATAGGCGCTGGCCGCGATGTGCAGCAACTCGTCCGATCCGGTGCCGTAGATGATCTGCGCCGGGTCCAGCCCATGCACCGCGCCGATCGCCTCACGCAGCATGGTCGCGCCCGGATCGGGATAGGTGGCGAGGTCGGCGGTGGCGGCGACCAACGCAGCGCGGGCGGCAGCGCCGGTGCCGAGCGGATTTTCATTGGCCGACAGCTTGATCAGCGGACGGCCATCATCGGTCGCGGACTTGCCCGGCACATAGGGCGAAATGCCGAGAATCCAGTCCTTGGGAGCGGGTTTTGCAAGTGTCTCTGTCATGGCGACGCGCTTTAGCGGCTTCCGCGCCAAAGGCAAAGCGGCAGTCCAGATTGACAGCGCTCCACCGTGGTCCTAGCCCGGCGCGACCATGGCCAGCCTCTCTATGACAGATGACAGCCGTTTCGGCCTGCGCCGACAGGTTCGGCTTGCCGGGCCATTGCCGCTGGACAGCGGCGCGGCGCTGGGTCCGGTCGATATAGCCTATGAAACCTATGGCACGCTGAATGCCGACCGATCCAACGCGATCCTGATCTGCCATGCGCTGACCGGGGACCAATATGTCGCGTCCGACCATCCGGTGACGGGCAAGCCCGGCTGGTGGTGGCGACTGGTGGGGGAGGGGAAGCCGGTCGATCCGGCGCGGCATTTCATCGTCTGCGCCAATGTCATCGGCAGCTGCATGGGGTCGAGCGGCCCGGCCAGTGTGGACCCGGCGACGGGCGCGCCCTTTGCCATGCGCTTTCCGGTGCTGACCATCGCCGACATGGTGCGGGCGCAGGCGATGCTGCTCGACCATTTGGGGGTGGACCGACTGTCGGCGGTGATTGGCGGGTCGATGGGCGGGATGCAGGCGCTGACCTGGCCGACGCTGTTTCCCGACCGGGTGGAAAGCTGCATCGTCATTGCGTCAACCGCGCGGCACAGCGCTCAGAATATCGCCTTTCACGAGGTCGGTCGGCAGGCGATCATGGCCGATCCACACTGGCGCGGGGGGGATTATTATGCCGACGGGCAAGTGCCGAGCGCCGGCCTCGCCGTCGCGCGGATGGCGGCGCATATCACCTACCTGTCCGAAGCGGGGCTGACCGAGAAATTCGGGCGGCGCTTGCAGGGCCGCGACGCCAAGACGTTCGGCTTCGACGCGGATTTTCAGGTGGAAAGCTATTTGCGCCATCAGGGGTTGAGCTTTGTCGAGCGGTTCGACGCGAACAGCTACCTCTACATCACCCGCGCCATGGACTATTATGACATTGCCGAGGATCATGGCGGATCGCTGGCCAGAGCGTTTACGGCGAGCAAGGCGCGCTTCTGCCTTGTCAGTTTCGATACCGACTGGCTCTATCCGACGACGGAATCGCGGATCATCGTCCATGCGCTGAACGCAGGCGGCGCGCAGGCGAGTTTCGTCGAACTGTCCAGCCCGTTCGGTCATGACGCCTTCCTGCTGGAATGTCCTGAATTGAACCGCGTTGTCGATGGCTTCCTGAAAGGCGGTCGGGCGTGAGTGAGCTGCTGCGGCCCGATCTGGCGCTGATCGCGCGCACGGTGCGGCAGGGCGCGCGGGTGCTGGACGTGGGCTGTGGCGACGGCGCGCTGATGGCGGCGCTGCGCGACAATGCCGGGGTGGATGCGCGCGGGCTGGAGATTGACGGGTCCAACGTCGCCGACGCAGTCGGGCGCGGCCTGTCGGTGGTGCAGGGCGATGCGGACACCGACCTGCGCTACTATCCCGACGCCAGTTTCGACTATGCGATATTGAGCCAGACGCTCCAGACGACGCGGCGGCCCGACCTGGTGGTGGAGGAACTGCTGCGGATCGGCAGGCAGGCCTTCGTGTCCTTCCCCAATTTCGCCCATTGGCGCGGGCGGATTTCGCTGCTGTGGGGTGGGCGGATGCCGGTGACCCGGCTGTTGCCCGACACCTGGTATGACACGCTCAACATCCATCATGTGACGGTGGACGATTTCCGCGCGCTGGTGAAGGATCGCGGCTGGACCATCGACGGGCAATGGTTCCTGAAGGGCGACAGGGAAACCACCCACGCCAACGCCAATCTGTTCGCCGAACATGCGGTGTTTCTGCTGCGGAAATAGGTTCGCTCGTTCCTACACCCGCATCCCGATCCCCTTTTCGATCAGGGCATTGGCGATCGCGGCGATCTCTTCCGCCGGGCGGCTGTCGTCCCAGATGCCGTAGCGCAGTCCCAGAAACACGTTCATGCCCATGATCGCCCAGGCGTGGACTTCTTCCACATCGCCGCGCACGTCGCCGCGCTCTGCGGCTTTGGCCAGGCGGGTCGTCATGCGGGCGGCGGTGTTTTCGTAATGGGCGCGGTAGGCGGCGGCATCGACAAATTCCGATTCGTCGATGATGCGGTAAAGCTCCTTGTGCGACCGGGCGAACTCCAGAAAGCTCAGCAGCCCGATCCGTTCGGCGTCGATGCCGTCGCGCGCCGTCGCGATGCGGGGCGACACATAGTCGCGTACCTGCCCCGACATATCGGCCACCAGCGCGCGGAAAATATCATCCTTGGTATCGAAATAGGTGTAGAAACTGCCCAGCGCACAGCCCGCGCGGCGGGTGATGCCGCTGATCGAGCCTTCGTGAAATCCCTTTTCGCCGAACTCCTGCGCAGCCGCCGCCAGAAGCGCGCGGCGGGTGCGTTCGCCGCGCGCCGTGCGGGGGGTCTTATCGTCCTTGCCCGGTCCCTGATCGGTCATGCTCTCTCCCCGTCCCTGTGTTCTTTTTAGCGCATTCTGGCTGCGTCGATAGCCTGCTCTCTATTTCAAGTTGAAAGATGGTTCAACTTTCATTATCGAATCGGACAAGACACATGGCGACCCGCCAACCGGGCGCACATATTCAGGAGAGGACCGCTCATGAAGGCCTATCACAGCATCCGCGCTCTAGCCCTTGCGTCTGCCGCCTGGACCGGCGCGCTGGCCCTGCCCGCCCTTGCGCAGGACGCGCCGCAGGGAGCCGTCGACGACAGCGAAGGCGCGATCGTCGTTACCGCCCGTCGCCGCGAGGAAACATTGGTGAGCGTGCCGATCGCGGTCAGCGCCTTTTCCGGTGACAAGCTGGAATCGCAGGGCGCGATCGACATTACCGATCTGGCGAACCTGACCCCCAACACCACGCTGGAAGCGTCGCGCGGCACCAATTCGACGCTGACCGCCTTCATCCGTGGCGTGGGCCAGCAGGACCCGGTGTCCGGCTTTGAACAGGGCGTGGGCATCTATCTGGACGATGTCTATCTGAACCGGCCGCAGGGCGCGATCCTGGACATTTACGATGTCGAGCGGATCGAGGTGCTGCGCGGGCCGCAGGGAACGCTTTATGGCCGCAACACGATCGGCGGCGCGGTCAAATATGTGACCAAGATGCTGCCGCAGGATTTTGCGCTCAAGATCAAGGGCAGCTATGGCACCTATGATCAGGCCGATGGCATCATCAGCGTGTCGGCGCCGATCGGCGACATGATCCGGGTCGGCGGCGCACTTGCCCGCCTGTCGCGCGGTGGCTTTGGCGACAATCTCACGACCGGGGACGAGAATTACAACAAGGATGTCTGGGCCGGGCGCGCAACGTTCGAGATGGGCGGCTATGGCCAGCCGGTGCTGATGCGGATCACCGGCGACTATACCAAGGATAATAGCAGCGCGCGTGGCGGCCATCGCCTGATCCCCGGTCAGTTGTCGGGGGCGCCGGTGCTGGGCGACGTGTTCGACACGCGCGGTGGCCTCACCGACCCCAAACAATATGTGAAGTCCTACGGGCTTTCGATGAATATCACGGCGGAACTGTCCGACGCGGTGACGCTGCGATCAATCAGCGCGTGGCGCAAGGATGACAGTGCATCGCCGATTGATTTCGACGCGCTGCCTGCGGTCGACGTCGATGTCCCGGCCTTCTATTTCAACGAGCAATTGAGCCAGGAATTCCAGCTTCTTTATGACAGCGGCCCGTTGCATGGGTTGATGGGCTTCTATTATCTGGATGCGAAGGCCGACACCGCCTTCGACGTCCGGCTGTTCACGACATTGGCGGGTCTGACCGCCTTCACCCAGGCGGATGTCGATACCGAAACCTATGCCGTGTTCGGCGACTTCACCTTCGACATTTCGCAGCAGTTGAGCATTTCGGCGGGCGGTCGCTATACGTGGGACAAGCGCCGGGCCGACATATTGCGGCAAAATTATCTGGGCGGCGGGTCGCCCCTGTTCGGCGGCGCAGGCGTGGCGTTCGGCGCGCCCAGCACCAATTTCAACGGTGAGCGCGAATATAAGAAATTCACGCCGCGCGTCTCGATCAGCTACAAGCCGACGCCTGATCATAATATCTATGCCAGCTATGCGCAGGGCTTCAAGGGCGGCGGGTTCGACCCGCGCGGCGTGGGCGTCAATGCCCCGGACCTCAACAGCAATGGCATCCGCGAGGATAGCGAGATCGCGTCCTTCCTCAGCTTCCGCCCCGAAAGCGTCGAAAGCTATGAAGTGGGCTATAAGGGCAACTTCATGAACGGCGCGCTCTATGTCGCGGTCGCGGGCTTCTATGCCGATTATACCGATGTGCAGATCCCCGGCTCGGTGGCCTGCTCGGTCGGCGGCATCCCGTCCTTCTGCGGCGTCGTGTCCAATGCGGGCAAGGCGCGGTTCAAGGGGCTGGAATTTGAAAGCAACGCCCGGCTGGCGCAGGATTTCCTGACCGGCGGCGACCGGCTGAGCCTGGCGACGGCGGTGGGTTTCATCGACGCGGAATATCGCGAATATATCACCAATATCGGCGGCGTCCCGACTGATGTGGCCGCGTTCCGCGAAGTGCAGAACACCCCCAAATGGACCGCCAGCGGCACGCTGGGCTACACCACGCCAGTCGGCGACGGCAGCCTCTACGCGGGCAGCACCGTCTCGTGGCGCAGCAAAACCTATCAGTTTGAAGTGCCCAACCCCTATATCGACCAGAAGGGCTTTGCCCTGTGGGACGCCAGCATCGTCTATACCGCGCCGGATGATCGCTGGACGCTGGGGCTGCATGGCAAGAACCTGCTCGACAAAGAATATAAGACGTCGGGCTACACCTTCGTCGCGGCCAATGCGACGACCGGCGCGATCATCAACAATGCAGCGGGTTTCCCGACCCCTTCGCTGGGGCGTGAAGGCACTCTGACGGCCTTTTACGGCAATCCCCGGCAGGTGTTCGTCACGGGGATGGTGAAGTTCTAGGTTCGGTATTCCCGCGTAGGCGGGAATCCAGTTCCACGGCGGGACTGGGTTCCCGCCTGCGCGGGAACACGCTGTTGCTGGGCGGTAGGGAGCGTAAGAAGCAAGCATGACCGACCCAACACCCGCCACCCCGGCACCCGTTTCCCCCGCCTATCGCGGCGTCGTGCTGGCGATGCTGCTGCTGGTCTATACGTTCAATTTCCTCGACCGGCAGATCCTTGGCATCCTGGCTGGCCCGATCAAGGCGGAGCTGGGCCTCACCGACGGGCAGTTGGGCGCGCTGGGCGGGATCGCCTTTGCCTTGCTCTATTCGACGCTGGCGATTCCCTTGGCGCTGCTGGCCGACCGGACCAGCCGGACCTGGGTGATCACCGTCTCCCTCGCCGTGTGGAGCGGCTTTACCGCCTTGTGCGGGATGGCGGGCAGTTTCTGGCAGATGTTCGCGTTCCGCGTCGGCGTGGGCGTGGGGGAGGCGGGCGGCGTCGCGCCCTCCTATGCCGTGATTTCCGATTATTTCCCCGCGAACCAGCGGGCGCGGGCGCTCTCCATCTATTCGCTCGGCATTCCGTTGGGATCAGCCGGTGGCGTGCTGCTGGGCGGCTATATTGCGCAGGCGGTCGAGTGGCGCACCGCCTTCATCGCGGTGGGGCTGGCGGGTCTGCTGATCGCGCCTTTGTTTCGGCTGGTGGTGCGCGAACCCGCGCGCCCGGTGCTGGCGAGTGATGCGGTGCCGGTCAGCGCAGTGTTCGGCATATTGGCGGCCAAGCGCGGCTTCTGGTTTCTGGCGCTGGGCGCGGCATGCAGTTCGATGTGCGGCTATGGTGTCGCCTTCTGGCTGCCCAGCCTGTTGATGCGCAGCTTTGGCCTCGACCTGATGGGCGCGGGGCAGTTTCTGGGAGCGCTGCTGCTGATCGGCGGGGTGGCAGGCGTGCTGCTCGGCGGCTGGCTGGGCGACGCGATGGGCGGTAAGGACAAGGCCTATTATGCCTGGGTGCCTGCGATCAGCTATGTCGTGGGGATGCCCCTGTTCGTGGTCGGCGTGCTGTCCGACAGCGTGGGCTTTGCCTTTGCGCTGTTTCTGATCCCGCAGGCGCTTGTCTATGTCTGGCTCGGCCCGGTACTGACCGCCGTGCAGCACCTCGTCCCCGCCCATATGCGCGCCAGCGCGGCGGCGAGCTTCCTGCTGATCAACAATCTGGTCGGGCTGGGATTGGGCAGCTGGAGCGTGGGGGCTTTGTCCGATGCGCTGACGCCCGCCTATGGGGTGGAGGCGTTGCGCTACGCGATCGTCGCGGCGCTGGGCTTCTATCTGCTGGCGGGGCTGTTCATGGCGCTGGCGGGCAGGGCGCTGAGGAAGAATTGGGTGGCGGCGTAATTCCCAATCCCCGTTCGGGCTGAGCGAAGTCGAAGCCTTCTACTGAGCGAAGCGAAGTGGCTTCGACTTCGCTCAGCCGATCCCTTCGACAAGCTCAGGGCGAACGGAGGAGGGGATTACCGCTCCTTGGTCGCGCTGAACTTGATCTTTGGGTGGCGTTCCTGCTGATAGCCAATGTCCCAGGCGCTGCGGGCCATGAATACCAGCGCGCCGTCGCGATCCTTGGCCATATTGGCGGCGTTGAAGCCGATGAAATCCTTGATCGCGGCTTCGTCGCCGCTGATCCAGCGGGCGGTGTCGAAGGGCGAGGGTTCGAGGCCCGCTGCGACCTTATACTCCGCGTCCAACCGGGAAATCAGCACTTCGAGCTGGAGCTGGCCCACGACGCCGACGATCCAGTTGCTGCCGATTTCGGGGTAGAATACCTGGATCACGCCCTCTTCGGACAGGTCGTCCAGCGCCTTGCGCAACTGCTTGGTCTTGGTCGGGTCTTTCAGCTGCACCCGGCGCAAAATTTCCGGCGCGAAATTGGGCAGGCCGGTGAAGCGCAGGCCGGGTTTCTCGCTCAGCGTATCGCCCACGCGCAGCGCGCCATGGTTGGGGATGCCGATAATGTCGCCGGGATAGGCCTCGTCCGCCAGCTCACGGTCCTGCGCGAAGAAGAGGATGGGTGAGTGGACCGCCAGCGCCTTGCCGGAGCCTGACGGGGTCAGCTTCATGCCGCGTTTGAACTTGCCCGACACCAGCCGCATGAAGGCGATGCGGTCGCGATGCATCGGGTCCATATTGGCCTGCACCTTGAAGATGAAGCCGGTAACTTCACTGCCCTCCGGCTCGACCGCAGCGGGTTCGGCGGGCTGGGCGCGGGGCGGCGGGGCGTGGGCGGCCAGCGCGTCGATCAACTCGGTGACGCCGAACAATTTGAGCGCGGAGCCGAAATAAACCGGGGTAAGGTCACCCTGGCGATAGCGGTTGAGATCGAACTCGGCATAGCCGCCCTGTGACAGTTCGGCCTCTTCGCGCAGCTTGGTCAGGCCGTCGGGGGAGAGGAAATCGGCCAGTTTCGGGTCGTCCAGCCCGGTAAACTGGTGCCGCGTGCCGTCAAATTCCTTCGACGGCCCGCTCGGCTGCATCAGCCGGTTGGTGGCGAAATCATATATGCCTTCAAACTCGCCACCCATGCCGACCGGCCAGCTCATCGGGCAGACGTCAAGCTGCAACTGGTCCGCCACTTCGTCGAGCAGGCCGAACGTCTCGCGGCCTTCGCGATCCACCTTGTTGACGAAGGTGATGATCGGCAGGTTGCGCAGGCGGCATACCTCGAACAATTTGCGGGTCTGCGGCTCGATGCCCTTGGCCGCGTCGATCACCATGACGGCGGAGTCCACCGCGGTCAGGGTGCGATAGGTGTCCTCGGAAAAATCTTCATGCCCCGGCGTGTCGAGCAGGTTGAAGGTGATCGTCTCGCCATCGCGGGTCCGCTCGAACGTCATGACCGAGGATGTGACGGAAATGCCGCGCTGCTGCTCGATCTTCATCCAGTCCGATCGCGCGCGCCGGTTCGCCCCGCGCGCCTTGACTTCACCCGCCAGATGGATCGCGCCGCCCTCCAGCAGCAGCTTCTCGGTCAGCGTAGTCTTACCGGCGTCGGGGTGGGAAATGATCGCGAAGGTGCGGCGGGATGGGATGGTCATGATGATTTTCTGGGTCGGGAGTAATAAAGCCGTTCGCCCTGAGCGAAGTCGAAGGGCCATGCCGAGCGGAGGCGAGGCACTTCGGCTTCGCTCAGTGGAGGGCTTCGACTTCGCTCAGCCCGAACGGAATCTAGGTTGCGCCGTTACACGTCCACAAGGCTGACGTCCATGCGGAAGGCGCGGCTCTGCCCCGGCGGCAGGGCGATGATGCCCTGTTTCTCCCACACGTCACCCTCGAACCCGACCAGATCGGCCATGCCCGCCCAAGGTTCGACGCACAGATAATGCGCGCCCGGCTTCTGCCACAGCCCCAGCCATGGCGTGTCGGGAAAGTCGATTTTCAGGCGCGGCTGGCCCGGCACGCCCCAGAGCAATGAGCGGCTGGCAAGATCATCCCAGATCAGTGCGTCGCCCGCGAACATGGCACGGCTGGGGACGAGCGTGTCGCCATCGACCGGGGATGCGATGGACTCCCGCGCGATCAGGCCCGGTTCCTCGCCCACCTTGCGGATCGGCGCGGGTTCGGGCTGTTCAAAGACAATGCGGTGATCCTCCGGTGCGCCGCCATAGGGCAGGGGCCAGGCGAAGGCGGGATGATAGCCAAAGGAGAAGGGCATGACCGCCTCCCCCCGGTTGCTCACCGTCGCGGTCATGCGCAGGCTGGCCCCCTCGATCGCAAAGCTCATGTCGAGCCGGAAGGTGAAGGGATAGACGGCAAGGCTTGCCTCGTCCGCTTCCAGCCGGAAGGTTGCGGCGCTCTCGCTGCGGTCGATCCGGGCGAATGCGCTGCGCCGGGCAAAGCCGTGCTGAGGCATCGCATAATCGCGCCCGTCCAGCCGATAGACGTCGCCGCGCGACCGCCCGACAAAGGGGAACAGCAGCGGCGCATGGCCAGTCCACCAGCGCGGATCGGCGTCGGTCATCAACTCGCGCCCCTGTGCATCGCGCAGCGACCAGAGTTCCGCGCCATGGTGGTGGATGGTGGCGCTCAACTGGTCCGAAGCGATGCTGACCGGTGCGTCTGTCACGTCCTGCTGTCCTCCTGATGATGCGGGCCTGCCTTAGCGCGGAGGCAGCCGCCTGTCTTGCCCCGACGCGCGCTCGTTTCGCAAGGGAACCGAAAGATTGCATCGCTGGTTTGGCACGCGGGAGACATGATCATGAAAATATACGGTATGGCCGCGCTTTTACTCTGTTCAACACCGGCGCTGGCGCAGGAAGCGGAAAAGCCAAAGGACGAAACACTCAAAAAAGCGGGTAATATCGCCAGCCAGCCGGTGCGCGACATCGGCCTGGACAAGGACGAGATTCCGCCGGTGTTGCTGAAAGCGGTGGAAAATCCCTATGCGACCCCGGCGTCGCGGACCTGCAAGGGGCTGAAAGCATCGCTGGGCGAACTCAACGCAGTGCTGGGCGAGGATTTCACGGTCGGCGCAAAAGCGAACGAGAATCGCACCGGCAAGATTGCCGAGGCGGTCGGCAAGACCATCGTCAATTCGCTGATCCCTTTCCGGGGTCTGGTGCGCGAAATCAGCGGCGCCGCGCCGCAGGAACGGCGTTTGCAGGCGGCGGTCACGGCGGGGATCGCCCGGCGCGGCTATCTGCGCGGGATGGCGGCGAATAAAGGCTGCAAGATCATCAGCTAAGCATATTCGCGCGCATAACCCCGATGGGGTATGCGCGCGTCCGACGGGATGGATAGATGCCATAAGAAGGCGGTCTGACTGCCTGCCGATGGCCGGATCATTCGCGACCCATGATCCGGCCATCGGCCCTTGGTTCGCAAGGTTTAGACCGCACCGGCCCACACCCCCACCCGACCTCCCATTCAGGATACACTCTGTGGGCGGTCGGGTGGGGGTGTGGGCTGGTGCGGTAACGCAAATGCGCTCTTTCGCGCATTTCGAGACAGAGTTCACACCTTCGCTTCATCCTGCTTTCATGCTAGGTCGCCGCCAACACACTGGCGAGACCCATGATGAACGACCTGACCCAGACCCCTGAAATGCTGATCGCGATGATGGGCGCGCGCGCCCGTCGCGCTGCGCTGGCCCTCGCGCAGGCGAGCGACGCGCAAAAGGCCGACGCGCTGCGCCGCGCGGCGCAGGCGTTGCGGGATCAGGCGCCGGCGATCATCGCCGCCAATGCGCGTGACATGGACAATGCCGCCGCCAATGGCCTGTCGCCCGCCATGCTCGACCGGCTGAAGCTGGACGCGGGCCGGGTCGCGGCCACCGCCGATGGGGTGGAGCAGGTCGCCAGCCTGTCCAATCCGCTGGGCAGCGTCATCGACCAGAGCGTGCGTCCCAACGGGCTGGAACTCAGCCGCGTGCGCGTGCCGCTGGGCGTGATCGGCATCATCTATGAAAGCCGCCCCAATGTGACGGCGGACGCCGCGGCGCTCTGCCTGCGCGCGGGCAATGCCGTCATCCTGCGCGGCGGCAGCGAGGCGAAGGAGAGCAACCGCGCGATCCTGACCGCGATGGTCGAGGGGATCGTGGCCGCTGGCCTGCCCGCCGACGTCGTGCAACTCATCCCCACCACCGACCGCGCGGTCGTGGGCGCCTTGCTGCGCGCCACCGAATTTATCGACCTGATCGTGCCGCGCGGGGGCAAGAGCCTGGTCGCGCGGGTGCAGGAGGAAGCGCGGGTGCCGGTGCTGGCGCATCTGGACGGCATCAACCATAGCTATGTCGATGGCGCGGCGGACCCCGCGATGGCGCGGCAGCTGGTGATCAATGCCAAGATGCGGCGGACGGGCGTGTGCGGTTCGACCGAAACGGTGCTGATCGACCGCGCCTTTGGCGACGCGCCCGCGCTGGTAAAGGCCTTGCTCGACGCCAGATGCGAAGTGCGCGGCGACGAAGCGGTGCAGGCGATGGACGCGCGCGTTGTTGCGGCCAGCGATCAGGACTGGGACACCGAATATCTCGAAGCGATCGTGTCGATCCGGCTGGTCGATGGCGTCGATGGGGCGATCGCCCATATCGCCGCCCATGCCAGCCACCATACCGACGCGATCATCACCGAGGATGCCGAGGTTGCAGAGCGGTTCCTGAATGCCGTCGATAGCGCCATCGTGATGTGGAACGCCTCCACCCAGTTCGCCGATGGCGGCGAATTCGGGCTG
Source organism: Sphingobium sp. FG125 (assembly GCF_057809795.1). Taxonomy (NCBI): domain Bacteria; kingdom Pseudomonadati; phylum Pseudomonadota; class Alphaproteobacteria; order Sphingomonadales; family Sphingobiaceae; genus Sphingobium; species Sphingobium sp. FG125. The sequence goes on from NZ_JBMDKQ010000004.1 coordinate 43,767, forward strand.
GGCGCGGAAATCGGCATCTCGACCGGCCGCCTCCACGCGCGCGGGCCGGTCGCGCTGGAGGGGCTGACGACCTACAAATGGATCGTGCGCGGGACGGGGCAGGTTCGGCCTTAAGGTCAGATACTCCCTCCGTTCGGGCTGGGTGCTTTCTTAGCCCTCTCGCGCCTTCGCGGGAGAGGGTTGGGTGAGGGTCTTTTTGAAAAGAGCCATACGAATGGCCTCAACCACACCTTCAAGATTCTCCGTCACTTCGTGATTCCAGAAGCGCATGACGAGCAGCCCTTGCACTTCCAAAAATTCCGAGCGTGAACGATCCGCCTGTTCATTATGCTGGCCGCCATCAATTTCGATCGCCAACGCGGCCTCAATGCACAGAAAATCTACTATAAATGGCCCGATAGTGGCCTGGGGGCGAAATTTGAAACCTTCGAGCTGACGATTGCGCAATACCGCCCAGACCGATCGCTCAACGTCAGTCATATCCCGTCGAAGGCGGCTGGCATGAGGGCTTATCCGGCGTCGGACCGGGTACATCGGGGGCCACTATAAAGTAAGAAAGGCCCTCACCCAGCCCTCTCCGGTGAACCCGATGCCGCCTTTGGTGTAGCTAGCGTCGCAAGTGAGGCAGGCCCGGAAGTCTCCCGAGCAAAATCTAGAATGCCCACCAAGGCACCGTGTAGCGTGGCATGTATTTCCTCGCGCTTTTCGCCTGGATGCCAGACAATCCGGTCGATCAAAGACCGAATGGCCCGCGAGGCATCAAGCCGTGTTTCTGGATCTTCGAGCGCCTGCGTAAATCGCGCCATCTCCCGCTTGTAGATTTCGGCGATTCTAGGATGCACATCGGGGATGGGTTGCGGCAATTGGGCAATGCGGGCGGCTATGTCGGCCTTCTGTCGTTCAAGCTCCGCCATGCGAACTTTCATGGCAGGCTGATTCAGTCCGTCCTCGATGGCGATCATGATCCCGGCAATGGCCCGGTCGATCTTCTCTAGCGCACGATGATCCTCTTCAACCTGCGCGCGATTTTCCCGGTTCTCGCGATTGATATGCTCGGCATAGGCCGCAACAGCCGCCTGCACCTTGTCGCGAGACACACGCCGTTCGGTAAGGGCCGCAAGTGCCCGCTGGTCCAGCACTTCACGGCGAATGGTCCGGTTGTTGGCGCAGATGTGGCGGCGATGATGATTCAAACAGCCATAGCGCCATTGACCGCCACACCGAGCTTGCCGCCGCACAGGCCAAATTCGATAAGGCCCGAGAGCAGATGGACCGGGCGTCTGCCAAGATGCATCCGGCTGGCTTGCGTGGCTTGGGTATATTTGTCGGTAAGTGCATCCTGTCGCTGCTTCACTGCGCGCCAAAGATCGTCGCTGACGATCCGCAGATGCGGTACCTCTACCCGAACCCATTCGGCTTGGGGGTTGGTGCGGGCTACCCTCCGACCCGTCAGCGGATTCTTGAGATAGTGTTTGTGGTTCCAGACCCGCTTTCCGACATAGAGTTCATTGTTGAGAATACACACGCCCTGGCAACGCTTGCCGGTCACGGTCGTGTTGCTCCATGGCCGCCCGGCAGGACCAGCGATCCCTTGGGCGTTGAGGTCGCGAGCAATGGCGCGTGGACTCTTGCCCGCGGCGAACTCGCGAAAGATGCGCTCGACCACTGGCGCTTCGCTCGGCTCGATCCGGCATTCGCCTCGTACCAGTTCACCTTCGCTGGAAAGCCGCCTCACCGTGCGATAGCCATAGCCTACGGGTCCTGCCGAAAAGCCTTTCTCCACGCGGCCTCGTTGCCCACGATGGGTTTTCTTGGCGATGTCTTTAAGGAACAGCGCGTTCATCGCGCCCTTGAGACCAACGTGCAGTTCGGAAATTTCGCCTTCGGCGAGCGTCACCGGCGGCACGCGGGCGAACTGGAGATGCTTAAAGAGCGTGGCAACGTCCGCCGGGTCACGCGAGACCCGATCCAGGGCTTCGGCCAGCACCATGTCGAACAGACCTGCCCGTGCGTCTTGCACCAACGACTGGATGCCAGGCCGCAGGATCATGCTGGCCCCCAAAATTGCAGCATCCGAATATGTCTCAACGACATGCCAGCCTTCGCTGGTCGCCCGCTCGCGGCAGATGCGAAGCTAATCTTCGATCGACGCGGCGCTCTGCTGGTTGGAGGAGTAACGGGCGGAGAGGGCGACGCGGGTCATGAGTATCTCCCTGATAGGTTAGATTTGCAGCAGCACCTTGAGTTTGGCACGAACATCGGCCAGCACTTCGACCGATACCTTCCCCTTGGCGCTGGCCTTGCAGGCACGCCAGTCGAGGCTTTTGATCTGATCGGCCAGTATAGCGCTTGGCGGATCGTGGCTGACGACAACCTCAAAGGCATAGCCCTTGATCTGCGTTGTCATCGGGCAACATAGCATCATGCCACGCTGACCGTTATAGCGCGCGGGCGAGAGGACGAGGGCGGGACGGTGCCTCGCCTGTTCATGTCCCGCTTGCGGATCGAAATGGAGCCATATGATGTCCCCGCGATCGGGCACCCAGGCAGGCATCACCAGACTTCCTTGCCGATCGGAGCGCCAAAATCGACATCATCGGGAAAGGTGTCGGGCGTCATTGCGGATAGCAATTCATCGAGATCATAGACAGGTGCTCGGATCGGCTCGATCACCAGGCGGCCACCTTCTTCCCGCACATCCACCGCCTGATCGATATGCAAAGCAGCAGCAGCCATGACCGATGCAGGAATCCGCACCGAGGCGCTGTTGCCCCATTTCTTGACCTGCACACGCATAGCGCACCTCCTTTTAGTGGTATTGCCATACACTATCACAGCATCGATAAGTGTAAACAAATGTCGATACCAGACTAGGCCTTACGTACCACCCACCCACGTTGCCACCACTTACTCTCCTTCAGTCACCCAAGGCTGATTGTCATTGGCCGCTGTGCGGGCGCGAATATGCTGGCGGGCGATGTGCCGACCGATAGCCTCCGCGATGCAGGTCAGCGCTGCTTCTACATCCATGTCAGGCGGTTCGGTGACAATGTCATTGTCGTTCGCGGCGAGGATGCGATGGTCTGTGGCTTCATCGTCACCCATTTTCATGGTTGCCCTCCTTGCGCGAAAGTAAATTGTCATTGTCGGCCCTGTAGGACACGGGATCGGCGATCTACAGATTGACGGACGACTCCCGCCATCCAGCGCCCTGGACGCTGATCCTGATTTGCGCGGGAAATGTACCGTAAGCAATTTTGCGATAGAGGGTGGAACGAGAGAGGCCCGTGCGGGCCAGAACGGTTTTCAGGCGAATGATGCGATCACTATTGGTCATCGGAACATTCTCTTCACAGCATGTTACGCGCCCCCGATGACGAGCATTCAATGCCTTGCCGTCCCCGACAAGAGACCTGTCGGGGTCAACACGGTCATGCTCTCACATGTCGGTGGACGCTGGCGGCGGCAGGCGTAGGTGAGCGGAGAATGGCGAACATTGGCGTGAGGCGCGTCGCAGATCGCGATCAGTGAAGTTTTTGTTTCACCTTGTGCCAAATTTCACTCGCGCAAACGTGCGGCAGCCCGTTGCGGGCGGCATGCACGGTGATCAGGTCGAGTTTTGTAGGGACGCCCGTCACGTGTGATGAAGCAACCGAAATGCTTGGTCGCTTGCAGCCTGTTGTCAACGCTTTTGATGATGCGCCAGCCCGTGGCTTTGGCGCTGGCGTAAACCTGACCTTGCCTTCTGCCTCTGTAGATCCTCGATCGTTAGGGGGCGACGGCCATATCGAAATGTCGTGTTGCTATCAGCAGATAGCTAATCAAAAAAAATCTGTGCCAACAAAGCCGACCCCTCGTGGACGCTCAGCGAGCAACATCCGCTCTCCAAGTGCGGACCGTCCGATATTCCGACGGTTCCCGACCAACTTACGTCTTGCGACGCGGGTGCGCGAACGACAGGTTATGTTAGAAGCTGCCGGAACGGATTTTACACGATTTCCGCACACCTCACCGAAACCAAGTATCGAATCGACTACAGGGGGAGGCCGAGAAAGGACACGCCGGGAACCGGATTGAAAGAGATCGGCTCGACCGCGACGAAACCGAAAGCCTCATACAGCTTGCGCGCTGGAACGAACTTTGCCTGCACATCAAGCCTCATTTCGCTGTAGCCCGCCGCGCGAGCTTCCTCGATCAGCCGTTCGCTCTTTTCTTGTTATGCCACGATTTCAAGGCAGGAGCATCTGCCAGTTGTTAGCCTGGTGATATCAGAGACCCAATCCCCACCTATGAGATCTCATAGAATGATCCCTATCCGCACATAGCGTGCAGTCTACACGCGGACAGGGACCGTCCGGCTTCAAGCCGGAACAGATCTGCAGGCTAGGCTAGCTGCTGCAATTAGGGATGTCATTTGGCTGCCTGCACCGCATCGCCTAATTGCCATGCTTTCAGCGAACGGATCGTCGCCGTGCCGTTGCGGGCATAGGCGCTCCAGCGGAGTTTCCCATTAGCGGGAAAGAAGCGATCGGTGATCGTGGTTTCGCCGTTGTCTGCATAGACCTCCACGATCGATCGATCGACCAGCAGGCGCAGCGTGAAACGCCCCTGCTCGATCTTGATCGGGGCGTTGTGCCGGTCTGGAAAGGCGTCGTGGAAGTGCGGACCTGATCGGGTCCGGTCGACGAACAACTCCCGCACCGTCGGATTGACGCCAATCAGCGTACGAAATCCCTGATCGTCTGACAGAGCCAGCACGATTTGATCCGCATTACCCACGTCGATGTCCAGTTGCAGCTCTACCGAGCCGCCCTCAACAGGGATTGCGACCTCCTCTTCGCCCAGCGTCAGTTCATCGACACGTACCGGGTCACGCCTGAGGGTTTCTATCTCTTGCACAGGCGCTTGGGCGATCCGGTATCCAGCTGCTGTCTTGCGGAGCGATACCATACGGGGCACGGACATCAGGCCGCGGCTGGGGAATGTCGGAATGGCATTGGCATAGCGCCAGTCGTTCGCCCAACCAATCCAGATCCGCCGGCCATCCTTTGCCGGAATGTCGTTCCACGATACTGCCGCATAGAAATCCGCGCCATAGTCCATCCACAACGGGGCGGTGCCAGATGTTGGATCAGGCGTGAAACGACGACCGTCAAAATCGCCAACGAAATATTGCCCGCCCGATCCGCCGCCAATGGCGCCGTCGCCCAGATTGATGCCCAGCACCCATCGGCTTTGGCCCGGATGCCCCTCGACCGGCAGTTCGAAAAGGTCGGGGCATTCCCAATTCTTGCCGCGCGCGCCGGCAGGACCGAACTCGCTGGCCTTGTCCCACCGCTTGAGATCTTTCGACGTGTAGATGGCGAGCTTGTTTTCCACTGCCAGCACGACCAGCATGACCCAGCTTTTCGTGCCAGAATGCCAGAACACTTTGGGATCGCGAAACTCGGTCGAACCAATATCGAGTATGGGCGTGTCGCCAAAGCGCGTCCATGTCCGCCCGCGATCATTGCTGTAGGCGATATATTGCGCCTGGATTTTGGTCTTGGGATTGAAGCCAGTAAAGAAGGCGACCAGTGGCGGCTTGCCGTTCTTGCCGAAGCCGCTGTCATTCTGCCAATCGACGAGTGCGCTGCCTGAAAAGGCCATGATGTCGGTTTCGGGGATAGCGACCGGCAACTCCGTCCAGCGCACCAAATCCCGACTGACCGCATGGCCCCAGCTCATATGGCCCCAGCGGTCGCCAAAAGGGTTATACTGGTAAAATAGGTGATATTCGCCGTCATAATAAACTAATCCATTGGGATCGTTCATCCAGTTGGCGGCCGGGGCGAAATGATAGGCGGGGTGCAGCATGTTGGATGAGTCTTGCGCCAAGACGGCAGCAGGTATCGTTAGCGCAAGTGCCATCGCGGCTTTAATGCTCGGTATGCAGTTCCCGGTCATAGCGCTGCCTCCAGTCCGATGCGATCGGGTCGTGTGGCACTCAGGTCCATATCTTCCAGCGTGATACCGTTGGTTTCGGGCATCAGCTTCCATACGAACAGCAACTGGAGCACCATCATCCCGCCGAAGAAGGCAAACACCCATCCGCCCAGACTGGTGGCGAAAACCGGAAAGACCCAGGTGATGGCTGCGGCCATCACCCAATGGGTGGCGCTGCCAAGCGCCTGCCCCTTGCCCCGCACGGTGCTGGGGAACACTTCGGAGATGAACACCCAGATGACCGCGCCTTGCGAAACCGCGAATGCGGCGATGAAGCCCAGCAAGCCTAACAATACCAGCGTCCCGTCAGGCTGCGCGCTTTCCAGTTGGGCCGCAACAAGGAACAGAGCTGCGGCGGTCGCGACTGACCCGAAATAGAGCAGCGGCTTGCGACCGAACCGGTCGATCAGAAACAGCGCCAGGATCGTGAAAACGAGGTTGGTGCCCCCTACCGCCACCGATTGCAGCAGGGCCGTGTCAGCACCGGCCCCACCCAGTTCGAAAATGCGCGGCGCATAATATAGGAGGGCGTTGATGCCTGACAGTTGGTTGAACATCGCGATCAATATGGCGCAGGCAACCGGCAGGCTATGCGCGGACTGGAACAGTCGCGGCTTGTCGCCATGCTTGTCGCGTGCTGCCGCAGCCAGCATCCGGTCCACTTCGGCATGGGGGTTGACGAAGCCGAGCCGGGCCATGACGAGGCGCGCAGAATCGCCGCGCCCTTGAACGGTCAGCCATCGTGGACTTTCGGGCAAGAGGAAGGTGATGACCAGGAAAATGGCCGAGGGTATGGCGATAATGCCCAGCATCCAGCGCCAGGCCGTTTCCGGCGGAAAGAGACCGGCGATGACGAAGTTGGACAGGAAGGCGAGCAATATACCCAGAACGATGTTGAGCTGGTTAAGGGCGACCAGCCGGCCGCGATAGGCCGCCGGGGAAACTTCGGCAATGTAGATAGGGGTCACGACGGACGCCGCGCCGATGGCGAGTCCGCCCAGAAATCGAAACGCGACCAAACTGTACCAGCCGTATGCAAAGGCGCAGCCCAGGGATGACACGACATAGCAAAGCGCAATGATGATCAGCATCGCCCGTCGACCGAAGCGGTCGGCTGGGGCGCCGGCGGTCAGCGCGCCGATCACCGTGCCGATCAGGGCGGATGCGACCGTAAAGCCCAGCGCGGAATCGCTGAGCGCGAAGCGCGCCTGAAGCGCCGAAGTCGTCCCGGAAATGACGGCGGTATCGACACCGAAGAGCAGCCCGCCAAGGGCAGCGCCAGCCGCCGCCAATATCATCGGGCGGGTTACAGCGCCGCCGCGCTCCGCCTTGTCATCAGTCATGCACCGTCTCCTGTTGTGCGACCGAAATGTCGTCCGCCTCTTGTTGCAATACGCCCATGCGCCAATGGGCAGGCCATTGGCGCGCGGCCTCATGATAGGCGATCGCCAATGCGCCGCAGAGCCCGGCCGAGGCGCCTGCCGTCGGTTGGGCAATATAATCGTTCAGGTCCAGATCACGGATGCTCGAATCATATCCGGCCAGCTTTTCGCCCAAGGCATGACGTATGAGGCCGTAGACATGAGGCCGCTGCATCACGCCGCCGCCCAGGATGATTCTGTCCGGTCGCATGATGTAAGTCAGGTTGGCGCACAGTCCCGCGATATAGTCTGCCTCGATCGCCCATGCCGGATGATCATCTGGAAGTTCCGGCGGCCGTACGCCCCAGCGCGCCATCATCGCGGGACCGCAGGCCAGCCCCTCCAAACAGTCGCCATGAAAAGGACAATGGCCGGCAAAGGCTTCGTCGCCAGGTGCCCGTGGCAAGCGGATATGGCCCGCTTCGGGGTGATTGGCACCGCCATAGGGCGCGCCGTTCACGATCATGCCGACACCGATCCCTGTGCCGATCGTGACATAACAAAAACTATCGAGGCCCCTGCCGCTGCCGAACAGGCGTTCTCCTACGGCCGAACAATTGACGTCGGTGTCAATGGCCACCGGGACGCCCAGGGCGTTCCTGAAATAGCCAACCAGATCAACCCCGCTCCAACCTGGCTTCGGCGTACTCGTGATCGATCCGAAATCGGGTGCGGCGGGACGCAGCGACAGAGGGCCAAAGCTGCCGATTGAAAGCCCGGCAAGCGCCCCGTGCCTTTCGACGGCGGATTGGAAAAAGCTGGCAACCGCTGCAAGCGTCTGCGCCGGCGCTTCGGTCGGTATGCGGATCGTGTCGAGAATGACCCCGTCACGATCCGCGATGCCGCAGATGAACTTCGTACCGCCTGCTTCGATCCCACCCAGAAGGCCGGTTTGTGTCACGATGGTCATACGAGCCTTTCGGGCAGGAAGTGATGCTGGCGCGTCAGAAGCGGTAGGTCAGGCTTCCCCGAACGATACGACCGAACAAGGGACGCCCGACCCCGCGATTGGTATCGCCATTGGGACCAAGCAAATCGAAGAAGATCGGGTCGCCTTCGGTAAAGGACAGTTGGTTGGTGATGTTCGACACGTGGAATTGGGCTGAAAGGCGGCTGGTGACATCGACCATCACACCCGCATCGACATGATAATAGGCCGGATAGAGGGTGACGTTAAAGTCAGCCGATTCCGAGTAGCGATTGCCGAAATAGGTAAATTTGGCATAGGGCCGAACAGGCAGGCCGGTCAGCGGTTTGAGATCCCAGCTCGGCTGGATATTGACCATGACATTGGCGAGCCGCCGGGGGCGACGGCCATTTTCGCCGACCTCGACGAAATTATACGCGGTCACCACGCCACTTGGGTTGGTCGATGCATTCACGATAGTATAATTGGCGTCCGTGACCTTGGGGTCCTGTAGAACAAGGCTGCCGCGAAGCTCAAAGCCTGGGATCGCATTTGGTCGCAGCGCCATCGACAATTCCATGCCCTTATTCTTGATGCCGCGCTGATAGAGCTGACGGACAAGTGGACAGGCGTTGATGTTGGGTACGCCGGGTGCAGGCACGGCACAGGAAGGATCGGTGAAGTTGCGATACTCGTTGATCTGCTGGCGGGGATCGAACTTGTTGTAGAACAATGCCAGCTGTGCATCGAACTGACGGTCATAATAGCGCAGGCCGCCTTCATATTGCATGATATGTTCGACCTGCTTGCCGGCGGCAGTCGAATTTACGCGGAATTCGTTGAGATCTTCCATCGAGGGCAGGCGGAAGGAGCGCGAGACCAGTCCGTAAACAGCCAATTTGTTGGAGAAGGAATAGTTGGCCCCGACCGACCAGCCAAAGCCGTGGAAATCATCGGACAGGTCACGGCGATTGCCCGGCAGCGACACTTCATTGTCCGCCGTCGTGTCATTGGCTGAACCGACCATGATGTTGGCTGGCGTCAGGTTCGTGTTCACGACCCGGTCGTAGCGGGTCACGGTCGCGCTTTGCGTCTGATAGCGGATGCCCGCATCGACTTTCAGCTTGCCGCCCAGCGTTTCCCAATGATCCAGCGCATAGATGGCACGGCCGTTGACATCGACGTCGCTGACATAGCCGAAGAAGCCCGGCAATATCGCGCCGTCCAGCGTCAGCGAAGGCCCAACGGGATTGCCAGCAGCGTCAAGGCCGCGCAGATCGACCAGCGAAGAGTCTTTCTCCATCGTCGATACCAGCAACGACGACTGGAAATTCTGCTCGGTGGAATAGGCCGACGCGTAACCGCCCACGGTCAGGTCATGCGTCCCCAGCGCCTCGAACGATTTGCTGACCTTGACGTCAATCGACGTGCTGCGCGCCTTGGTCTCTGTGATGAAGGGCAGCAGAAAATTGAGATAGGTGCCGTCGGGAACCTTCTGGCCGTTTTTCAGATAGGTGGCACCGACCGACTTGGCGAGCGCATAGCTGTTGATGAAATTCTCGCGCGTGCCGGTATAGGGCGTGCAGCTCCCCGGCGTGCGATAGTTGAAAAATCCGACGAGCTTCGCATAGGCGGCCGTACCATTTTCGCAGGAAACAGCCGCATTGAAGGCGGGGGATACGAGATCATTCTGGTATCGGGCGCTGTTGAATGCCGAAGCATAGGCGGTATCATTGCCGGTGAACATCGCATTGAAATCGCTGGTGCCGCTGGTGTGGCGAATGCCGCCGCCGACGGCCCAGCCATTGTCGAACGCCTTGTCGATCTTGAAGGTGAAGATCTTGAAATTGGGGTGAATGCCGTCGGCCATGTCGATCTGGCGGCGGCCATATTCGCCCAGCATGGTGGAATAGCGATTGAACGGCGAATTGACGGTGCCATTGCCGAAATCAATACCAATCGGGGCGATGGTGCCCGATTTGATTTTCGTCGGATCTTCGGCGGTACCTGGAGCGCTCAGGCGCGGAACCTGAAATGGGACGTTCTGGTTGAACTGCGTTCGGTCATTGATGAAATGCGCCTGCGTGAAGATCTTGAGCGTGTCATCATCGCTTTTGTACAGCAGGTTGGCCCGGATCTGCCCGCCATTATCAGCGGTATAGCCGACATCGCGGATACCGTTTGAAAAGCGATAGAAGCCGCCGACGGCGAAGGTCAGATTCTGGTTGATCGGCCCGGAAATGAAAGCTTCGTTGCGGACAAGGCCATATTCCGTCAACTCCAGCCGGTAACCGCCTTCAAATTCCTGCTTGCCGGTCCTTGTGATGTGATTGACCGTCGCGCCCAGGCCATTGGAATAGAGAATGCCGCCGGTGCCGCCCTTGATGACTTCGACCCGCTCGGTCATCAGGTCGTCGCGCACTGCGACGTCGTTGTTCATGAACTGGACTTCAGGCTCTTCATACCAAGGCAGGCCGTCGATCAGCTGCGGCGCATAGCGATAGCCGCCCGTAACCGGCAGTCCGCGTACCGTTATATTGTTGCTCGCTTCGCCTGCCGTGCTGCCCTCGGCATAGATGCCCGGCACATTTTGAAGAAGGTCGGCGGTGCTCATTGGCGCGAGCCGCTTGATGTCTTCCTGCGTGATGGTGTTGATCGTGTTGGTCGAGTCGATCTTGCGGGTGGCCCGCAGGACGCCCGTAACGATTATTTCGGCATTGCCATTTGCAGTTTCGCTTTGCTCCGGTTGAGGCAGGCCTTCTTGCGCGTACGCAGCTTGCGACAGGAACGACGCGGTCAAGACAGGTCCGATCGATGCAGCGACAGCTATGGCGGACACGACTGGTTTGACGATGGATAATTTCATGATCTTCCCCTCCTGATGGCGAGCATTACGTGCACGCTCTTAAGGTCTTGCCAGGCCTACCAACCTGCTTGACGGGACTAAATCTACTTAAGTGATTTAGTCCCGTCAAGGGGCGTTCAGGCTGTTGGATGCATGTGCGCCAACGGGGAATTATGATGCTTTATTTCAAAAGGTTATGGGAATTCAGATGCATCCCGGCCAACGATTCAGCAGGCGCGTGCCGAAACATCCCAATAGCGGGATTGGCATTTGGTCTTGTACGATTGTTAGGCGAATCAGACTTTGGGATTTTTAAGTAGCGTAGCCAGATTGGGGGAGAAGGTCGCATACATGGGCAGCAGTCCGGCCCCGATCGCAGGTGCCATATCCCGCATCGTGCCAAGCACGAGGTCGGGCGCAAAGAAGTCCAGCGGCGTGGACCGCGCAATATGCTGTTCGACTGCTGACATGACTTGCGCAATCAGTTCCGGAGGCAAATCCCCATCCATAATGATTGCCTGCAAGTCCAGCAGGCTGTTGGCCCCGATGATGACAAATGCCAAGGCCTTGGCGCAATCCGCGAGCCATTCGTTGACGCGCTGTGACTGGGACGCGACCATGTCGTCAAAAGATGCGTCGATGTCCGTCGAGGCGCTAAGCGCCTTTTCAAGCATGTAACGGGAGGCCTTGTGGAGCAAATAATCCGTTCCTGACCCATTAGTCGATGGCACTGGCATCGACGCGATGGCACCTGCATTACCATGGCGTCCCTCTTCCAACTGCCCGCGCAAGACCAGTCCGCCACCAATAAACGTCCCGATGTGCAGATAGAGATAGCTTTCAAGCTGAAGGCCGGCACCGGTCAGAAGTTCCGCCAGCGCCCCTGCATTGCCGTCATTCTCGAAAAACAAAGGATAGTTGAATCTCGACCGGAACATCTGTTCGACATCGGCTCTCTCCCATTCGCCTGCCTGTGCTTCCGAAATGCCGATTTCCTGGCGCCATTCGCCGATGAACCAAGGCATGGCTATGCCGATCCCGATGAAGGACGATCGCTTTTCCGCTGACAGACTTGCCAACTGCCGATCGACAAACACAGCCGTTTGCTCCAGCACAAATCCGGGAACTGGAAAATCCACAGGCTGGATATGGTGGTCCAGCACTTCCCCACGATAGTTGAGCAGGACGAGCGTTAGCCTTTCGCGACCAATTTCGACGCCGACGGTAAAACCGCCATCGCCGTTCACTTCATACAATACCGACGGTTGACCAAGCCCACCTGTGCGCTTGCCTGTCCGAACGACCAGCTGCGCCGCCTCCAATGCATCAACAATTCTTACAGCAGCCTGCGCGGAAAGGCCGGTAGCATTCGCAATGTCGGTTTTTGACGCACCGTTTCTTCTTCGGATCGTGGCCAGCGCCAATCGCTCATTATACCGTCGGACACCATCGAGATTACTGCCTCTTTGCATTGGATGAACCTATGCCGCCAAATCTGCGCTAGGCAACCATCGATCTGCTACGAAGCCAAATAGCAGGGATCCAAATCCGCCGTTGCAGGTGACAAGTACAGTACCAAAATTGCTATCGCGCTTGTCCGGCCAGCCATATCGCTATCGAAAGTATCGGACGCCCTATGGTCCGTCTCCTGCGAACGCTCCGCCGGCTTGCAAAAGTCTGCTTCGGTCGAAAGGTGACGCTTTTTCATGGGCTTCGGCAGCTACGCTCAATCAGGCCGCTTGCCGCCCTCGAACGGGATACCCGTACACGCGGGCACACTTATGTGGCTAGTGGACGCTCCGAAGCTGGTCCTGGCTGGTCCCATATTTCGACGCGGTGCCCTGAACGGAAGATATTGCAATATTACACATCGATGTGAATCTTACATTGGCGACCATAGTGGCGCCCCTCCACGACCCTGGCAGCGGTCTACGCAAACTTCTTTCCTGCACAATGACGGCCCGTCCGCATCGGCCCGCCGTGCAGGCACGGGTGGATACCGAACTGCTGCCCTAAGAGATGGCCTAACCCGCCAGCGCAGCCCGTTCCTCGTAGCGCAGCAGGAACAGCGCTCCTGCTGCCACCACCGATCCCAGCGCCATCGTCAGCGCCACACCGACAAAGCCGATGCCGCCCTGGAACATGAAGCCCGCCACGATCGGGCTGAGCGCCGCGCCGCCGCGCCCGACGCCGATCGCGAAGCCAGTGCCGCTGGCCCGGAGCGCGGTGGGAAAGGACTGGGCGATCATCGCATAGAGTCCGACGATCGCGCCGTTGGTGCAGAAGCCGGCGAGCGCGACGATCAGCGACAGCGTGGCGATGTCCGCGGGCGCGTGGCCGAACCCCGCCACCATCACCGTCGACAACAGCATCGCCCCGATCGACAGCCAGCGAACCGGGAAACGCTGCGTCAGCAGGCTGAGCACCAACGACCCGATCGCGCCGCCGATATTGGCCCAAACGAGTACCCCGCCCGCCGACGAAGGAGAGAAGCCCATGTCGACAACGATCTTCGGCGTCCATTTCAGGATGAAGTAGAAGGTCAGGATATGCGCGAAATAGGCAAGGGTGAGCAGGATCGTGATCGCGGCCAGACCGGGCCGAAACAACTGACCGATACCACCGCGCGCGCCACCGGCGACGGGCGCGGGCAGGGTATTGACGACGGCATGGCCCAGACGCCGCATGACTGCATTGACCCGGTCGAGCGCATCGGGACGGCGCTTGTGGACGAGGAAGGATACCGTTTCCGGCAGCAGGAACCAGGTCAGCGGAATGCACATCGCTGTCACGACCGCGCCCAGCGCGAACACCGACCGCCAATCATGGCCGACGGCGAACATCATCGACGAGATCGATCCGCCGACGATCGCGCCGACCGGATAGCCCCCCGCCATGATCGCGATCGCCATGTTGCGGCGGCGGGCATTGGCGAATTCGGCGGTCACGGCGTTGGTTGCCGCGAGCATTCCGCCGATGCCGATCCCGGTGAACAGGCGAAAGACCGACAGCGTCTCGATATTGCGGGCGTACATCGCCATCGCCATGCCCGACCCCATGATCGCGAGGCAGCCCAGGATCGTCGGGCGGCGACCGATCCGGTCGCACAGCGCGCCGAGGCCGATCGATCCGGCCATCATGCCGATCAGTTCCATCGAGAGCACGATGCCGAGCGCGCCACGGTCGACGCCCCATTCTTTCGCGATGCCGGGCGACGCGAAGCTGATCGACAGGACGTCGAATCCGTCAAGCGCGTTGAGCAGCACGCACAACGCGATCGACACGATCTGCGGCCGTCGCATCGGCGCGTCGGCCAATGTCCGACGTGGGTCCTCAGCCATCCTCTTGTCCCTCGCTATCGTTTCTCTACCGGTCGCGCGCCGGTTTTTCGGTATTCGGATTGTCGGGATACGCCGCCGCGCCGGTGATGCTACCCGCCGGTGTCAATCAGCATCAGCGCGTCGAGCGCCACCGCCCCCTTGCCGACCGGATAGACCAGCACCGGGTTCAGATCGATCTCGCGGATAGCGGGTTCGGCTGCGAGCAGGCGCCCCACCGCGATCACGATATCGGCGACCGCGTCGACATCGAGCGCGGGCGATCCGCGAAAACCGTCGAACAATGCGGCGCTCTTCAGTTGCCGCAGTTCGGCGACGATCGCGTCGCGGGTCAGGTCGTGCGGCACGAGGCGGACGTCGTGGAGCAGTTCTGCCATCACCCCGCCAAAGCCGAGCAGGATTACCGGCCCCCATTCAGGATCGTTGCGCGCACCGACGATCAGTTCGGTGCCGCGCTCGCCCATCTTTTCCACCAGCACCCCGTCGAGGATCAGGCCGGGCCGGTGATGCGCGATATTGGCGGTCAGTCGGTCCCATCCGGCAGCCAGCGCGACCGGATCGGACAGGCCGACGATCACACCGCCCGCATCGCTCTTGTGCGACAGGTCGGCCGACTGCGCCTTGAGCACGACCGGCCATCCCATCGCTTCGGCGGCAGCCAGCGCTTCCTCTGCCGTGGTGGCAAGCGTCGCCGGAGGGAAGGGCACACCGAGCGGACCGAGCAATGCCTTGGCGCGATATTCGGGAATGACGCCGCCTTCGCTGGCGAGGCCGGGCAGGGGTGTGGGTGTGCCATCGGCTGCCGCGAAATCGCGGCCCGCATGGTCGGACAGGCGCTTGACCGCGCGATAGACACGTTCGGTGGTGGGGAAATAGGGTATGCCGAGCGCGCGCAATTCGTCGATATAGGCGGCCGGCACTTCCGCCCCTTCATCGAGGCCGACGACGATCACCGGCTTGGCGGGCTTCATGTCGCGGATCGCGGCGGCGACCGTCGGGAATTTGATCCTGCTGGTGCCGGGATCGGTCTGGATCAGCGGCACGATGATCGTACCGAAACGATCGTCGGTGACGAGCGCGGAGATCGTGCGACGATAAAGATCGGGATCGACCAGCCCCTGCGCGGTGATGTCGAGCGGGTTGGACACTGGCACGAAATCGGGAATGGCGGCGCGCAGCGCCGGGCTGTCGGCGTCGTGAATCACAGGGAGCGGCAGGCCGATCGCTTCACAGAAATCGAGGGTCAGGGCCTTGTAGGCACCCGACTCGACGACGACGGCGGCACCGCCCTGCGGCAAGGTTGGGCAGCGCAGCGCGATCTCGGCAATGTCGCCCAATTCCTCCAGCGTCTCGGCGAAGATCACGCCGGCGCGCTCGACAAGGGTGCGCATCACGGCATAGTCGCCCGCCATCGCACCGGTATGGGTGGCGGCGGATTCACGCGCGGCGCTGCTGGTGCCGGGATGGAGCAGGACGATGTGCTTGCCCGCCGCACGGGCGCGGCGCGCGGCCGCGAGGAAGCGGGCGGGCTTGCGGAACTGCTCGACGATCATCGCGATCACGCGCGTGTCGTCATGATCGATCAGATAATCGACATAATCCTCGACCCCGCTCGCCGCCTCGTTGCCCGTTGATACCGAAAAGGACAGCGGCAGCGCGCGGCTGATGAGCGAGACGCCCAGCACCGCTGCCATCGCGCCCGATTGCGACACGATGCCGATCCGCGCGCCGCTGTCGACCTTGACCGGGGGCAACTCGACGAAGGTCAGCGGGATGCCGTCGACGAAATTGACGAGGCCAAGGCAGTTCGGCCCCTCGATCACCATGCCCGCCGCATCGGCGATGCGCGCCAGTTCCTGCTGCTCCGCCATCCCCTCCGCGCCGCCTTCGGCGAACCCGGCGGAGAAGATGATCGCGGCGCCGACGCCCCGCGCCGCGAGCGCCCGGACGGTGTCGAGCACTGCGACTCGCGGGATCGCCAGCACGGCGGCATCGACGCCGTCGGGCAGGTCGGCGATGCTCTTGATGCATGCGCGGCCCCCGATCACGTCCCGCTTCGGATTGATGAGGTGGATGTCACCCGCAAACCGCTGACGTTCCAGATTGGTGAGCACCGATGCGCCGAGCGCGCCGGGCTTGTCGGATGCGCCGACGATCGCGATCGAACGCGGGCGAAGCAGTCGGTCGAGCGACGCGATCGTCATGGCGTGGCTCAGCCCTTCTGCTTGGAAAGGTCGTAGGCGCCCAGACCGGGCTTGTAGCTCTTGTCGTCGATGAACTGCTTGATGCCTTCCTTGCGACCGTCATTGTCGTAGCTGTTGGCGGCTTCCTGCGCGCGGATCAGATAATCCTCGGCATTGTCATAGGTCATTTCGCGCACGCGGCGGATCGCGTCCTTGGTCGCCTTCAGCGCGACCGGGTTCTTCTTCTTGAGGACATCGGCCACCTCGGCGACGCGGGCCTTGAGCCTGTCGAGCGGCAGCGCCTCGTTGACGAAGCCCCATTCGACGGCGGTCTTGCCGTCGATATTCTCGCCCATCATCGCATGGTACATGGCGTTGCGGAACGACGTCATCTCGGTCGCGATCTTGGCGGCACCGCCGCCGGGCAAAATGCCCCAGTTGATCTCCGACAGGCCGAACTGCGCGTCCTCCGCCGCAAAGGCCAGGTCGCAGGCGAACAGAGGGCCATAAGCGCCGCCGAAGCACCAGCCGTTGACCATCGCGATCGTCGGCTTCTGATACCAGCGCAGCCGCCGCCACCAGCCATAGCTTTCCCGCTGCGCGCCGCGCGTGCCCTGAAGCCCCTGCGCCTCCGTTTCGCGGAAATATTCCTTAAGGTCCATGCCGGCGGACCAGGCCGTGCCCTCGCCGGTCAGCACCAGCACGCCGACGTCGGCGCGAAATTCGAGATCATCGAGCACGCGCATCATCTGGCGGTTGAGGCGTGGCGACATGCAGTTGCGCTTGTCGGCGCGGTTGAAGCTGACCCAGGCGACGCCGTCCTCGACGGTGCAGGCGACGGTGGCGAGTTCGACAGGATCGATTTCGGTGGTCATGATACAGGCTCCTGAAATGGGGAAATGCGGTGGTCGGCTCGGATCAGATCGGAAAATGGCCGGGCTGGGTTTCGATCGTGATCCAGCGCAGTTCGGTGAAGCTGTCGATTCCGGCCTTGCCGCCGAAGCGGCCGTAGCCCGACCCTTTGACCCCGCCGAAGGGCATCTGCGCCTCGTCGTGTACGGTCGGACCGTTGATGTGGCAGATGCCCGACTTGATCTGGCGGGCGACGCGCAGGCCGCGGGCGGTGTCGCGGGTGAACACCGCAGCGGACAGGCCATATTCGGTGTCGTTGGCCAAGGCGATCGCCTCCGCCTCGTCCTTCGCGCGGATAATCGCGACGACCGGGCCGAAGCTCTCCTCGCGGAACAGCTTCATCGCGGGGGTCACGCGGTCGACGACGTGCGCGGGCATCAGCACGCCATTCGCCGCGCCACCGTTGAGCTGCTCGGCCCCCGCAGCCAGCGCATCATCGATCAGCCCGGCGACATGAGCGACGGTCTTGCTATCGACCACTGCGCCAAGCGGCGTCCTGCCCTCGCGCGGATCACCCACCGCCATCGTCGCCACCTTGGCGCTGAACTTCGCGGCGAAGGCGTCAGCGATTGCATCGACCACGATGATCCGCTCGGTCGACATGCAGATCTGGCCCTGGTTCATGAACGCGCCGAACGCCGCCGCCTTCACCGCCTCGTCGAGGTCCGCATCCTCAAGCACGATCAGCGGGGCCTTGCCGCCCAGTTCGAGCAGCGCGGGCTTGAGATGTTCGGCGCAGCGCCGGGCGATGATCCTGCCGACCGCAGTCGATCCGGTGAAATTGACCCGGCGCACCGCCGGATGGTCGATCAGCGCACCGACCACCTCGCCAGCATCGGCGGGCGCGTTGGTGATGAGGTTGACGACGCCGTCGCCCAGCCCCGCCTCGACGAACGCCTCGACGATCAGGCCGTGGGTGCGGGGGCATTGCTCGGACGCCTTGAGGATCACCGTGTTGCCGCAGGCGAGCGGCACCGCAATCGCCCGGACGCCCAGGATGATCGGCGCATTCCATGGCGCGATGCCCAGGACAACGCCGGCGGGTTCGCGCAGCGCCATCGCGATGCAGCCCGGCTTGTCGGAGGGGATGACCTCGCCGCCGATCTGGGTGGTGATGGCGGCCGCCTCACGCACCATACCGACCGCCAACGTCAGGTTGAACCGCGCCCATCCTTCGGTCGCGCCGATCTCGCTCATCATCGCATCGACGAAATCATCGGCCCTCGCCGCGAGCGAGTCGGCGGCTTTGGAGAGGATCGCGCGGCGCGCATTGGGACCGAGCGTCGACCAGGCGGGCAGGGCGGCGGCGGCGGCATCGCACGCGGCGATCGCGTCCGCCGTGCCTGCCGCCGCTGCGGCGGTGGCCACCGCACCGGTGACTGGATTGAGACGCTCAAACGTCGCCCCTGACATCGCGTGGCAAACCGTACCCCCGATGTTCAGATCGATATGCCGCATCGTGCTACTCTCCCTCATTATGCTATGATTCATAACAATCTCATTTGCCAATGGCAAGTCCGCTTTGTAAGAGGTGTCCATGGCCAGTTCATCCGACCGTCAATTTGAAAATCCCTTCGCTGGCCACCTTGGTTATCTGCTGCGGCGCGCGTCGAATGCGATCATTGGTGAGCTGGCGCACCGCCTCGACGCGGTGGGTCTGAAGGTTTCGGAGGCGTCGATCCTGCTACTGATCGAATGCAATCCGCAAATTACCCAGAGCGACCTTGGCCGGATACTAGGTATCAAACGCGCCAATATGGTGCCGCTGGCCGCCGGACTTGAGGAGCGCAAGCTAGTGACACGAGAGCCGGTCGACGGCCGATCGCAAGGGCTCGCCTTGACCCCGGTGGGACTGAAAATGTGCGTCCAAGCGCGAGAAGTCATGGAAGAACAAGAGCGACTAATTGTTGGCCGACTCGGCGGGGATGATCGACCGGCACGTTCAGTACTGACCAGGCTCTGGTCCTAAGCGGGCGCTGCTTCCATAGAGCGGCCATGCAGAGGGGACAGGGGTGATCGACGGCTGTTAGTGCCTGAACACAACTTTCCCGAACAAATTTCTATGTGAATTTAATACCTTGAGACGGCCGACGAGTTATATCGGATCAGATTGCCACTTCCATTGAGTTACAACATCGGTGATCCCGCGAAGGCGGGAGAGGGCTAGGAAAGCGCCCAGCTCGAACGGCGTTGAGGCAGCCGCTACCCCTTCACCACCGCATCGATCGCCTTCAGTTTCGCCAGCATCGGCGCGACCCAGTCGAGCGGCAGCATCACCGGCCCATCGGACGGCGCATTATCCGGGTCTTGATGCGCTTCGGCGAAGATCGCCGCGACGCCCGCCGCCACCGCGCTGCGGGCTAGCAGGGGGGCATATTCGCGCTGGCCGCCGGATGCGGAACCCAGGCCGCCGGGCTGCTGCACCGAATGGGTGGCGTCGAATATCACCGGATAGCCGGTCTGCGCCATCACCGGCAGCGCGCGCATGTCGCTGACCAAAGTGTTGTAGCCAAAGCTCGCGCCGCGCTCGGTCAGCAATATGCGATCATTGCCGGTCGAGGCGACCTTTTGCGCCACCGCAGCCATATCCCACGGGGCCATGAACTGCCCCTTCTTGACGTTGATGACCGCGCCGGTGCGTCCGGCGGCGAGCAGCAGGTCGGTCTGGCGGCACAGGAATGCGGGAATCTGGAGGATGTCGACCGCTTGAGCCGCCGCCTCCACCTGACCCGCATCATGCACGTCGGTCAGCACCGGGCAGCCCAATGTCGCCTTCACTTCGGCCAGGATCGCCAGCCCCGCGTCGATGCCGACGCCGCGCTGGCCCGACACCGATGTCCGGTTCGCCTTGTCGAAGGAGGATTTGAAGATGAACGGCACGCCGGCCTGCTGCGCAATCTGTGCCAGTGCGTCGGCCATGAACAGCGCATGGTCGCGGCTTTCGATCTGGCAGGGACCGGAAATGAGGACGAAGGGCAGGTCGTTGCCGATGGTGATCGGGCCGACCTTCACATGGTGGGGATCAGTCATGTCGGTCACTTGGGCGCTTTGGCAAAGCGCCGCAAGAGCTGGCCGCGCCACAGCCCCTTGCCCGGATGATAGTTCCAGCAGAACCAGCCGAAGAGCAGGCAGGCGATCAGCGAGGGCAGCGCCATCGGATCGCCATGGCTCTTCATATGGCGATAGAAAGTCATGTCCGCGCGCCACCGGTCCCGTTCGCTGCCGCCGCCATTGATGCCATAGGCATTGTCATGCTTCCTACAGCCGATGTTTCGGTTGTATTTACGGTGGTCTATGAAATAGCAGTAATCGCGTTCGGGCGTGTTCATGACCCGATTAGGGCCGGGGCAGTGCAAAAATTCAAGCGTAAAGTCTTTTATCTCGGCGGTTTTGATCCGCGCGGCGTGCGTTTTTACCACCAGCTCTATCGCGATCAGGCCGGTCGCTATGACCGGTTGAGCGGCGAGGATGTCATTGTGAGTGGCCGCCGGGCCGGGCCAGCGGGATCGGTCGTGTCCACGCTGTGGAGCGTGGACAATGCGCAGGCCGGGGTCGAAACAGATTATGAATTTCTCCGCTGGGAGGATCTGGTCGGCAAGGTGTGGATTCGCAATCCGCTGAAACTCGCCTGGCGATCGATCGCCACCTATGTCGGCCATGGCCGCTTCATGCAGTTCAAGCGGATGAAGACGCTGCGCCCCGGCCCGGTGCTGACCATTTGCTATCCGCCCTTTCTGGCGGTGATGATCCCGCTGCTGTTCGCGCTGCTCCCTGCGCTTCTGCTGTGGAGTGTGCTGCCCTTCTGGGCGGCGGCGCTGGCGGGGATTGTGATCAGCGCGGTGGCGTCGGGCAAATGGCTCAACAAGCTGGTAGTGCCATGGCTGCTGCGCTTTACCTATTATCATCATACGCTGGCCGCCGGGGGACCGGGGGAGGCGCTCGATGCGCGGCTTGATGCGTTCGCCCGTCGGATTTCTGAGGAACTCGACGAGCCGTGGGACGAAATATTGTTCCTCACCCATAGCGCAGGCACGATTTTGGGCATGTCGGTGATGCGGCGCCTGTTCGACCTGCGCGGCACAAGGCTGCCGGATCATTTCGCGATGGTCGGCATGGGCCAGGTGGTGCCGGTGGTTGCGCTGCGCACCGACGCGCGCTGGTATCATGCCGATTTGCGCGCGCTGGCCGACAAGCATTTCCGCTATGTCGATTTAAGTTTCCCGCCCGACGGCGCGGCCTATTTCAACGTCAATCCGCTGCTGCTGGAAAGCGACAGCCATGTGGCGCGGGTCGACATGCTCTCGCCGCGCTTCCACCTGTTCTACGATCCTGAAAATTATCATGGCGGCTGGTCGAACAAATATGAGGCGCATTTCGACTATCTGCGGGTGGGCGATCGCCTGTCCCCGGTCGATTTCCTGAGCCTGACGGCGGGCCGCCGCACCCTGGACGACGCGATCGCCGCATTCAGGACGATTCCATGACAGAACCGCTCTTCACCCCGCCCTTCCCGCAGCCCACGCGCAACAAGCGCACGATGCTGCGGCGCTTCTTCATCGGCTGGCACAGCTGGATTCATGTGCTGTTCGAAAAAAGCTATACGATGAAAATGGGGGAGGTGCGCGGGCGCGGGCAGCTCATGTATATCGCCAACGAACTGCCGCTGGTGGACCGTATCCTAAAGGGCGGGACGGAATTTCCCAAACATCATGAACTGGTCAAGGGGCTGTGGCCGCTGATCGGGGATGGCGTCTTTTCCGCCAATGGCGCGGACTGGGAAAATCAGCGGGCGATGATCAATCCCGCCTTTGCCCATACCGCGATGCACAAGACGATGCCGCTGATGGTCGGCGCCGTCGCGGCATTTCTCGCGCGGATCGACGGGATGGACCGCAGCAAAGCGATCAACATCGACGCGATGATGACCCATGTGGCCGCCGACATCATCTTTCGCACGCTGTTTTCGCAGACGCTGGATACCAAACGCTCCTTCATCATCCATCAGGCGTTCGGGCGGTTTCAGCGCTATTCCCATTCCGCCTCGATGCTGGGCCTCTATGGTCTGCCGAGCCGCTGGTTCGAACGCTGGTCGGAACGGCCCGCCAACGCCATTCGCGGCGTGTTCGCGCCGATCGTGGAGGAACGTTACAACGCCTTCCATGCCGGCGAACCGGGCGATCATAATGACATTCTCCAGTCGATCATCGCCGCCAAAAGCCCCAGCACGGGCGAACATTTCACCTTAAAAGCGGTGATGGATCAGGTCGCGACCATCTTCCTGGCGGGCCATGAAACATCCGCCAGCACCATGACCTGGGCGCTCTACCTCTTGTCGGAATGCGCGCATATTCAGGAGCGCGCGCGAGCCGAGGTGATGGCGGTGGCGGGCGACGCGCCGCTGACCCCGGCGATGCTCAAGGACATGGGCGTGGTGCGCAACGTGTTCAAGGAAACGCTGCGCCTCTACCCCCCGCTCGCCTTCTTCCCGCGCGAAGTGCCCTGCCCGATGCGGATGCGCGACAAGGATCTCGTCCCCGGCGCGATGCTGGTGGTTGCCCCCTGGCTGACCCAACGCAACAACGATAATTGGGCCTGCCCGCACAGTTTCGATCCCGACCGCTTCGACGATCCGGCCAATGCCGACATGATCAAGCAGGCCTGGCTGCCCTTCAGCCGTGGCCCGCGCGTGTGCGTCGGCGCAGGCTTTGCCCAGCAGGAGGTGATGACCGTGATCGCCGACATATTGCGCCACTATCGCCTGTCGGTGCGGCCGGGCTACAAACCCGAACCGATCAGCCGCCTGACCGTGCGCCCGCGCAAGGGGATGTGGCTGATGTTCGAGAAACTCGCAAACTGACCCAAATTCCCGTTCGTTTCGAGCGAAGTCGAGAAACCCGCGCACGACGTTTCTCGACGTAGTTTATCCTGAGCGCCTGCCGCAGGCGGGCAGTCGAAGGGCTCGAAACGAACGGAGGCGGGCGTCACGCCACCTCCTCCTCCGGCACGACATCCACCATCGCCTGGATGCTCTGGCCCCCGCCGCCCACGAACAGGCCGTCCATCGGCGCGACGTCGGCATAGTCGCGGCCCATGGCGACGAAAATATGGCCGTTGCCGGTGATGCAGCCATTGGTGGGATCAAGGCCGATCCAGCCGCGCGTCGGCCCGCACCATAGCATGACCCAGGCGTGCATCGCGTCCGCGCCGATCAGTCGGGGGCGACCGGGCGGCGGATCGGTGCGCAGATAGCCGCTGACATAGGCGGCGGGCAGCCCGGCCAGCCGCAGCGCGACCACCATGACATGGGCGAAATCCTGGCACACGCCATGGCGCGCGGCAAAGGCGTCGGCGACAGGGGTGCTGGCATCGGTCGCGCCCGGATCATAGGCAAATTCTGCCCGGATGCGCTGCGCCAGCGCCAGCGCGGCGGCGACGATCGGTTGGTCCGGGGCCAGCGTATCGGCGGCCCAGTCGTCCACCTCCGCCAGCAACGGCGCGCGGGTGGAGGCGTAGAGATAGAGGGCGGGGGCGGACGCGCTCATGTCGCGATCGACCAGCGCCGCCTTGGCCACCGCGCCGATGGTGGGATCATCGGGCTGGGGTTCGGGCGGCGCGCTGTCCTGCACGCCGATGCGGAAGCGGCTCTCGATCGTGAGCTGCCGGATCGGGCTTTCGATCACCAGCCGCGCGACATGGACCGGCCATGCGCCGGGGCGCGACGCGATGGTCGAAGGGACCGGATCGACCGTCAGCGCATAGTCCGACGTCCATTGCCCGGCCCAGGGCGCGGGGCGCAGGCGCAGGTTGAAGCGGGCAAGCCGCATCGGCGCGGCATAGCGCAATATGGTCTGGTGGCGGACATGGTAGATCATGACAAAAGGTCCGCTCCATCGGCCTTTTCCGCCTTGCGCACTTGCAGGAAATAGCGCTGGCCGATCGCGTCGGACAGGGCCAGCAGGCGGTTTTCGACGTCGTTTATGTCACCGATGGTCAGCATATCCCCGGTCAGCGGGCTGAGCCGCGCGACCAGCGCGTCGGCCAGGCGCTTTGGCTCCTCCGGCATACCGTCGGCGCGCAGCGTCGGCAGCGCCGCGACATGATCGGCCAGTCGCTGCGCCTGATAGACGATGGCGCGCGGATTATGCGGCTCCAGCGCGACCAGATCGCGCACCGGGGGCAGCGCCGGGCCGGTCAGATAGCGGGTGCGATAGCTGATCTGGCTGTCATTGAGGTCCAGCAACACGGTGAGGTCGTCCGCGCTCGCGCCATCGCTACCGAACAGGCCGAGCAGGCGGCAGCCATTGATCGCCCGCTCCATCCGCCGCCCCATATCGTGGAAGCGCCAGCCTTCGGTCCTGCCCATATTTTCCGCCGCCAGCCCCGACAGCGCCGAAATCCGCTCGATCATGCGGGACGAGGCGTCGAGCAGGGTTTCGGTCACCGCGCCGTCGAAGGTTGGCAGAGGCAGGCGCACCAGCCGCCAGAAATCGCTGGCCAGCCGGTCGCGCAGCCCTTCGCCGATATTGCCGACGCTGGCCATGAGCGCGCGGACGCTGCCCGACTGGCGCGCATCGCCGAGCGCGGTAGCACAGAGCGGGCCGACCGGGCCACCGCCGTCGCGGGCGATCGCCCCCCACAGCACCAATTGCCCCACCAGCCGGTTCATCGTC
Source organism: Sphingobium sp. FG125 (assembly GCF_057809795.1). NCBI lineage: Bacteria > Pseudomonadati > Pseudomonadota > Alphaproteobacteria > Sphingomonadales > Sphingobiaceae > Sphingobium > Sphingobium sp. FG125. The sequence continues at coordinate 69,028 of NZ_JBMDKQ010000004.1, forward strand.
GGCGACGCGACCGAGGGGCCAAGGTCGGCCTCGATCGAGCCGCCGACAATGGCCCGGATCAGCCGCAGCGTCATTTCTGTCCGCTCGATATAGCGTCCCAGCCAATAGAGATTGTCCGCTGCCTTGGCCGGGAGCATTCCGCCGATTCGCCGGATCGCGGGCGCACCGCCGCCAAGCAGCGTGTCGGGCGGCACCGGCTGGCTGTCGACCACACACATATCGGCGGACATTTCGCCCTTGCCCATCAAAGCCGCGCGAATGTCGCCATGGCCCGCCAGCCGCGCGAAAGCGCCAGGCATCACCCGCCACTGGCCCTGCGCGTCGCGCGCCACGAATACGCGCAGGGTAAAGGGCAGGGGGGTCAGCCGTCCGTCGACCACTGCCGGGGTGGTGGAGAGTTTCACCACCTCCTGCCCGACATAATCCATCGGCCGCCGGTCCATCGCCGCTGCCAGCGTGGCGCGCTGCCGGTCGTTCAGCGCCGATCCGGGGGTGAAGCGCGCATCGGGCAGGCCCGCCACATCCTGATCGAAGGCGGAGCCGACGACCAGCCGGTCCAGCCGGTCGCGCACATAGGCGCGCTCCTCGCCCTGGCCGCACCACCAGGTTGCGATATTGGGCAGGATCAGGTCCGCGCCCAGCAGCGCCTTGCTCAACTGCGGCAGGAAGGCGGCAAAGGCGCGCGATTCGATCACGCCAGCCCCCGGCCAGTTGCTCAGCACCAGCCCGCCGCGCGCGCAGGCATCGAACAGGTCGGGCACGCCGATGCGCGACTTGCTGTCAAACGCCAGCGGATCCATGAAGCGGCTGTCCATCCAGCGCCAGAGGCCATCTATGCGCTTCAAACCCTGGATCGTGCGGACGAATAATTGCCCGTCGGTGACGATCAGATCCTCGCCCTCGACCAGCAACAAGCCCAGATAGCGCGCGAGATGCGCCTGTTCGGCATAGCTCTGGTTGAAACGGCCCGGCGTCAGCAGGCCGATGCGCGGGTCGGATCGTTCGCAATCGGCGGCCAGCCCCCGGCGCAGATCGTCGAAAAAGGGTGCCAGCCGCCGCGTGTTCATGGCGCCCAGCAGATCGCCGGTCGCACGCGACAAAGCGAGGCGGTTTTCCAGCGCATAGCCCACCCCCACCGGGGTCCGCACCCGATCGGCCAAAACCCGCCATTCGCCTGCCGGACCACGGCCAATGTCGGCGGCGTAGAAATGGAGGTGATGGCCGCGCGGCGGCGGGGTGCCGGTCATGACCCGCCAATAATGCGGGCTGCCGGTGATGACGCTGGCGGGCAGCTTGCCATCGCGCACCAGCGACTGGCTGCCATAAATGTCGCCGATCACCTGCTCCAGCAACTCGGCGCGCTGGGCCAGACCCTGTTCGATATGCGCCCATTCGCCAGCGTCAATCAGCATCGGGATCGGGCCGAGCGGCCAGGAGCGTTCCTGTTCGTCGCCGGTCAGGCGGAACGCCATGCCCAGGTCAATCGCCTGCCGCGCGACATTGTCCGCCAGCATCGCCGGATCGCCCTGCGCCTGTGTGGACAGGCGATCGAACATCGCGCGCCAGCGCTTGCCCATGGCGGGCGACGCACCGGCAAACAGATCGCCCGCCGGTGCGGTGGCCAGATAGGCGTCGGCCCAGTTCAGTCTTGTATCCGCGTCCACCAAAACGCCCTCAAGCGCCCGGATGCCTGAAGCGCAGGTCCAGCGTCATCGGGAACTCGCCCGCCGGTTCGGCAGCGGGCATGTCGACCGGGCCGGGGGTGTGGCCATGGTCCTGAAAGCGCGCCTTGCGCCGCGCTTCGGCTTCATAACCGTTGATCGGCAGCGTGTCGTAATTGCGTCCGCCCGGATGCGCGACATGATAGACGCAGCCGCCCAGCGACCGCCCGCTCCAGCTGTCCAGCACGTCGAAGGTCAGCGGCGCATTGGCGGGCAGGTTTGGGTGCATACAATTGGCCGGTGCCCACGCCTTGTAGCGGACGCCGCCCACGCCTTCGCCCGGCACGGCGGTTGCCGTCATCGGCACCTGCCGTCCGTTGCACGCAACGATATGCCGTCCGGCGACCAGACCCGTGGCGCGGACCTGCAACCGCTCGGTCGAACTGTCGACATAGCGCACCGTGCCACCGATCGCCCCGGTTTCGCCCAGCACGTTCCAGGGTTCGAGCGCATGGCTGATTTCCAGCCCGACGCCACCCGCATCGACCGTGCCATGGATGGGGAAGCGGAATTGCCGCTGCGCCTCGAACCAGTTGGGGTCGAAATCATAGCCTGCGCCGCGCAGGTCGGAGAGGATTTCCAGAAAGTCCGCCCAGACGAAATGGGGCAGCATGAAACGGTCATGCAGGGTCGTCCCCCAGCGCACCAGATTGCCCTGCTGCGGTTGCCGCCAGAACCACGCCGCCAGCGCCCGGATCAGCAATTGCTGCGCCAGGCTCATCCGCGCTTCGGGCGGCATTTCAAAACCGCGAAACTCCAACAGCCCCAGCCGTCCGGTCGGGCCATCGGGCGAAAACATCTTGTCGATGCAGATTTCGGTGCGGTGGGTGTTGCCGGTCACATCGACCAGCAGGTTGCGGAACAATCGATCGACCAGCCATGGTGGCGGCGAAGCACCTTCCCCCGCGAACGGATTGGGCACCTGCGCCAGCGCGATCTCCAGCTCGTAAAGGCCGTCATGCCGCGCTTCGTCGATCCGCGGAGCCTGACTCGTCGGCCCGATGCACAGGCCGGAGAAGAGGTAGGAGAGCGAAGGGTGCCGCTGCCAGTAGAGGACGAAGCTTTTGAGCAGGTCGGGCCGCCGGATGAAGGGCGAATCCGTCAATGTCGGCCCGCCCAGCACGATATGATTGCCCCCGCCGGTGCCGACCGACCGGCCATCGACCATGAATTTGTCGGCGGTCAGATCGCATTCGCGGGCATAGGCGTACAGCTGTTCGGTGATCGCGACCGTCTCGTCCCAGCTGGAGGCGGGATGGACATTCACCTCGATCACGCCGGGGTCGGGCGTCGCCTTCAACACCGCGATGCGCGGGTCGGGCGGGGGCGAATAGCCTTCGATCCGCACCGGAATCCGCAGCGCTTCGGCTGCCGCCTCTACCTCCGCGATCAGCTCCAGATAATCTTCCAGCGCCTGCACCGGCGGCAGGAACACCGACAGATAATGGCCGCGCGGCTCGACCGTCACGGCGGTGCGGACGGCACCCTCGATGATGACCTGCTCGACCCGCTCCTGCGCGGCCATGCCGCCTTCGGGTCCCGCGACCCGCTGCGACTGTTGCGCACGCACCTCCTCGACATTGGCCTGTTGCACGACCTGCGCCCGGAAATCGGGCAAAGGTTCGCGCGGCTCACTGGTGTCGCGCGGGTGGATATAGGGATAATCCGACGGCGGCACATAGGGCAGGGAGCCGAGCGGTAGGCGGTAACCCAGCGCCGAATCCCCCGGCACCGCGAACAGCTTGCCGCGCCGCAACTGCCAGATTTCGCTCTGCCAGCGCGGCTTTGTGGTCTGCGATTGCCAGCGCTGCACCGGCAGCACATAGCCGACCGGCTGGTCCAGCCCACGCTCGAACGTCTTGACCATCCGCGCGCGCGCTTCGGGGTCGCTGATCTTGGGATCGTCGGTGGTGGCGTTGATCGGCAGTTCCGATTCCTTGATCGACCAGACCGCCGGGTCCTCGAACACCGCATGGGTATATTCGTCGGAAAAGCCCATATTGGCGGCCATATGGCCCAGGAAGGCGCGGGCGTCGTCAGGCGTGACCGTGCGCGCGCCATCGGGCGCATCGTCGGGCGCGATCAGGCTTTCATCGTGCCAGATCGGCGTGCCGTCGGTGCGCCAATAGACCGCATAGGCCCAGCGCGGCAGGCTTTCGCCGGGATACCATTTGCCCTGCCCATGATGCAGCAGGCCGCCCGGCGCGAATGTGCCACGCAGCTTGCGGATCAGCCGGTCGGCATAGGCCGCCTTGGTCGGGCCGACCGCATCGCCATTCCATTCGCCCGCGTCGCCGCCATCCACCGCCACGAAGGTCGGCTCGCCGCCGATGGTCAGCCGCATGTCCTGGGCTGCCAAATCCGCGTCGACCTTCGCCCCCAGCGCCATCACCGCGTCCCAGCGCTTGTCGGTAAAGGGCTTGGTGATCCGCACCGCTTCGGCAATGCGGGACACGGTCATCGCGAAATCGAAATCGACCTCGGCGGGTTCGGCCATGCCGCTGATCGGCGCGGCGGACTTGTAATGCGGCGTCGCGCACAGCGGAATATGCCCTTCGCCTGCAAACATGCCGCTGGTCGCGTCCAGCGCCACCCAGCCCGCGCCCGGCACATAGGCCTCTGCCCAGGCGTGCAGGTCAACGACGTCTTGGCTGACCCCCTTTGGTCCCTCGATCGGCTCGACATCAGCGACCAGCTGGATCGAGTATCCCGACACGAAGCGCGCGGCAAAGCCCAGCCGCCGCAGCAATTGCACCAGCAGCCAGGCCGAATCGCGGCACGATCCTGTGCCGATCTCCAGCGTCTCCTCCGGCGTCTGGACGCCTGCCTCCATGCGGATGACATAGCCGACCTGTTGTTGCAGGCGGCGGTTCACCTCGACCAGAAAGTCCACGGTGCGGCTCTGATAACCGTCATATTGCGCCACCATCGCCTCGAACATCGCGCCCTGCGGCTCCACGTCGAAATAGGCGGCCAGATCGGTTTTCAGCTGATCGTCATAGGCGAAGGGATAATTTTCCGCATAGGGTTCCACGAAGAAATCGAACGGGTTGATGATGTCCAGATCGGCGAGCAGGTCGACCTCGATACTGAAATGATCGACTGGCTCTGGAAAGACGACCCGCGCCAGCCAGTTGCCGTGCGGGTCCTGCTGCCAGTTCAGGAAATGCCCCGCCGGTTCGATTTTCAGCGCATAATTGGGCACCTTGGTCCGGCTGTGCGGCGCGGGGCGCAGGCGGATAACCTGTGGGCCAAGCCGGATCGAGCGGCTGTAGCGATAGGCGGTGCGGTGGTGGAGCGCGGCTTTGAGCATGGCGCGGATCAAACGCTACCCCCTGTTGCAATGCAATATGCAAATGATTTGGCGGGCAAAGAATCTGCGCGGACACGGCTCGCCCCGGCGATGCAGCGACAAGCCACTGGACCCCGCGCGCGAAACCCCTTACCCTTCCCGCCATCCCCGGGGGACCGTCCGCAGACGGTTGAGAGGCGGCTTTGTGGCCGCGACCCGCTGAACCTGATCCGGCTAACACCGGCGTAGGGAGGGTAAGCGCGCACTCACACCGCCCGCATTCTCTCTCTTTCGCTGCAAGGAGAGTGACTTATGGCAGACGTCCCCGCCCGTACCGAGATGCCCGAAGCCGAAGGCTTCATCCGCCGGCAGGCGGCAATGAACGTTACGACAGGCGCAATCCGTGGATCGAAGAAAATCCATGTCGGCCCGCTCAGGGTTGCGATGCGCGAAATCACGCTGGAGCCGGGCAGCGGCGAAGCACCGGTGCGGGTATACGACACGTCCGGTCCCTATACCGACCCCAATGCGCAGATCGACATCATGGCGGGCCTGCCCCAGCTGCGCCGCGACTGGATATTGGCGCGCGGCGATGTGGAGGAATATGATCCCCGCGAGGTAAAGCCCGAAGATAACGGCCTCAAAGGCCCCGACCGCTCCGGCGGCGTCGCCCAATTCCCCGGCCTCCATCGCCGCCCCTTGCGCGCGAAGCCCGGCGCGAATGTCAGCCAGATGCACTATGCCCGTCGCGGCATCATCACCCCGGAAATGGAATATGTCGCGGAACGCGAAAATCTGGGCCGCGCGCGCCTCGCTGAATATATCCGCGACGGGCAGGATTGGGGCGCGGCAATCCCCGATTATGTGACGCCGGAGTTCGTCCGCGACGAAGTGGCGCGCGGTCGGGCGATCATCCCCAGCAACATCAACCACCCCGAATCCGAACCGATGGCGATCGGCCGCAATTTCCTGGTCAAGATCAACGCCAATATCGGCAACTCCGCCGTCGCCAGCGATGTCGCGTCCGAAGTCGACAAGCTGGTCTGGTCGATCCGCTGGGGCGCGGACACGGTCATGGACCTCAGCACCGGTCGCAACATCCACGACACGCGCGAATGGATTTTGCGCAACTCGCCGGTCCCGATCGGCACCGTCCCCATCTATCAGGCGCTCGAAAAGGTCGGCGGCGTGGCCGAGGATCTGACCTGGGAGATTTTCCGCGACACGCTGATCGAGCAGGCCGAACAGGGCGTCGATTATTTCACCATCCATGCGGGCGTGCGCCTCGCCTATATCCCGATGACGGCGAAGCGCGTCACCGGCATCGTCTCGCGCGGCGGCTCCATCATGGCGAAATGGTGCCTCAGCCATCACAAGGAAAGCTTCCTCTACGAGCATTTCGACGAGATCACCGAAATCTGCAAAGCCTATGACATCGCCTACTCGCTGGGTGACGGCCTGCGCCCCGGATCGATCGCCGACGCCAATGACGAAGCGCAGTTCAGCGAACTCTATACGCTGGGCGAACTGACCAAGCGCGCTTGGGAACAGGATGTGCAGGTGATGATCGAGGGGCCGGGCCATGTCCCCATGCACAAGATCAAGCAGAATATGGACAAGCAACTCGAAGCCTGCGGCGAAGCGCCCTTCTACACGCTGGGGCCGCTCACCACCGACATCGCGCCGGGTTATGACCATATCACCAGCGGCATCGGCGCGGCCATGATCGGCTGGTATGGCACGGCGATGCTTTGCTATGTAACGCCCAAGGAGCATCTGGGCCTGCCCGACCGCGACGACGTAAAGGTCGGCGTGGTCACCTACAAACTGGCCGCCCACGCCGCCGACCTCGCCAAGGGTCACCCCGCGGCCAAGGTCCGCGACGACGCACTGAGCCGCGCCCGCTTTGAGTTCCGCTGGCGCGACCAGTTCAACCTCAGCCTCGACCCCGACACGGCCGAGCAATATCACGACCAGACGCTACCGGCGGAAGGCGCGAAGTCAGCGCATTTCTGCTCCATGTGCGGCCCCAAATTCTGTTCGATGAAAATCACGCAGGAGGTACGGGATTTCGCCGCCAAGCAGAATCAGGACGCCGATACGTTCATCGCGGCCAATCCTCCCCGGCACGGGGAGGGGGACCAGCCGCAGGCTGGTGGAGGGCGCGCGCCGCTGAACGCAGCCCTTGCCGAACAGGGCATGGCGGAAATGAGCCGGGTGTTCAGAGAAACCGGCAGCGAGCTGTATATGGGCGCTGGGGACAGGGAGCGGGATTGAGAGTTAAGATATGGTTTTAATCTCCTCTACGCGCCGGATCAGAAAACAGGAGCACATACGGCGCGTATTGATACACTCGATATCTATCTTGTCCCGTGATCTCGACCAATATATTTGCTTCGACCATTCTTTGTACAAGTTCGCTAGCGGGCGGAAAGCTGATCTTGAGTTGGTCTCTTACAAGGCTAACAGTAGTGTATGGTTTGCGATAAAGTGATTCTAATATTCTTAATCCGTTACCTGCGGCACGTCCAAATTTGTCGGTGATTCTTGCTCGGTGAGTTTCACGCAGAGACACGATCGATCTGGCTGTTTCTGTCGCTTCTAGGCTTACTGTTGCCACTCCATGAAGGAAGAATTTTATCCACTCTTCCCAAGCGCCATCATCGCGAACTTTTTGCAAAAGCTCATAATAGCGTAATCTGTTAGTTTTGAAATAATGCGAAAGATAGAGGACCGGCTTTATCAGAATTTCGTTCTGACAGAGAAAAAATGCGATCAACAGTCGTCCAATTCGTCCATTCCCGTCCAAAAAAGGATGAATAGTCTCGAATTGTGCGTGAATCATGCCAATTTTTATCAAAGGTGGTATGTATTCATCGCTATGGATAAATTTTTCGAGATCTGAAAGCAGTCCTTCCACTTCGTGTGGTGGAGGTGGTACAAAAATTGCGTCATTCAGGGACGATCCACCAGGTCCTATCCAGTTCTGACTTCGGCGAATTTCACCTGGGTTCATATGATTGCCTCTAACCCCAGCAAGCAATTTTTCATGTATTTCTCGGATCAACCGGACCGAAATCGGCAAATCCGGCAATCGCCTCAACCCATGGTTCATGGCATTGACGTAATTCAGGACCTCGCCGACATCGCTTGGTCTGCTACTGTCGTTTATAGCTGCTTCCGCTTCTAGCAAATCGTTCAACGATGACTGAGTACCTTCGATCTGGCTTGACAGTACCGCTTCTTTTCTCACGTACATGAAAACAAACATATCGGGATCAGGTAGCGTCTGTATCGAGCCATCCAATCGGCCAAGCGCTCTGTCGGCTTTTGACAGAAGCGTCTGAAGTTCGCTGTCCCATTCCAGTGGTGGTGTAGGAGGCAATGGTTCGGGCATGAAAGCGGCATAATGGGCAGCCTGCCGAATATAGCGTCCAGCGCGATATCTAAATGCCTCCGTCATAATCAGCCTTTTAAATTAGGGTAGAGCTTCACTACGTGTCTTTTTTTGCCATGGTCAAGGGCTAGCCTGAATTACAGGTGGATTTCTAGTGTTGTTAAATGGTCCCTATAACCACAGAGGCTGTGTACCGCTGGCTATGGGTAGCCCTAAATAGCCCTACGGTTTCCATCATCGATTAAACCTCCCCCTGCACTATTCATCCACCATCCAGTTGTGTTATAACCTTCGTATGAACACCCCCCTCAAAATCACCAAGATCGGCAACAGCGCCGGGGTCATCCTGCCCAAGGAGTTGTTGGCGCAGTTGCGGGTAGGGCCGGGGGACATGCTCTATGTCACCCAGGCGCCCGACGGTATCCGGCTGACCGCCGCCGATCCCGATTTCGGGGCCAAGATGGATTTGGCCGAACAGATTATGCGGGAAGATCGCGACATATTGCGCGTTCTGGCGAAGTAAGCGCGCATGGCTGATGCCGATGGGGACCGCCTCGAACCGGTCTGGATCGAAAAGTCCGTGGCGCTGGCTATTCATGATCGCCAGCTGGCCGAACATGGCGGCGGCACCGGCGTTCGGGATGACGGGTTGCTGGAATCGGGGCTGGCTCGTCCGCTCAACCAGTGGGCTTATGGCGAGGATGATCCGTGCCAGTTGGCCGCGGCCTATGCGTTCGGTATCGTCCGCAACCATCCCTTCGTCGATGGCAACAAGCGCACCGGTTGGGTGCTGGCGCGCCTGTTCCTCGCGCTCAATCAGGTGGCGCTGACATTCGATCCGACCGATGCGACCCGGACGATGATCGCCTTTGCCGCCGGCACCCTGACCGAAACCGACCTGGCCGACTGGTTCCGCCAGCATATCGCCGCGGTCTGATCTGCGCCTGTCCTACTGCGCCGGTTGCTGCTATCCTCGGCACCGGCTCCTTCCCACTGTCAGCTTTCCCTGACCCGACAGCGCACCATCGCGTTGCTCGTCCGCTAACTTTACGTAAAATCCTCATGCACGACATGGGCGAAGTTTGCGAACTTCCGCGCCCCCATTACATCTTGCGACAATTCCCGCTGGCCCTTGCCAATATTTTGCGACAACTGCCCGCTAGAGGGAGAGGCAAGAGACTTTGTCCGGGGGTAAATGCGTGCGCCGATCCACTTCGTTCGTCCTGTTTTCGCTGATGCTGGGGGCCACGCCCGGCGCGCTGATGGCGCAGGATGTGCCGCAGGCTGCCCCGCAGATGGACGATGGCGAGGAGATTATCGTCACCGGCCAGCCGCAACGCGGCGCGGTGATGGGCAATATCGAGCCGGAACAGCAGCTAAGCGGCGCGGACGTCCGCGCGCTGGGCGTCACGTCCATCTCCGAACTGCTCACCGAATTGGCACCCCAGACCAACGGATCGCCCGTCGTCCTGCTCAATGGCAAGCGGATTTCCAGCTTCTCGGAAATTTCCGACCTTCCCTCCGAAGCAGTGGCACGGGTGGATATATTGCCCGAACAGGTCGCGCTCTCCTATGGCTATGCGCCCACGCAAAAGGTGGTCAACATCGTCCTGCGCCAGCGTTTCCGTGCCGAAAGCATCGATCTGCGCGGTGGCACCACCACTGATGGCGGGCGCGACAATGGCCAGGCGGAGGGCGGTTTCCTGCGCATCCAGGGCGACAACCGCTTCACCCTGAACGTCAAATATAGCCGCGCCGCGCAATTGCTGGAAAGCGAGCGCGACATTGTCAACACAGGCAGCTCCCGCGTCACCGCGACGACGCGCGGCGCGGAAATCGACCCGGCGCTTTCGGCTCTGGCGGGCGGCATCGTGACCCAGACCGGCATCCCCGCCAGCGCGGCTACCAGCCTGCCGACGCTGGCCAGCTTCGTCCCCGGCGCAACGACAAGCGAAGCAATCGACCTCACCCCCTATCGCACGCTCAGCCCCGCGACCGAAAATTTCTCAGCCAACGCCACCCTGGCCCGCGCCCTTGGCGGCGTGTCGGCGACGATCAACGGGCGGCTGGAACTATCGGACAGCGATTCACTGCAAGGCCTGTCGCAGCCCGCGCTCACCCTGCCAGCCGCCAACTCTTTCTCCCCCTTCGCCAATGACGTCGCCCTCTCGCGCTATCTGGTCCAGCCGGGCGCGCTGGGGCAGCAGGTGCGCGGCACCACCGCGCATATTGGCGTGACACTGAACGGGCGGCTGGGGGGCAGCTGGCAATGGTCCTTCACCGGCAATGGCGACCTGTCGATCACCCGCACCCGCACCGACCGGGGTGTCGCGACCGGCGCGATCCAGGCGGCGCTCGATGCAGGCGACGCCAGCGTCAATCCCTATACCAGCTTCGCGCCCGACCTGATCGCTACCCGCCTGACCGACAGCGCCCGCGCCGAATCGCAGGCGGTGCAGGGTGACCTGCTGGTCAGCGGCGCGCTGTTCGACCTGCCAGCCGGGCAGGCGATGACGTCAGTCCGTATCGGCGCGTCCGCCAATGGCTTTGAAAGCCGCTCCACCCGCGCCGGAATCGAAAGCCGGTCCGACTATAGCCGGGAGATTGGCAGCGGGCAGGTCAGCCTCGACCTACCGCTCACCAGCCGCTCGAAGGACGTGCTGGGCGCGGTCGGCGACATTGGCGTCAACCTGAACCTCGCCGCGCAGCAGCTTTCGGACTTCGGCACCCTCTCGACGCTCGGCTATGGCCTGCGTTGGCAGCCGGTCAAAGCGGTGCAATTGCTGGTGTCCGCCAATCAGGACCGCGCCGCGCCGACCGGCACGCAGATCACCGATCCGCTTATCGCGACCCCCAATGTCACCGTCTTCGACTATGCCACCGGACAGAGCCTGTTCGTCACCCAGCTGTCGGGGGGCAATGCGTCCTTGCGCGAAAGCGTGCGCGACCAGTTCCGCCTCAGCGCGACGATCAAGCCGTTCGACAAGCCCAATCTGACGCTGACCGCCACCTATCTCAACAGTCGCACCAGCAACCCGATCGCGGCCTTCCCCTCGCCGACCCCGGCGATCGAGGCGGCCTTCCCACAGCGCTTCCTGCGCGATGCGGACGGCAATCTGTTCCAGATCGACACGCGCCCGACCAATTTCCTCCGCTCGCAAAGCGAACAGATCCGCTGGGGCTTTGACCTGTCGATCCCGCTCAAGTCGCACATTCAGAAGGTGATGGAAGCCTGGCGCGCGGCCGGTGGCAAGCCGGAGGACCGGCCGCCCGAATTGCAGGCGCTGTTCGGCAATCGCCAGCCCCGGCCGCAAGGCGCTCCCCCGCCCGGCGAAGGCGGCGATCGGCCGCGTCGCGAAGCGGGCGCTGGCGGCGGTCGCCCCGGTGGCGGCGGCTTTGGCGGCCCGCGCGGTCCCGGCGGCGGGGGCGGGCGGCTGAGTTTCAGCCTCTATCACACCTGGCACCTGGCCGAGAGCATCACCATCGCGCCGGGCGTGCCACAGCTCAACCTGCTGGATGGCGACGCGACCGGATCGTCAGGCGGCCAGCCGCGCCATGAGCTGGAAGGCCGGATCGGCTATATGAATAATGGCATCGGTGCGCGGCTGGGCGTCGACTGGGAAAGCGGCACCCATGTCGATGGCGCGCTTGGGGGTGCGTCGCGGCTCGACTTCGGCAGTCTGGCGACGGTCAATCTGCGTATCTTCGCCAATCTGGGGCAGATGCCGCAACTGGTGAAATCCGTACCCTTCCTGCGCGGCGCGCGGCTGTCGATCGGCATCGACAATATCTTCAATCAACGGCGCGAAGTGACTGACGCAACCGGCATGACGCCGCTGCGCTATCAGCAGGATTATCTCGACCCGCTGGGCCGCGCGGTGACGATCAGCTTCCGCAAGCTCTTCTTCCCCAATGTCGCCGCCAATAATCGTCCACGTAGTTAAATTGCTGTTAGCCACGCCTAAAGCATGAGGCACCCCGGTCGTTATGATGTTCATAAACGGTTCGGGGAGACGGCAGATGAAGCCTATCAGAATTGTGGTGGTCGACGATTCGCTCACCATCCGTGCGATGATCGAAACCCTGCTCGAACGCGACCGCCGGGTCGAGGTGGTGGGCATCGCCCGCGACGGGGTGGAAGCGATCGAGATGATCCGGGCCGAAAAGCCCGATGTGGTGACGCTCGACATCGCCATGCCCGGCAAGGACGGCATGACGATATTGGACGAGATTATGGACATGGAACCATGCCCGGTGATCATGTTGTCCAGCCTGATGCGTGACGGCGCGCCGATCGTCGCCGAAGCGATGGACCGGGGCGCTGCCGCTTGCTTCAACAAGGCGATGATCGTGCGCGAAGCGACCCGCTTCGTGACGCTGATCAAAAGCGTGGCACGCGGCCTCATCGAGGCGGAAGCGGAACCGGTGGCGATCGCCGCCTGACCATAGTGCGACTAACGAAAAAGGGGGGCAGGGGCAAATCGCTTCTGCCCCCTTTTTCGTGTCCCGATCAATCAGGGGTCGATGTATTGGAACTGGCCAGCGCCATGGCCTGTGCCGTGCCTGTGGCAGGCTTCACGCTCGCGTCATTGCCCGACAACATATAGGCGCTCAGCGTCGCGATGCCCAGAACCAGCGCTATGCCGATGACGGCCAACCCGTTGCGGCGTCCATGTCCCTTTACATCACGATCATTTCTATCCTGCATCGGCTGTCTCCATTGAGGGTATGTGCCGATCATAATCGCCACGCAAACGCGCAGTTCCGGGATGATTTCGTGATATTTTATTGCTGGAAACGGTAATCCCGGCGACCTGTCAGGACGCCAGTGCCCTCGGCGCATTACGCAGCGCGGCGATGTCCACGGTCCCGGCAAACTCGACGCCCATACGGTCGTCTTTGGACCAGCGGGCGGTGGCGTTGATGAACTGGCCTTCGCCCAGTTCGATCGCAAACAATGTACCCAGCGGCACGTTCCACAATCCCTCGATCAGCGCGCCGGTGGCGGAGATATTGCGGATGCGTCCGGTATAGACATGGCCGTCATGATGCACGCCGATGGTGCGCAGCATCGTCTTGCGTTCCGGGCGGCTCGACTGGAAGCCATTGGCCGACGCGGCAGAACCGGTCGCATGCTGGCCGGCCAATACATCGGCAGCGGGCATCGGGCGGCCATAGATATAGCCCTGGATATGGCTGCATCCCAATTGCCGGATCAGCGCCAGTTCGTCCTGCGTCTCCGCACCTTCCGCTGTGGTGTCCATGCCCAGCGCTTCGGCCAGACTGACGATCGCCTTGATGATAGCGCTGTTGCGGCTGCCCTTGGTCGCGGCGCCGCGCACGAAGCTCTGGTCGATCTTGATCTTGTCGAACGGCGCTTTTTTCAGATAGCCGAGCGAGGAATAACCAGTGCCGAAATCGTCGAGCGCCAGCCTGACCCCCAGTGCCTTCAACCGCGCGAACATCGCGTCGGTGCCGTCATCATCGTTCAGGAATACGCTTTCGGTGATTTCCAGTTCCAGCCGTTCGGGTGCCAGCTGTGCACTGGCGAGCGCGTTCATCACCGTGGCCGGAAACCCCGGATTGGCAAATTGCGTCGGTGACACATTGACCGCGACGCGAATATCCTCCTGCCACTGGACAGCATCGCGGCAGGCGGTGCGCAGTACCCATTCGCCAATCTGCGCGATCAGCCCGGTATCCTCGGCGATCGGGATGAACAGGGCAGGGGAGATCGCTCCACGCACCGGATGGTTCCAGCGCAGCAGCGCTTCATAGCCGGTAATCCGCTCCGTCTTGGACGACACCACCGGCTGATAGACCAGATGCAGCCCGTCGGCGGCCAGCGCATGGCGCAGATCCTCCTCAAGCGCGCGGCGATCTTCCGCATCGGCGTGCATATCCGACGAATAGAAACGATGGACGCCCCGGCCATTGCCCTTGGCCGCGTAGAGCGCCAGATCGGCGTTGCGGATCAGCGCGTCGGCGGTCACGCCATCCTGCGGGCAGGAGGAGATGCCGATCGACACACCGATGACGACCGCCGTTCCCTCAATCGAATAGGGCTGGGACACAGTGGCGATAATGTTCTGCGCCAGCTGCGCCAGCATTGTCTGGTCCTGACGCCCCGGCAGCAAAATCTTGAATTCGTCGCCGCCCTGCCGCCCGACCAGACCCCGGTCGCCGACCACCCGCTGCAATCGCTGGCTGACCTGCCGCAACAGCGCATCACCTGCGGGATGGCCCAGCGTGTCGTTGACGCTTTTGAACCGGTCGAGGTCAAGCATCATCAGCGCGCAATCGCCCGCCTTGCCGTGCCGGTCGGCGACGGCCTGCTCCAGGGAGCGCAGCATCTGGATACGGTTGGCCAGGCCCGTGAGCGAATCGAACTGCGCCAGCCGTGTGACCTCCGCCTGGCTGCGGCGCATTTCGGTCAGGTCCGTGCCTGACCCGCGAAAACCGTGAAACTGGCCATATTCGTTGAACACCGGCTGGCCGGAAATCGACCACCAGCGCTCCTCCTTTGCCATGGCGGCGCGGACGGAGATGTCGGAAAAGCCGGTGCGCGCCGACAGGTGAAAGCCCAACGTGCGTTCGCCATCGCCCTGCTGCTTGTCGCCGGGCCGGATGATTTCGGTGATCGGACGGCCGATCAGCCCGTCCTTGGGCGCATCGAGCGTATGGGCCAGCGTATCGGAAATATAGGTCAGGCATCCCTGCCGGTCGGTTTCCCAGAACCAGCCGCGCCCGGTGCGCTCATGTTCCTGTAACAACCGGTCGGACCGTTGCGCGCGCAAATCCTGCCGGTGGCGCTCGATCGCGCGTTCCCGGTCCGCCGTCGCCTGCCGCAGCGTCGCGACCGCCATGACGATGACGCAGCTGACCAGCAGGCCAACCTGCGCCAGGCCGGCCTTTTCTGTGACAGACACCAGCAGCGCGCCCAGAAAATAGCTGATTCCCAGCAAGCGCCTGTCGCCAAAGATGCACACCGCCAGCAGCGCGACCGCCAGTTCCGGCACCGCGGCCAGGAACAGCGAATCGGATGCAGCCTTCGGCTCATGCCCCAGCCACAGGCTGAAGGTCAGGCCGGACAGGAACAGCATTGGCAGCATCAGCCAGTTCTGGATATGCGGCATCCGCGCCTGAAACAGCGACCAGCGCGGCACCGCCATCAACGCGCCATCCACCAGCAGCATTGCGGTCATGATCGCCGCCTGCTCACTGTCACCGGGGCGATAGAATGGGATGCCCAACAGGGCGATGACACACAGCTTGGCGAGCAGGATCAGTGGCCACAGCCGCGCAATCTGGACAAAGGCGCCCGAAATCCATGACGCGGCAACCTCGGTCCCGCTCTCCGCCAGTCCCAGCGCGACGATGAGCGACATGGAACGGGAGGGACTATCGGTAAGGGACGCGCGCAATGGAGACATGCGCTTTGTTTAACGTCCGTTCGTTTACGGAGGATTACTCAGCGCGACCAAACTGTTGTGTAATTAACGGAACAATAAGTACCGAAAATTACCGGCCACTGCCTAAACGCGCATCGGCATCAATACATAGAGCGCCGGGCTGCGGTCATTCTCACGGATCAACGTCGGTGCAGCGGCATCGGCCAGGTGCAGTTCCACCGTTTCACTGTCGATCTGGCCCAATATGTCGAGCAGATAGCGCGCGTTGAAGCCGATGTCGAACCCCTCGCCCTGAAACACGCCGGATACTTCTTCGGCCGCTGTGCCATTTTCGGGACTGGTGACCGACAGGGTGATCTTGTCACGGTCCAGGCTCATCTTGACCGCGCGTGTCTTTTCGGTCGCGATGGTTGCGACGCGATCCACCCCTTCCTCGAAGCTGCGCGGATCGATCTTGAGCAGCTTGTCGTTGGCGGTTGGGATGACGCGGCTATAATCGGGGAAAGTGCCGTCGATCAGCTTGCTGGTCAGAATCGCGCTGCCCAGGCCAAAGCGGATCTTGCTGGCCGACAGCGAAATCTGCACGGAGCCGTCGACCTCATCGAGCAATTTGCGCAATTCGCCGATACATTTGCGCGGGATGATGATGCCGGGCATCCCGTCTGCGCCATCCGGACGGGGTACGGTGACGCGCGCCAGACGATGGCCGTCGGTTGCGGCAGCCTTCAGCACTGGCTGGCCGTCATCGGACACATGGAAATAAATGCCGTTCAGATAATAGCGCGTCTCTTCGGTCGAGATCGCAAAGCGCGTCTTGTCGATGATCTGCTTGAGCGTCTCGGCGGGCAGTTCAAAGCTGGTCGGCAGGTCACCTTCGGCGATCACCGGGAAATCGTCGCGCGGCAGGGTGGACAGGTTGAAACGCGCGCGCCCGGCCTGGATCAGCATCTTGCCATCGGCTGCCGCCAGCGACACCTGGCTGCCTTCGGGCAGCTTGCGGGCGATGTCGAACAGGGTGTGGGCCGAAATGGTGGTCGCGCCGGCCTGTTCCACCTGCGCGGAAATGCTTTCGACCACCTGCAGGTCCAGATCGGTCGCCATCAGCTTGATCGCGCCATCGGCTGACGCTTCGATCAGCACGTTGGACAGGATCGGAATCGTGTTGCGCCGCTCGACCACCGACTGGACGTGGCTCAGGCTCTTCAACAGCGTCGCGCGTTCGATGGTGGCCTTCATGTCCCTGTTCTGTCCGTTTCTTTTTCTGCATGTGGCCCGGATGCGGTCGAATCCGGGTGACTATGATGGATGGTTCTTCATAACCGCTGTTGCGGCATGGGCAAGCACTCGCTCACGCTTTCCCACCGGAGCGCTCTTGCAAAAGGGGACAGGTTGCGCTCTGCCATGGCGGATGAGCCGCGCCATTGCCCTGCTGACGATCCTGTTGCTGGCCGCAACGCCCGCCGCCGCGCGCGATTCTCTGGGTATGTTTGAGTCCTGGGGCGCGTTTCGCGATCCTGCCACGCCGCGCTGCTACGCCATCGCCCGCCCAGCGAAGCGCGACAGCAGCGGCTTCGCCTCGGTCGGCACCTGGCCGCGACAGAAGGTGCGGGGACAGGTCCATTTCCGCCTGAGCCGCAGCCGCGCGGACAAGGCGGTGGTGACGCTCAGCGTCGGCGAACGCCGCTTCACCCTGGTGGCTGGCAAGCGGGACGCCTGGGCCGCCGACCCGCGCGGCGACGCGACGATCATCGCTGCCATGCGCTCCGCCAGCAGCATGAGCGTCCAGACCAGCGACGCGCAGGGCCGCGCCTTTGCCGACAGCTACGCCCTGCGCGGCGCAGCGACGGCGATCGACGCCGCAGCGCTGGGCTGCGCGCGATTGCGGTAAAGCGGCAGCGCTTTAATAATCCGCGAAAATCGACTATGGGCGCGATCATGCAATCAGCCGCCAACCCCATCATGCCGATTCCCGGCCTTATCGACCCTGTGCCTGTGCCGCGCGCCGTGACGCCGCGTACTGACGGGCGCACCGACCTGCTCGGCCTGTCGCGGCCCCAGATCAAGTCCGTGCTGGAAGAGGCGGGGCTGGACGCCAAGGCCGCCAAGCTGCGGTCTAAGCAACTGTTCCACTGGCTCTATCATCGCGGCGAAACCGATTTCGAGGCGATGACTGACTTGGCCAAGCCGATGCGCGGCTGGATGGCGGAACGTTTCGTCGTGGGCCGCCCGCAGGTGGTGGAGGCGCAGGTCTCCACCGATGGCACCCGCAAATGGCTGCTCCGCTCGGACGACGGGCAGGATTATGAGATGGTCTTCATTCCCGATGCGGATCGCGGCACGCTTTGCGTGTCGAGCCAGGTTGGCTGCACCCTCAATTGCCGCTTCTGCCACACCGGCACGATGCGGCTGGTTCGCAACCTGACGCCCGGCGAAATCGTGGGCCAGGTGATGCTGGCGCGCGATGCGCTGGGCGAATGGCCCAAAGGGAATATGGGCAGTGCCGCCGCCATCCCGGACGATGAAGATGAGGACGCGCCTCAATATTCGCCCGACGGGCGGATGCTGACCAATATCGTCATGATGGGCATGGGCGAGCCGCTCTATAATTTCGAGCATGTCCGCGATGCGCTGAAAGTCGTGATGGATGGCGATGGCCTCGCCCTCTCGCGCCGCCGCATCACCCTGTCGACCAGTGGGGTCATCCCGATGATGGCCCGCGCCAGCGAGGAAATCGGCGTCAATCTGGCCGTTTCGCTCCATGCCGTGACCAAGGAAGTGCGCGACGAGCTGGTGCCGATCAACAAGAAATATGGGATAGAGGAACTGCTCCAGGCCTGCGCCGACTATCCCAAGGCCAGCAATGCGCGCCGCATCACCTTTGAATATGTGATGATCCGCGACAAGAATGACAGCGACGATGATGCGCGCGAACTGGTCCGCCTGATCCGCAAATATAAGCTGCCGGCCAAGGTCAATCTGATCCCGTTCAACCCCTGGCCCGGCACCGACTATGAATGTTCGACGCCGGAGCGGATTCGCGCGTTCAGCAGCATCGTGTTCGAAGGCGGCATTTCCGCCCCGGTCCGCACCCCGCGCGGGCGCGACATTATGGCAGCCTGCGGGCAGTTGAAATCGGCGAGCGAAAAGAAGAGCCGCGCCGAACTCGACCGGCTGGCGGAGGAAAAGCAGGCGGCGCTGGGCTGATCCTTGCTGATGGACACAGGATGCCACAAGCCCCGCCCGTTACGGCGGGGCTTTTCATGTGGGGGAATGATGATGACCGATGACGAGATTGAGCGGCTGGCCACCGGCTTTTGCGCCTGCACCCTGCCGAAAGCCGAATGGACCCACGGCGCGCATTTTGCGACTGCCTTGTGGCTCATCCTCAAACGGCCCGGCATCACGCCCGAACGCGACATGCCTACCATGATCCGCCGCTATAATGAGAGTGTTGGCGGGGTGAATAGCGACACGGGCGGCTATCATGAAACGATCACCCAGGCGTCGTTGCATATGACCCGCGTGCTGCTGGCGGGCCTGCCGCAGGATGTGAAGCCAACGCCCGCATCGGCCTTCGCCGCGCTGGTCGCATCCCCATTGGGGGACAAGGACTGGCTGTTCACTTACTGGTCGCGGGACACCCTGATGTCCGTCGCGGCACGCCGGAACTGGGTGGCGCCGGACCTGCGATCCTTGCCTGCATAGAAAGAGGGCGACCCGTTGCCGGACCGCCCTTTCCTTATTCCAAACTGGTCCTGAAAAGGATCAGAAGCGGAAACCGACGCCAACCATCGCGGCGTCACGGCCACCGATGTTCTGCTCATATTCGGTGCGCTGATATTCAGCCGAGATATAGGTGTTGGGGGTTGCGGCAAATTCCAGACCGCCGCCGAAACGCACGCCCTCGAACGCCGCGCCAACGCCCAGCGTCTCGATGCGGGTGGTTGCATAGCCGACCTTGCCGAACGCCAGAACGCGCGGGGTGGCGACGAAGCCGACGCGCAGCGACGCGGCGAGATCACGGCTGATTTCCACGCCGGAATCGCCGACAGTGGTGTCGCCCAGGCTGACTTCGACGCCGCCGGTGATGCGGGGGGCGAGCGCCAGGTCATAACCGGCGGTCACGCCATAGGCAAAGCCGTCCTCGTCGCCGGCATTGTCATAGCCCAGCGTTACGCCAGCGCGCGGCCCCGTGAAGGGCGCAGCATCCTGAGCGAAAGCAGGGGCCGAAACGCAGGCAGCAGCAATCGCTGCGAAAATCACAGTTTTCATAAAGTCCTCGATATTTATATTCATAGCCGAATAGAGAAATTCATCCGGCGTTCAGGTTCGATGCCAAGAAATCATGGCTGGAATAACACAACTCCTCCTGCCCATATCCCCTCCTTGTCTGGAGACTATATGGACGCGATAGGCATCGGTATCGCGCAACCGCCATCTAGGTTCGCCAATTTGGTTTGCAAAGGGGCCAGGTCTTTATTTCAAATGATTTCAACATTCTGTTGCAAAAGTGTAACAATGCCATGGGATGGCTGTGTGCGCATCATGGCGAACATTCGTGGACTGGGCGGCGTGATCGGTTAGGATAGCGACCATGGATAGTCAGACCCCAAAGGCGACCGGCACCGTCAGGCGGCACAGCCTGTCGACGCGCCTATGGCACTGGCTGAATGCGGCATTGCTCTATGTGCTGTTCACCAGCGGGCTTGGCATCTTCAACGCCCATCCCCGCCTCTATTGGGGGCATTATGGCGCAAATCTGGATGCGGCCTGGCTGGAGCTTGATCGCTTCCCCGGTTGGCTGACCCTGCCTGCGCTCTATAGCCTCGCCATGTCGCGCCACTGGCATCTGGCGGCTGCGCCGATTTTCGCCTTCGCGCTGCTATTCTACATGCTCTGGAGTCTGGCCAACCGGCACATCGTGCGCGACCTCGCCTTCCGTCGCGATGAGCTTGCCCCGCGCCATATCTGGCAGGACATCAAGGATCATGCCCGGCTGCGCTTTCCCACTGGCGAAGCGGCGCTGCGCTATAATGTACTGCAAAAGGCCAGCTATATCGGCGTCATCTTTGTCCTGCTGCCGCTCATCATACTGACCGGGCTGACCATGGCGCCGGGGATGAATGCGGCCTGGCCATGGCTGGTCGATCTGTTCGGCGGGCGGCAATCGGCGCGCTCGCTCCACTTCATCGCTGCCTTCGCGCTGATCGCCTTTTTCCTCGTCCATATCCTGATGGTGCTGCTGGCCGGGCCAGTGAACGAGGTCCGCTCCATGATCACAGGCCGCTATCGCGTGCCGGAGGAACGGCCATGATTCTCACCCGCCGCACCCTGCTGCTGGGGGCCACCGCCACGCTGGCGGGATGCGACCGGCTGGGGCGGAATGAAGCTGTGCGCGAAGCCCTCTTTTCAGCCGAAAATTTCCACCGCTGGGCGCAACGCAGCCTGATGGCGCGAGACGCGCTGGCGCAGGAATTCCGCCCTGACCAGATATCGCCAGTCTTCCGCGCGAATGGCACCGCCAACCCCAATACGCCGGCCTATAAGGCGCTGTGGCGCGGTGGCTTTGCCGACTGGCGGCTGCCGGTGACGGGGCTGGTGACACGCCCGCTGTCCCTTTCTCTGGCGCAGTTGCAGGCGATGCCCCACCGCACCCAGATCACCCGCCATGATTGCGTCGAAGGGTGGAGCGCGATCGGCAAATGGCGCGGCGTTTCGCTCAAACCGATCTTGGAAGCCGCCGGATTGCGCGATAGCGCCCGTTACCTCGTCTTTCGCTGCGCCGACGATATGGGCGGCGGACGGCCCTATTATGAGAGCATCGACCGGTTCGATGCCTTCCATCCCCAGACGATCCTGGCCTATGCGCTCAATGACCGCCCCCTGACCGTCGCCAATGGCGCGCCGCTGCGGCTGCGGGTCGAACGGCAATTGGGTTATAAACAGGCCAAATATCTGATGGGCATCGAAGCGGTCGCAACATTGGACGGCATCGGCAAGGGCAAGGGTGGCTTTTGGGAGGATCATGCCGGTTATGACTGGTATGCCGGGATTTGACCTCTGCCGTCCGGGGTGACAGATTATTGCCATGACACTGTTCGAGCGGATATTGCGGCGACTGGTCACTTATGGCCAATTGACGATCTACACCCCTGACGGCACCCATTTCACGGTTGGCAAGTCCGACCCCGCCTTCCCCGATCTGGCGCTGCGATTGCAGGATAAGCGGGTCGCCTTCGACATTGTGCGCGATCCGCGGCTGGGCATGGCCGAAGCCTATATTGACGGGCGCGTGACGATAGAGGGCGGCGGTATCATGGAATTTCTCTCCATGATCCGCGCCAATAATCCTTGGGAAAGTGGCCGCTCGATCGACGCGAAAAGCGTGCTGAGCCGTGGCATCGGTAGCGCCCGGCAAAAATTGTGGCGCGCCAATCACAAGGCGCGGGCCAGGGCCAATGTCGCCCATCATTACGACCTCTCGGCGGCGCTCTACGCTCTCTTCCTCGACCGCGACCGCCAATATAGCTGCGCTTACTGGCCTGACGCCGACAATGACGCGGGTATCAGCCTGGATCAGGCGCAGGAGGATAAAAAGGGTCATATCGCCGCCAAGCTGTTGCTGAAGCCGGGCATGAAGGTGCTGGATATCGGCTGTGGCTGGGGTGGTATGGCGCTCTATCTCCACCGCACCTGCGGCGTCGATGTCACCGGCATCACTTTGTCGCAGGAACAGCTCAAGATCGCGCGTGAACGGGCGCAGGCGGCGGGCGTGGCCGACCATGTCCGCTTCGAACTGATCGACTATCGCGACATGAAGGGGCCGTTCGACCGGATCGTGTCGGTCGGCATGTTCGAGCATGTCGGCACCGCCCATTACCGCACCTTCTTCAACACATGCCACGACCTGCTGACCTCCGATGGCGTGATGCTGGTCCACACGATCGGCCGGATGGGTGGGCCGGGCATGACCGACGCCTTCACCCAGAAATATATCTTCCCCGGCGGCTATATCCCGGCTCTGTCGGAAATGGTGGCGGGCAGTGAGGGGACACGGCTGATGGTCACCGATGTGGAGGTGCTGCGGCTCCATTATGGCCTGACCATCCGTCACTGGTACAAACGGGCGATGGCCCACCGCGCCGACATCATCGCCCTTTATGACGAGCGTTTCTTTCGCCTCTGGACCTTCTATCTGGCGGGCGCGGCGACGGTGTTCGAACATGGCGGCATGGTCAATTACCAGGTCCAATATGCCCGCAACCGCCGCACCCTGCCCATCACCCGCGATTATATGCAGGAGGCGGAGGCCGCTCTCCAAGGGCGCTGACTGGCTGAACCGCCGCTAAATGGCGTGTTCGCGGACGGTTCAGTCGAGCCGGCGCATTGTCCCCCTCATGGTCCCGCCTCTGGAGCGGCGGGGCATGTGAGGAGAGAGCGACATGAACATCATCTGGAAAGGTGCCGCGGCACTCAGCCTGACTATTGCGGGCCTCAGCATGGCAGCCCCGGCGCAGGCGCAACATTATGGCGGCTATCGCGATGGCTGGCGCGGCGACCGTGGCCATCACTGGAATAATGGCCGCTGGGATAACCGGCGCTGGGATAATCGCCGCCATTGGCGCGGTGATCGACGCGACTGGCGGAATCGCAGCTATCGCCAGCGTTGCTGGACCGAATGGCGCTACGACTATTATCGCGACCGTAACGTGCGCGTGCGCATCTGTCGCTGATCGCATGGCCAGACTGCAACCCGCCGCCGATCGGAGGCGGGTTGCAGCAGGACGGGCAAACGGCTAGGCGCGGCGCAACCTTGCAGGAAATATCTGACCATGAGCGACACGCCCCCCGATCATCTGTCCACCAACCCGCGCAGCCCCCATTTCAACATGGATGTGCTGCAACGCGGCATCGGCATCCGCTTCAAGGGGCGCGAGCGCAATGATGTCGAGGAATATTCCATCTCCGAAGGCTGGATCCGCGTCGCTGCCGGCAAGACCCGCGATCGCCACGGCAACCCGCTGACGATCAAGCTGAGCGGCCGGGTCGAAGCCTGGTTCCAGACTCCGGCGGCAGAGTCCGAAGAAAAGCCCGCCGACGCCGAATAAGCGATATCGGCGCACTTCGCGCCGATCAGTTCAGCATCGTTTCCCGCTTCACGTCGGCAATGATCGCGCTCAGCGTCCGTTGCGACGGGGCGTTGTCGGCATATTCGACGATGAAGGGATCGGCCTCCAGCCGTGGCGCGGGCTTGCGCCCCTTCGCTTTGACCTGCGCCATTTGCGGCGCAGCACGGCGCGTCGTCATCGCGGCTGGCAGCCGCACCTCGTCCCATTGGTCGCGATCGACACGGGCAAAGCGCACGCTGCTGCCCAGCGCGGGATCGGGCGTAAAGTCATGCAGCTTCGCCTTGGCCGGATAGATGAAGCCGAAAGTCGGGTTGGTGCGCGCGCCCATCTGGCCCGTGGGGCTGTGCCACACCCGCACCTGGCTCCAGTCGCCTGCATCCGACACGTCGATCGCCAGCACATCTTCCTCGATCGCGCCTGGCACCGACCAGTTGGCATGGCGGATCAGCACGCGCCGGTCATCCAGCACGCGGCTGACCACCGCGACATGCCCCAATGTCATCGGTCCTGCCGGGCGGAATGCCAGCACCGCGCCCTTTTTGGGCTTTTGCCCGCGCTTATAGTGCGCCGCCGCCTGGTCCCACCAGGTCAGCGCATCGCCGCGAATCTCTACCCCCGACACGATGCGCGCATAGGGGACGCATTGCAGCGCCGTCGCACCCCATAGGGGTGCAGCGCTCAGACCGGACAGCAGGCACACCGCCGCCCAGCGAAACTGTCGAACCATATGCGATCTCGAAACCCTGAGAATCGCCCCACCGGGATCGATCCTAGTTCCTGACCTGTTATGAAGCGGTTAAGCCGTTCAAAAAGCAGAGCGGGCAGCGCCGGTTACGCTGGCATCGGCCATGGCGACCTGGACCGGCTGGTCGATGGTCTTGGGCTGGTCGGCATAGATGAAGCCGTTGGCGGGGTTGGAGCGCAGCCCCAGATTGCCGATCGGGCCATACCATACGCGCACGTCCGACCAGTCATTATTGGCCGACACGTCGACGGCGCGGACATTGCGCTCGATGCCGCCGCGATAGGACCAGTTGGCATGGGTCAGCAGCACTTCGCGCTGGCTCACCACCTTGCTGACCATGGCGACATGGCCGACCGGCATTGCGCGGCTGGAGGCGAAGGAGAGGACGGCGCCGACGCGCGGCTCATAGCCACGATCATAGCGGCCCTGCGCCTGGTTCCACCAGGTGTTGGCGTTGCCGTGCAGCTGGATGCCGGAGACCTGACGGGCGAAGGGTGCGCATTGCAGCACTCCAGCGGTCGCAGGCGAAACGGTCAGGAAAGAAAGCGCACAAAGAGCAGCGGCAATAAGCCGTTGAAAACCACTGATCATGCGAATGCGACCCCAACCTTGTTTTAGGCTTTTGCCCCGTTGAGAGGCTTTAGGGCAGAGCGAAGGCGCGATGAAAAGCGCTGGGCGACGAGTCGTTGCGGGGGCGGGTTATGTCGCGGAACGAAAAACATGCCCCGCCGTTACAGTCAGCCGGGTTGCCGACGATAATTCGTTGAAAAGACTGGATTCCGTCCCGGTCATCCACACTTGGCCGCCTGTTTTCCCCAATCGGTCGAACAGGGCGGCCCGTCGCGACGGGTCGAGATGCGCCGCCACTTCGTCCAGCAACAGCACCGGCGGCTGGCCGTGATGCTCGGCCACCAGTGCAGCGTGAGCCAGCAGGATCGAGAGCAGCAGCGCCTTCTGCTCGCCGGTGGAACAGAGCGCCGCGGGCTGCTTCTTGGCGATGTGGATCACCGACAGGTCATGCCGGTGCGGCCCGGACAGGGTGCGCCCCGCCGCCGCGTCGCGCCGTCGCTCCCGCCCCAGCCGCTGGGCAAGC
Source organism: Sphingobium sp. FG125 (assembly GCF_057809795.1). Taxonomy (NCBI): domain Bacteria; kingdom Pseudomonadati; phylum Pseudomonadota; class Alphaproteobacteria; order Sphingomonadales; family Sphingobiaceae; genus Sphingobium; species Sphingobium sp. FG125. Next base: position 94,817 of record NZ_JBMDKQ010000004.1, read on the forward strand.
GGCAAATCGCTGTCATCCTCCTCGCTTTCTATCGTCACCAGCGGCCTAGCAAAGGGCGCGTCGGGCTGCCCCGCCAGTGCCAGGTTCAGCCGCGCGACCAGATCGCTGCGCGCCGCCCCCAGCGCCGCGCCATGTTCGCCCATCTGCGCCTCCAGCGCGGATAGCCAGGCCGGATCGGCCCGGCGCGGATCGGACAGCAGCCGGTTGCGCGCCCGCATCGCAGCATCATAGCGCGCGCTGTGCGCGGCATGGGCCGGGTGCAGCGCCAGCGTCAGCCGATCCAGGAAGCGCCGCCGCCCGCCTGGACTGTCGAGGAACAGTCGGTCCATCGCCGGGGTCAGCCAGACGATCGAGAGATGGTCGGCCAGCGCATTGGCGGACGATGCCACCCCGCCGATCCGCACTTGCCGTCGGTCGGGCGTCGCGGCGGCAACCCCGGTGCCCAGCACCGCGCCATCCACCTCCGCCGCGATGCCGAAACCGCCCGGTCCGTCCTGCCGCGCCATCGCCCGCAACGCTGCGCCACGCAGCCCGCGTCCGGGCGCCAGCATCGACACCGCCTCCAATATATTGGTCTTGCCCGCGCCATTATCGCCGGTCAGCAGGATGAAGCCATGATCGGGCACGATCAGCGCGTCCGCATGATTGCGGAAATCGCTCAAGGTCAGGCGGCCGATCATCGCCCGGCTGTAGCCGGGTCCGTCGCCACGGGAAAGCGTTTAGCAACGCTTGCGCGTCACTGCCGTCCCGTCATTGATGATCGTCAGCGTCGCGCCATCCGCCGCCGGTCGCATCACCAGCGTGCGCGTCCAGCTTTGGCCCTCGCCAGTGAAAGCGGCCTTGACCGACAATTGGCCACCATCCTCCGGAGTCACCGCCTCGACCATGCCGACGCTTTCGTGAAAGACAAGCTGGTCCGGCAGGATATTCAGCTCCAGATCGGCCGTCCGGTCTCCGCGCTTGTCTGTCACGCCGGTCCAGCGGCCCAGCAATGCGGCGGGGATCATCCCGGATGCCCGCACATCCGGTACTGGCGACTCCGTTGGCACCGTGGCGTTCACAGGTGGCGGCACATCCGGCGCACGCGCCGTCCGGTCACTAATATTCGTCACCACGCCGGGCTGCACCTCCGGCGTTTCGGCAGGCTTGTCGCAGGCGGCAAGGGCGATCAGCGGTAGCAGGGCAAGGGCATGGCGCATCATAACAGAACCGGCGAGCCTTTCAGCGGTTCCTGTCCCTGATCGTGACCCACTGTCGTTGCCATGCTATCTTATCCGCTGATGTGAAAGAGGGAGAGCATGTCATGCCGGTGCTGGGAATGGGCGGATTATTTTTTCGCGCGCGTGATCCTGACGCGCTGAATGCCTGGTATCGCACCCATCTGGGCGTAGGCGCGGGCTGTGTGTCGGATCCTGACGCCAAGCCTGATGAGTGGACCTGGCGGACATTGGGCGGGCCGATGGTCTTTTCCGCGTTCAAGGCCGACAGCGATTATTTCGCCGCGGACAAGGCGTTCATGATCAATCTGCGCGTGTCCGATCTCGATTCCCTTCTGAACGGCTTGCGGGACGCTGACATTGCCGTCATCACCAATCCCGAATGGGATCATCCCGATGTCGGGCGTTTTGCCCGTATTCATGATCCCGAAGGCAATGCCATCGAATTGTGGGAGCCGCCCGCGCCTGCCGCCTGACCGACTTTTAAGGAGCCTGATGATGAAGCGCCTGTCCCTGTTCTTTGCTGCCGCCGCCACCCTGCTGGGATCGAGCGGGGCGATGGCTGCCCTTGCCATCGGGGCCAAGGCACCCGATTTCACCACGCGCGGGGCGCAGGCGGGCAAGACTTTCACCCTGACCCTGTCGCACCAGTTGAAGCGTGGCCCCGTCGTCCTCTATTTCTTCCCCAAGGCGTTTACGCCCGGCTGCTCGGCCGAAGCGCGCGAATTTGCCGACAATATCGACAAGTTCAAGGCGGCAGGGGCCACCGTGATCGGCATGTCGGCTGATCCGGTCGATGATCTGGTTGCCTTTTCGACCAAGGAATGTGCGGGCAAATTCGCCGTCGCTTCCGCCGGGCCGGGGATCGTGTCGGGCTATGACGTCGCGCTCAAGATGCGCCCCGGCATGACCGACCGCACATCCTACGTCATCGCTCCGTCAGGCCGCATCGCCTTCGTCCATTCCGAAATGAATTATGCTGAGCATGTCAAAACCACTTTGGCGGCGGTCGAGGCGATGAAGCAGAAATAAGCGGGCAATTCCAACGCCTGTTCGCCCCTGAACCTGTCTGGGGGCGAACAGCTGTTGGGGATTATCCGCGCAGAAAATCCCCACTCGGAATCCGGGCCAATCCCGTGACGTCGCGCGCATAGAGATAGGTCCAGGCCTCTACCGCCCCGTCAGCTCCCTGCACTATCACCATTGCGCGCCGATATTCATGCGGCTCCGGGAAATGTGCGGCACATTCCTCATATTCGTCCAGCTGCGCCAGCACCGTGGCCGGATCGTGCAGGGCAAACAGGTCGCCCGTCACCACACCCTCATCCCCCGGCACGAAACCGGGATAGCGATCGACCCGATAGAGCGCGCCACACGCGGTGGCCGGACTGACGAATGTGGCCACGCCTGGCAACCACAGCGCCATCGGCCCATCAAAACCGGGTCGCAACGTGCCATAGACGAAGAGAAAAGCATCGCTCATGCCGCATCCTCGAAAATTCTCCCGATAAGCGGTGAATTTTCCCAACAGGCAGAAACTTCCGCGAGCGCAATTCTGCCTCCGGCCACCAAAAGTCGCGAATTTCCGGGGGAAAGTGAAACTGGCATGGCTCCTGCAACCTGTTGGGCATCAAGGCCGGATCGCCCGGCCAGCCAAAAATCAGGGAGTGTCTACCATGTCCATCGCCAAGTTCCACAACGCTGCCGCTGCTCTGGTCGGCGCATTCATCGTCGCCAGCCTGTTCGTCGGCGCAGCCGTCCCGGTCCTGCCGATCGCCTGATCGACCCGCTGTTCCCCAACATCTCAAAATCAGAAGGCCAGACTCATGAACAACAGCTTTACCCTCGACCGTCGCCACGGCAAGATCATGGGCGTGTGCGCGGGCTTGTCCAATCGTACCGGGCTGGACGTCACCCTGATCCGCGTTGCCACCGTGCTGCTGACGCTGTGCGCGCTCGGCCCGGTCGGGGTTGTGGCCTATCTGCTCGCGGGCTGGCTGGCAGAGGGCTAAGCGTTCGGCAAGATCGCCGACAATCAGTCCATAATAAAAGAGCCGCCCCGGCATAGGCCATGGGCGGCTTTTTAATATCCCGACGAATCGGGGCAGAGATAAGCGCGGGTCGCGCTCAGGCGTAAAGCACCGAATAGAAGGTCAGCATCTGCACGCCGACCGCAACTACCAGCGCAGCGCCCTGAAAAGCCTGTCGCATAAGTAACTCCATATGTTCGTTCATCGCCGCCCGATCTGGGCGGACCGGGCCTATGCGCGCGTCATGCTATTGTAACAATCGCAAAGCGCGGCGCACCGGTTGCAATAAATGCAACAGGTCGTTGCCAAAAAGCTGCATCTGTCCCGAACATTCAGTAGCGGTGCGATCACAGCCAGCGGAAAAATCTATTAGCGATTATTGATAATGATTATTAAATGCCCTGCAACAGAGGAGCTTCCCATGTCGCTGGACCTTATCAAGACAGGCACCTATCTTTCGATCCACCTGACCGTGGGTTTTACCGTCGCCTATCTGATGACCGGATCGGTCGCGCAGGCGGGCGGTATCGCGCTGGTTGAACCGCTGGTCAACGCCGTCGCCTTCTTCTTTCATAAACAGGCGTGGAAAAAGGTCGGCACGCCGCCTGCGCCCGCCACGGCGCGGCGCGCCATGGACGGTCAGGCGGTTTTTGCGTGACTATGTCTATCTCACTGTCGGCCTTTTCAACCCGATCAGCCATGGCTTGACACCGCGCGTCGGCTTTGCCGTCCCATCCATCCGCCGCGCCCGCAGGATCATGATCGGCTTGACGATCATCTGCCCCCGCATCGGTCCCGTCCCGCAACAGGTCGGCACCGCCAGGATTTTCTTCACGACCGCCATTCCGCCCACGACATGGCCGAACGCGGCATAGCCGATCGAACCGGGCCGTGCGTCCATCGTTGGCGTCGCGCCGATGGTAATGAAGAAATTGCCCATCGCCGAATTGGTCCGGTTGGGCCGCGCCATCGACAGGGTGGCGTCGAGATGGCGGATGCCGGTCTGGCTGGTCGGCTCATGCACCACCGGCGGCAGCGATCGCCGCGCATCCATGTCGATCCCGCCCTGGATCAGCCCCTGCGTCGGCGCACTCTTGCGCCGCGCCGCACGATAGAATGTCACGCCATCGAACCGCCCGTCATCTACATAGGTCAGGAAATTGGCCGACGTCCGCGGCGCCCGCTTCGTATCGAGCGCGACGATGATCGTCCCCACCGACGTCTCGATCGCCACGCGGATATAGCCGGGCGTCGGTCGGTTCGCAGGCACCGCATGGGCAAAGCCGGACGAAAGCAGGGCTAACAGGATGGCAAGGCAACAGGCAAACAGACGCATCGACAGACGAACACTCGCGGCAGGGAGGGGTGAAGACCCGAAGGCTAAAGCTGCCGCACGATCTGCGCAATCGCCCGCTGCCAGATAGGCCGCGCGTGACATGATCAGGATGAAGAAAAATGGTGCCCGGAGACGGATTCGAACCGCCGACACAGCGATTTTCAATCGCTTGCTCTACCAACTGAGCTATCCAGGCACAGCCAACTGCGGATGGCTCCGCCCGATGGAAGCGTGCCTATAGTCGTCAATCTGCGTCGCTGTCTAGCCCATAATCGCTGCTTTTTTGCATCCCTTCGTCCGCTGGCGGACCGGGTACGCGATAGCCCTCGCCCAGCCATTGCAACAGGTCGCGGTCGCGGCAGGCGGGGCTGCAAAAGGGGCGGGTTTCGGGCTTTGCGGGCTGGCGACAGACCGGGCACGCGGCGGCGTTAGGCGACATGGCCCGCCCCCAGCGCCAGCGTCGCATCGGCCGTCAGGGTGATCGCGCCGCCGCGTCGCTTGGCCAGTTGTTCGATCCAGTCACTCTTGCGATAGAGCAGGTCGATGATCGCCGGTGCGGCCGTCAGCGTCGCCGGGCCGCCATTGCCATGCCGCTCTGCCCGGCGCAGCAGCGCCAGCGCTGCCGTCTCGACCGGATCGGCGCGCAGCAGTTCGATGAGGTTGGCCCGCTCGCGCTTGCGGATGATCTGGAGGAAGCCGAAACCGTTGACCGCGGTACGCTCGAAGGGAAGCGGCAGATATTTGTCGATCTGCGCCGCCGCGATCATCCGCTCATCTTTGTTGTTCATTGTCGGCAGATCAATGCCGATCGACCCTGAAAGCCCCATGCGGCGAATCGTCTGCGCCGCGATCTTGGCACCCTTCGGCCCCAGTTGTGCAGGCGGCAACGATCCATCGACGTCGATCAGCAGCATGGCCGGTGTCACATAGAGGCGCAGCGCGGCGGCTTCGGTGCCAACGTCGCCACTGATCGCCTCCTCCATCAACTCGGTCCAGCCAACCGCCTCCAGCCGGTCCTCCTCATGCGCGGGGCAGGGGACGACCGTGGTGCCGGTGGCGCGCAGCCGTTGTAGCAGGCTTGGCCCGGCATGGGGCTTGCTGCCGGGCTGGGCGATTCGGCCCTTGGCGCGCTTGGGACGGCCCTCTTCGGGGATCGCTTCACGCAATATCTCGACCAGCACGGTAGATCCTTCGGATGTGCGCGGCGGCAGCGGCTCGATCAGCACTTCTTCCTGGCTAATCAGCCGCACGACGCCGCGCTTCTTGGGGATCAGCGTCTGGGTCAGGCGCCCCTGCGCAACGGCGCCTGCGCGCACCCCGCCGGTCTCGCGCTCGATCAGCGCCTCGACCAGGCGGCCCTTTTCCACCAGCGCGGCGCGGGCCTCGCCAATGCCTTCTTCATAAAGCCATTCGGCCATGTCAGTTCCTAATCGATTGCATAGCCCGCCGCCTTCAACAGCGTGCGGGTTTCATAAAGCGGCAGGCCCATGATCGCGCTGTGGCTGCCCATGATCGCGCGGATCAGGCCAGCGGCCCGCCCCTGTATCGCATAGCCGCCTGCCTTGCCCCGCCATTCGTCGCTGGCAATATAGCGGTCGATCTCGCTGCGCTCCAGCGGCTTGAACGTGACGATGTTGGTGGACAGGCGATGCCGTGCCTTGCCTACGGCGTCGATCAGCGTGATCGCGCTCAGCACGCGATGCCGCCGCCCAGATAGCAAAGCCAAGCAGGCGCGCGCCTCCTCCTGCGTCTCCGCCTTGGGCAATATGCGCCGACCCGCCGCAACGACCGTGTCGCCCGACAGGATCAGCGCGCCGGGATGCCGCGCGGCGACGATCGCCGCCTTGTCCGCCGCGACCCGCGCGGCATAGACGGACGGCAATTCGCCCTTGCGCGGGGTTTCGTCGCAATCGGCCGGGTCCACGGCATCGGGCGCAACACCAATCTGCCCCAGCAGCGCCAGGCGCCGGGGGGAAGCGGAAGCAAGAATGAGCCGCATCGGGCCTGACACCCGGTGGCTTATTTGAAGCGGTAGGTGATCCGACCCTTGGTCAGGTCGTAGGGCGTCAGTTCGACCAGCACCTCGTCCCCCACGAGGACGCGGATGCGATTCTTGCGCATTTTACCAGCGGTATGGCCGAGGATCTCATGATCATTCTCAAGCCGGACGCGGAACATGGCGTTGGGGAGAAGCTCCACAACCTGTCCGCGCATTTCAAGCAGTTCTTCTTTGGCCATAATATCCCGAATTCAAAAAATCGCGCCGCCATAGCGCCAATTCATCCAAAATGAAAGGCGGCTTCATGCGCTGAAATGATCGCCCGCTGCGACGAGCGCGGCAAAGACGCAATCAAGCTGCTGCGCGTCGATGCAATAGGGCGGCATCAGATAGATGGTGTTGCCCAATGGCCGCAGCAAGAGGCCGTGTTGCAGGAAGAAAGCGCGCAGGCGCGGGGCAAGATCGGACAGATAGCCCGCGTCCGCCGTGACGATGTCGATCGCGGCGATCGTGCCAATTTGGCGTGGATGGGCGAAGGCGGGGTGTTGTGCCAGCGTCGCGAGTCGCACAGCGATCCCATCGGCCAGTGCGGCGATTCGGCCGCGCACATCCTCCTCGCGCCAGATAGCGAGATTCGCCACTGCCGCCGCGCAGGCGATAGCGTTGGCGGTGTAGCTGGACGAATGATAAAAGAGCCGGGCACGGTCGGTCGATCGGTGCGCCTCGAAAATGCGCGCGATTGCCAGTGTTGCGGCGAGTGGGATCGCGCCGCCGGTAATGCCCTTGGCCACCGCCATGATGTCCGGCACCACGCCCGCCTGCTCGCAGGCAAACAGCGTGCCGGTGCGGCCCCAGCCGGTCATCACTTCATCGGCGATGAACAGCACGTCATAGCGACGGCAGATCGTCGCCATCTCGCGCAGGACATGCTGCGGATAGAGCAGCATCCCGCCTGCGCCCAGGATCAGCGGCTCAACGATGAAGGCGGCTGGCTTGGCGCGACAGGCGGCCTCCAGCGCGTCTAGGCAGGCCTGCTCTTTGCCGGGCGCGGGGAAGGGTATAGTGCCGACATCGAACAGAAGCGGCGTCCATGCGGCATTATAGACGCCCCGTTCGCCCACCGACATCGTGCCGATCGTGTCGCCATGATAGCCATGTTCCAGCACCAGGATGCGGCTGCGTGGCTCCGCCAGCCCATCCAGCGTCAGATTATGCCAGTAACCCAGCGCCATCTTGAGCGCGACCTCCACCGCCGTCGATCCGCTGTCGGAGAAAAAGACGTGGGCAAGCGGGTCGCAGCCGGGCGCGTCGGGCGCGATCTCGATCAGCCCGCGCGCCACCGTTTCGGCCGGCTCATGGGTGTAGCCGGCAAAGATCAGCTGATCCAGCTGCCCCGCCTGCTGCGCGATGGCGGCGGTGATGCGCGGATGGCAATGGCCATGCGTCGTCACCCACCAGCTGGAAATCCCGTCGATCAGCGTGCTGCCATCGGCCAGATGCAACAGCGCCCCTTCCGCGCGCACGACATGGGGGATCGGCTCGTTCAGGCCATGCTGGGTGAAGGGGTGCCAGACGGGGGAGGTCATGGGGCGGCTTTATCGGGTTGGCGGCGATTGACAAGACAAGGCTGAACCCGCCATCATTGCGGGCAGGGGAGCAATGGCCGGGGGGCATATGCGGGGATTTTTCAAGAGCTTGGTGGCGGTCGCGTTGCTGGCGACGGCCTTGCCGACAGCAGCGCAGGAAAAGACAGGCAACAAGCCGGGCTTTACCCTGCCCCCCGGCACGGCACGGATCGTGCTGATGCGCCCATCGATCCGGGTCGGCGAACAATCGACCGGCGGCATGTTCGAGCCGAATGCGGACTGGACACTCCAGGCGCGCGATACGCTGGGCCGGGCGATCGGGGCGGTGCAGGGGCAGTTGGGCAACAGCGTCGTTAATCTGGTCGAACCGGTGGGCGCGGACGCCAGCGCGCTGGCCGAATATCAGGCGCTGTTCACGACGCTGGCGGACAGCGTGATCGTCTATCAATTTTTTCCCGGCAACCGCCTGCCCACCAAGAAGCGCAAGGGCCAGTTCAGCTGGACGCTGGGACCTGGTGTGAGCAGCCTGCCGGGGCTGGCGGGCGCGGACTATGCGCTGTTCGTCACGACCGAGGACCAGTTCGGATCGACCGGGCGCAAAGTGGTGCAAATTTTCGCCGCGCTGGGTGGCGTCAGCGTGCCGACCGGCGTTCACAAGGGCTTTGCCGGGCTGGTCGATATTAGGACCGGCGATCTGGTGTGGCTGAACGCGGACCTGCAAATGGGCGGCGACGTGCGGACGGAAGAGGGTGCGAACAAGCGGGTGGCGCAGTTGTTCGAGGGCTTTCCGGGACGGCCCGTCCCCTCGGCTGCGGGGCAATGAGACGGCTTGCCGCCCTGTTCGGAATGGCGTTTGCGCTCACCGCCGCCGCGCCGCTGCCACCCTATACCCCCGCCTATGAACCGAGCGGCGTGGATGAGCGCGGCATGTGGATGCAGGCGGACGAAGCCGAACGGCAAATGCGCGATTCGCCCTTCGTCCTGCGCGACCCGGCACTCAATGCCTATGTGCGGGGGATATTGTGCCGGACGGTGGGGCAGGATCGCTGCCAGTCGACCCGGCTCTATATTCAGCGCCTGCCGACCTTCAACGCCACCATGTATCCCAATGGCATGATGACGGTCTGGTCCGGCCTGTTACTGCGGGTGCGCGACGAGGCGGAATTAGGGGCTGTGCTGGGTCATGAATTTGGCCATTTCGAACAGCGCCATACGCTCGAAGGGTTCAAAAGGGCGCGGGGGTTGGGTGATCTGCTGACCTGGTCCGCCGTGCTGTCACCGACGCTCTGTACATCGATGGCGACCAGCGCCATTGGCGGCTTCTATTCTTTCAGTCGGGGGCAGGAAACCGAAGCCGACTTGCTCGGCCTCACCTATCTGGCCCAGTCGCCCTATCCCACCGCCAGCGCCGCGCCGGTCTGGGAGCGGCTGATGGCGGAGGCCGACGCGACCGCTGCCGGGCGCAAGCGCAAGGCCAAGGTGCATCGCTACAGCGCCGGTTTCTTCGCCAGCCACCCGACCGAACTGACCCGCGCCACCTATCTGCGTGAGGCCGCTGTCAAAGCAAATGATCCGGGCGATCCGGGCGCAGCGGCCTACCGCGCGGCGCTGGCCCCGTTCATCGCGGATTTTCTGACCGACCAGATCAAGCTCAATGATTTTGGCGGCACGGATTATCTGCTGGGGCAACTGGCCGCTGATGGCTGGACGCCCGACCTGCTCTATGCCCGCGCGGAACTCTATCGCCAGCGGGGTAATCCGCGCGATCTGGTAAGCGCGGCGCAATTGTACCAGCAGGCGATCGAGGGCGGTTTTGCCGGGGCGGAAGCGCAGCGCGGTCTGGGGCTTTCGCTGCTCCGCAGCCAGCAACTGGACGCAGGCAAGGCGGCGCTGCGGCGCTATCTGGACGCCAGGCCCGCTGCGCCGGATGCTGCGATGATCGGGGCGCTGGTCGGACAATGAAGGGGATGGGGATGGTCAGGATTATGGGCGCGGCGCTCGCGCTGCTGGTGGCGGCATCGCCGGTGCAGGCGGGCAACAGCCTGATTGCACCGGGAGCCAAGATATTGGTGGCGAAATCGACGCTGGCCGTGACGCCTGCGAGTGAATGGAACAAGCTGGGCGCGCGGCCGGGGCGCAATTCGGAAAGCTGGACGCTGGACGGCGATGGGCTGAACGAGATCACCTTCTACGGCGGTATTGCCGATGGACGGACGCTGTTTCGCGAGGTCGACAAGCGCAACCGGCCGTTGCCCAAAGTGTCAGGGACGATGTTGATCACCGACATTCCGGCGCTGCTGGAAAGCAGCTACCGGATCGCGCTCAACACCCCGCTGATGAGCATCGACAGCGTCGAACCTGCCCGCTTCGCAGGGACGGCAGGGGTGCGCTTCACCTACAGCTATACGCGGCCCGACAGTGAAGTCCGGCGGCTGGGCGAAGCGCGCGCGGCGATGATCGGCGGGTTGCTCTACATGACGACCTATGAAGCGCCCGCGCTCTATTATTTCGCCCGCGACCTGACCGCCTTCCGCCAGATCGCGGACAGCGCGGCGCTGTGAGGCACGGGGCGCGTCGGGCGACGCGCCCCGTCACGCGCCTTTACCAGATCTTCACCCGCTCTTCCGGCTTCAGGCTCAGCTTGCCGTCTGGCGCAGGCTTGAACGCATCATACCAGGCGTCGAAATTGCGCACGATGTCGGCGCGATATTGTGATGGGGCGTGGGGGTCGGTGACCAGTCGCTGACGAAGGTTCGCCTCGCGATAATTGCGCCGCCATACCTGCGCCCAACCCAGGAAGAAGCGCTGGTCGCCGGTCATGCCGTCGATCACTGGCGCGGCCTTGCCGCCCAGCGAGGCATGATAGGCGTCGAGCGCCACGGCCAGCCCGCCCAGATCGCCGATATTCTCGCCCAGCGTGAACGCCCCCTTCACATGCGCGCCGGGGAAGGGTTCATAGGCGTCATATTGCTTGACCAGTCTGTCGGTCAGCCCCTTGAAATCGGCGACGTCGGCGTCGGTCCACCACTGGTTGAGCTTGCCGGTTTCGTCATATTTCGCGCCCTGATCGTCGAAATGATGGCTCAGTTCATGGCCGATCACCGCGCCGATGCCGCCATAATTGACTGCCGGATCAGCGGCGGGATCGAAGAAGGGCGGTTGCAGGATGGCGGCGGGGAACACGATCTCGACCATGCCGAAATTGGCATAGGCGTTGATCTCCATCGGGGTCATGCCCCATTCCCAGCGATAGATGGGCTTGCCGAGCTTCCCGATATTATAGTCGAAATCAAACTGGCTGGCGCGCATCGCATTGCCCAGCAGGTCGTCGCGCTGGATGGTCAGGCCGGCATAGTCGCGCCACTTGTCGGGATAGCCGATCTTGGGGGTGAAAGCGGCCAGCTTCTTGTGTGCGCGCGCCTTGGCCGTGTTGCTCATCCACGGCAGGCCGTCGATGCGGCGACCCATGGCGGCGATCACATTCTTGACCAGAACGTCCATCGCCGCCTTGGTCTCTGGCGGGAAATATTGCGCGACATAGGCCTTGCCGACTTCTTCGCCGAGCGAGTCCTTGAGGAAGTCGACGCCGCGCTTCCACCGCGCCTCCCGCTCCGGGGTGCCGGACAGGGTGGTGCCGTAAAAGGCGAAATCGGCGTTGGCGATGCTGTCGGGCAACTTGTCGGCATAGGCGTGCAGGCTGCGCAGCAAAAGCGCGTCCTTGAGCACGCCGATGGGCGCCTTGGCGATCAGCGCCGCTTCGCCGGTGATCGCGGACGGCTGGGCGACGAGCAGGTCGGTGGGGGTCAGGCCGTTCGCCTTGAAATAGGCGGCAAAGTCGAAGCCGGGCGCGGCCTTTTGCAGGGCGGCCAGCGTCAGCTTGTTATAGGTCTTGTCGGCGTCGCGGCTGTCAATCTGGGTCCAGTGGACTTTGGCGATTGCCGTTTCGAACGCCATCAGCGCGGCGGCGCGGGCCTTGGCATCGCTTTCGCCAGCCAGCGACAGCATGGTTTCGAGATGCGCGACATAGGCGGCGCGGATCTTGGCCATTTCCGGCTTTTCATCCAGATAATAGTCGCGGTCGGGGAGGCCGAGGCCACTCTGGCTCATCGAGAGGATGTAGGTTTCGGGGTCCTTATCGTCCTGCCCGACGTAAAAGCGGAACGGGCCGCTGATACCGCTGCGCGCTGCCTTGGCGGCAATCGTCGCATAGCCCGCCTTGTCCTTCACCGCCTTGATTTCGGCCAGCCAGGGTTTGATCGGGGCCAGTCCCTTGGCCTCGACCGTAGCGGTGTCGAGATAGCTGGCATAGGCCGCGCCGATCTTGCTATTGGCGTCGCCCTTGGCCCCATCCAGGATCGCGCGGGTGCGGGTGCGCGACAGTTCGTCCAGCGTGTTGAACGCGCCATAATTGGACTTGTCGGCAGGGATGGGCGTGTTTTTCGCCCATGTGCCGTTGGCGTGGAGGTAGAAGTCATCGCCCGGCTTGACCGACGGGTCCATGCCCGCCGTGTCGAAGCCATAGCTGCCATAGGTCGGCTTGGCGGGGGCGGTAGCGGTTGGTGCAGCGGGCTGTTGCGCATGAGCGATAGCGGCGGTCAGCGCCAGCGCGGAGGCGGCGGCGCGCAGGAGGAGGTGTTTCATCAAAGCATCCCTTGCTTGAGTGGGCGCGGTGGAGCGCGCCCGGCATGACGGGACTTGAACGCCTGTCCAACTATCCTGTCCATGTCGTTGGTCGAATATTATCAGCCGTTGAAAGGATCGGAAAGCCGGATGTGCGCGGCGAAGGCATCGGCCAGCGTGGCGGGATCAAGCGGATCGAGCAGGGGCAGGCGGCCTAGGCTTGGGATGTTGGCCAGTTGCGGGATGATCCGCTCATTCTCCGCATGCGCCTGCCCGATGAAGGCGATGCCCGCGATCGGCACGTTGCGGGCGCGCAGCGCTTCGATGCTGAGCAGGCTGTGGTTGATCGTGCCGAGCGCGGTGCGGGCGCACAGGATCACCGGCTGACCCCAATAAGCGAACAGGTCGGCCATCAGCAGACTTTCGCTGACTGGCACCAGCACGCCGCCCGCGCCCTCGACGACCAGCGGACCATCGACCAGCGGCAGGGCGAGCCGGTCGAGGCTGATCTCCACCCCGTCGATCCGCGCTGCGAGATGGGGGGAGGCGGGGGTGGTCAGGCGATAGGCTTCGGGCAGGATATGGCTGGCGGGCAGGCCGGAGAGGCGGGCGACCTCTTCCTTGTCGCCGTCAGGATCGATGCCCGCCTGGATCGGCTTCCAGTAATAGGCACCTAGAGTTGCGGCGAGGCCAGCGGCGAATACGGTCTTGCCGATGCCGGTGTCCGTGCCAGTGACGACGAGGATGGTCATTTGACGATCCGTTGCAACTCGCGGCCCAGCGCGGCGATGTCGGCGCGGCTGACGTTGAGGGTGAGCGAGATGCGCAGGCGGCTGGTGCCGGGTGGGACAGTCGGTGGGCGGATGCCGCGCACGTCGAAGCCTGCTTCCTGCAAGGCGGCGGCGGTAGCCATGGTGCGGCTGTCCTCCCCCAATATGACCGGCACGATCTGGCTGCGCGGGGCGGGCAGGCCGAGCGGACCGCAAATGGATTCCGTGGCGTCCTGTCGCAATGTCGTCAGCCGGTCGCGCAAATCGTCTGCTTCCTCGATCCGGTCGAGCGCGGCGGAGACGGCGACCGCCATCAGCGGCGAGGGCGCGGTGGAAAAGATGAAGGCGCGGGCGCGGTTGATGAGATAGTCGATATGGATGCGCTGGCCGCAGATCAGCGCGCCTTCGACCCCCATCGCCTTGCCGCAGGTGTGCAGGGTGATGACATTGTGCAGGCCATCAAGACCCGCTGACAGGCCGCGTCCGCCCGGACCGAATACGCCGGTGCCATGGGCTTCGTCCAGGATCAGCATCCCGTGATGCTTCGCCGCCAATTTGGCGAGATCGGTGAGCGGGGCGATGTCGCCGTCCATCGAATAGAGGGTTTCGACCGCGATCCAGATGCGGCCCTTGCCCCCTTCGGCGCGGAAGGCCGTGATCAGGTCGGCGAAGCTCTGCACGTCGTTGTGGCGCGCGAAAACGGCGGCGGCCTTGCTCATGCGGATGCCGTCATGGGCGCTGGCGTGGATCAGTTCGTCAGCGACGATCAGGTCGCCGCGCTGGGGCAGGGTGGCGAACAGAGCGAGGTTGCCGGCATAGCCATTGGCGACGAGCAAAGCGGCCTGGGTGCGGAAGAAATCGGCGGCCTTCGCCTCCAGCCCTTCATGTTCGGGCGCATTGCCACGCAACAGGCGCGACCCGCCGGACCCCACCGGCACCCCGCGGCCGATCGCGTCGGCGACAGCGCCTGCAATGATCGGGTCACCCGACAGGCCCAGATAATCGTTGGAGGCGAAATCGCGGCCCGACCGGGGGATCAGGCGGCGCAACCGCCCGCGCGATTCCAGCGCGGCCAGCTGTCTGGCAAAGGGTTCGGCGGTCATGGCCGGGGCTATAGGCGCGGAGGCGGAAGTTCGCAAACTTCGCCCATATCGATATATGCAAATTTCAGGCGAAACTTTGCGCGGCCCCCGGTGCAGCGGCGGGGGCGGGACGGACGATGGGAAAGAGCGGGATGGGCGGGACTGTAGCAGGATGGGGGGATGTAGGACAGGGTTTGGGTGGACGGCCATCGGTGCGGAATTTTCCGTTCAGCTGGAGACGCCGAGCAGCCGAACATCACCAATAAAGCTCTCCAGTGACTGGAGGTGGGGTTGCACCGATTTTGGAAATTTCTCGGTCAGACCGGCAGGGACGACCAGTTGCACACCGGCGTCTACCATCTCACCAAACTGGGTTTCTGAAACGCCTTCCTGCAAGGTGAGCAGATGTTTGGTCGGAATGCGGTCGGCTTCGTTCAGTATCTGGCGCCAGCGGTCCTTACAGGTCGTCTTGACGGCCAGCATCCGGAGCCGGTCTGCCGGAAAGGATGCATCCCGGTAGGCTGCGATCGACGGGAACAGGAAGTCTGGGCGCTTGTCATTCTCGGACACCGGCTGGTGTGCGAACTGTGTACCTTCCACCAGCCGCTCCTCAATGAAGATTTCGCGGGTGTGCAGTTCCAGCGAACGACCGGACCTGGCCTTGCGACGCTGGAGGACGGTCTGCGCCCGCGCAATGAAATCGTCCACGGTCGTGAAACCGGCCTGGATGTGCGGCAATTCCATGGCCTGCTCCACGCTGCGAAAAATCTCAAATTCACAGTCCCTGCGCCTTATCAGGCGGCGATCGGGATCAAGGCTGGAGTCTGGCCTCAATTCCACGGCCTTCCTGATAATCTCAACGCCTGTTGGAAATTTCAGACGCCATGCAGCGGGTATCTCGGTATCATCCAGCCAGCAGCTCGTTCGGGTTGCGGGAACCAGTTGAAGCAAATCCAGCAAGCCGCCCTGCGCCGGAGGCCATATCAGCCATTTCCCCGGCTCGACCGGCCCGACTCGATCCTCAACCAGGTCTTCCTCGGTTTCATGGCGGCATACCCAGACATGGCAGTCAGCAGCCTCCGTCGCGGCGACATGGCGAAACGCGAAAACAGTCAGTGCGCCAGTGCTTTCCGGATCGAGTAGCGCCGATGCGCTACCCCCGAAACCCGTCAGGCGCGTTTCATTTCGTCCGCCCTTCGGGTTGCCATGCAGCTTGTTGTTATACCAGACAGCCCTGATTTCCCGGTAGTCAGGGTGGGAATCTACATAGAGGTCAAACCTGACATCCGGGTTCTTTTCCCCCGGCCGATTGAGGGCGGGAAATACCTGAAACAGGAAATCGCGGGGGACATAGGGGCCGGCCTGGTGGCTCTCGTTGGCCAGCGTATCATTGCCGGACAGGCGCTTCACATACCAGACGAAGCCCTGCCCCCCATATTCATCCATCCACTCAACAAGATCACCCACCGGCACGATCTGTCCCCCTTATTTCACCCTTTTCCTGATTCGATCCTAACCAGGCTGCCGCAATGGACATCATGGCTTCGGAACCGATCCGACTTTTGCCCTTGATTGAGCATTCCCAGATTTTCAGCAAGCGCCAGCCGGAATGTTGAAGAGCGGCCTCAACTTCCGTGTCACGCTCCTGATTCCGACCGATCTTTTGTCGCCAAAAATCCTGCCTGCTTGCTGGCCAGCGGAACAGGTGACAATTGTGACCATGCCAGAAGCACCCATGCACAAATATCACTGCACGCCATCGGGGCAGTACAAGATCGGGCTGGCCGGGAAGAGTTCGATCATGCAGGCGAAATCTGTAGCCAAGGGCGTGCAAGCCGCGCCGCACGACCATTTCAGGCTTGGTATTCTTACCCTTTATGCCTGCCATCATGCGACTGCGTGTTACCGCATCGACAATGTCACTCGGCAAGCGCAAGTTTCCGCTGTTGGCGTTTCGGCTCGATCTCGGCACGATCGACCAGCCACGGAAGCATATGTTCGGCTACGGTCCTGACAACCGGTACAACCACAGAGTTGCCAAATTGACGATATGCCTGCGTGTCGGACACAGGGATAATAAATTCTTTCCCATTCGGTTCGTCAAAACCCATCAAACGGGCGCACTCGCGCGGGGTCAGGCGGCGCGGGTTTTTACCCTCCTGTTCAACAAGGATTTCCGATCCATCCTTGTAATATCGTGCTGACAGGGTGCGGGCCACATCATTGGGGCCGACCAGCCCAAAGCCAAAGCCGTTACCAGCTGCACGGTGCTTTTCGGCATAGTTTTGCAGGTAGCGCCAAAGATGATCGGTGAGCGTGTATTTTTCGGACACGGAGGCGATATTCCCGCGCGTAAAGTGACCGTCCAGTTCCTCGGTGCCGTCCTCCGGATGGAGAATCTTCCCAAGCTTTGGACCATGCAGCGGATCAGGCAGTACAAGGTCGGCAAAGGTAAAATCATTTGGTTCACGAAAACCGACAATGAAAATGCGTTCGCGCTGCTGAGGGACAAATGACTTCGAATTGATGACCTTCCAACGGACCTGATAATCAAGATCAACCGTCAGCGTCTTGTGGATGACCTCAAACGTGCGCCCCTTGTCATGATTGATCAGATTTTTGACGTTTTCCAGCAGGAAGGCCTTTGGCTGATGATGTTTGATGATCTGGGCAACATTGAAAAACAGTGTACCCTGCGTCTCATCAAGAAATCCATGAGGTCGATTCAGTGCATTTTTCTTGGATACACCGGCAATCGAGAAAGGCTGGCAAGGGAATCCCGCCAGCAAAAGATCATGCTCCGGAATGTCCTGGATAGCGACCTTGGTAATGTCTCCGGCGATTTCATGGTCGCATTTGTGATTTGCCCGGTAAGTAAGCTGGGAATATTTATCCCATTCACTGGTGAATACACACCGCCCTCCCAATGGTTCAAACCCACGCCGCAATCCGCCAATGCCCGCAAACAGGTCGATAAAGCGGAAAGTTTCATTTCCCATTGCGACAGCGTCAGGACCGCTATGGTCCTTCGCCATCGTATCAAGCAAAAGCATCGCGGCACGTCTCGGCTTGGTCAGCCCACGCTCCCAGCGATAGACAGTGCTGCGTGAAAATCCTGCCGTGTCTGCAAAGTCATCAATGCTTATGCCCACGCTCGTTCGAAGGCGGGAAAATTCTGTTACGGGCTGCATGAACACCTCTGGGACAATTTGTGTCACAGTGGCATCAAGATTCCCATTTATCAAGAACAAAAAGAGAATATTTGGTCTGCATTTGCACGTCAAGCGATCCAATTCCGCAATTACCTAAGCGCGGGGCAAGGTTTGCCTTGCCCCGCGCCAAAGTCCCGCAACGCCTACACCCCCCCATGGGCCAGCGCGGCCAGCAGCAGCAGCGCGACGATGTTGGTGATCTTGATCATCGGGTTGACTGCCGGCCCGGCAGTGTCCTTGTAGGGATCACCCACCGTGTCGCCGGTAACGGCGGCTTTATGGGCTTCGCTGCCCTTGCCGCCATGGTTGCCGTCCTCGATATATTTCTTCGCATTGTCCCATGCGCCGCCGCCACTGGTCATGGAGATAGCCACGAACAGGCCGGAGACGATGACGCCCAGCAGCAGCGCGCCCAGGGCGGCGAAGCCCTGCGAAACGCCTGCCACCTGCGCGATGACGAAATAGACGATGATCGGCGCCAGGACGGGCAGCAGCGAGGGGATGATCATTTCCTTGATCGCCGCCTTCGTCACCAGATCGACCGTGCGGGCATAGTCGGGCTTGCTGGTGCCGTCCATGATGCCCTTATTTTCCGCGAACTGCGCACGGACATCCTTCACCACGTCACCGGCGGCACGGCCCACGGCGGTCATGCCCATCGCCCCGAACAGATAGGGGAGCAGTGCGCCGAGCAGTAGGCCGACGATGACATAGGGGTTGGAGAGGCTGAAATCGACCGGGGCGGTGAGGCCCAGCGCCGCATTGTAGAATTTCAGATCCTCCGTATAGGCACCAAACAGCACCAGCGCGGCAAGGCCCGCAGAGCCGATGGCATAGCCCTTGGTCACCGCCTTGGTCGTGTTGCCGACTGCGTCCAATGCGTCGGTCTTGACCCGGACGCTGTCATCCAGATGCGCCATTTCGGCGATGCCGCCCGCATTGTCCGTAACCGGGCCATAAGCGTCGAGCGCCACGACCATCCCGGCAAGCGCCAGCATGGCGGTGGCGGCAAAGGCGATGCCGATGAGGCCCGCCAGCTGGTGCGCGACGATGATGCCCGCGACGATCACCAGCGTGGGCAGCGCGGTCGATTCCAGGCTGACGGCCAGCCCCTGAATGACGTTGGTGCCATGGCCGGTTTCGGATGCCTTGGCGATGGAGCGGACCGGGCGGTAATTGGTGCCGGTATAATATTCGGTGATCACGACCAGTAGGCCCGTGACGGCCAGCCCGACCATCATCGACCAGAACAGGTCCATGCCGGTATAGCCGCCGACCCCGTCCAGATCCGCGCCGAACACGGCGTGCATATCGCCCAGCGTGCGCCAGGTGACATAATAGATGGCGGGGATGGAGAGGATCGCTGTGACCCAGAAGCCCTTGTAGAGCGCGCCCATGATCGACTGGCTGGACCCCAGCCGGACGAAATAGGTGCCGATGATGGAGGTGATGATGCACACGCCGCCCACGATCAGGGGGAGCGACATCAGGTTCATCTTGAAGGCGTTATCGACGCCCGCGACCAGCAGCGCGATCAGCACCATGGTCGCGCCGACGGTGACGACATAGGTTTCGAACAGATCGGCGGCCATGCCAGCGCAGTCGCCGACATTGTCGCCGACATTGTCCGCGATGACGGCGGGGTTGCGTGGGTCATCCTCCGGTATGCCCGCCTCGACCTTGCCCACCAGATCGGCGCCGACGTCGGCTGCCTTGGTAAAGATGCCGCCGCCAAGACGCGCGAAGATGGAGATGAGCGACGCGCCGAACGCCAGCGCGACGAGGCTGTCGATGACGAGCCGGTCGTCAGGCGCATGGCCGGCGGGGCCGGTCAGATACCAGAAGAACAGGCTGATCGCGAGCAAGGCGAGGCCCGCCACGAGCATCCCCGTAATCGCCCCCGCCCGGAAGGCGACCGTCAGCCCGCTTTGCAGCGTGCCGCGACAAGCCTCTGCCGTGCGGACATTGGCGCGCACCGAGATGTTCATGCCGATGAACCCGGCAGCGCCCGACAGGATCGCGCCGATCAGGAAGCCGACCGCCGAAGTCAGCCCCAGAAAATAGAATACCAGCAGCGCGACAACCGCACCGACGATGGCGATGGTGGTATATTGGCGGCCCAAATAGGCCTTGGCCCCTTCCTGAATGGCGTCCGCGATGGATTGCATGGTGGCGTTGCCCGCAGGGGCATTGAGCACCTGGCGGCTGGTGAACAGACCGTAGAGTACGGCCAGCAGGCCGCACCCTATGGCGATGGTGACGATTGGCATAGATGTTCCTCTCCCCCAATTATGACTTTCATCGGCCGCTCCGCAGGGAATGACGGGCGGACGAAGGGCGCATCGGCGGGCGGCCGGACGGGTGGGGTCCGGCATCTGGCACCGCGTCAATCAGCATCAGGCACACGCACATAAGCGGTCCAACCGGGCTGAGAATAAGGTGAGATGAAGCTACAGGCCCGACAGCGCGCGTCAAGCGGGTTGGGGGACTATCCGTGTTCCCAGCCAAGTATGGCCGGTAATGGCACGGTTGCGCCGTCGATCATCAGGGTGAGGCCCGCGCCGGTGCCGACATGGCCGATGCGGATCGCGCGGACCGGGGGCGTGGTGCCGCGCGGCAGGGTGAAGAGCAGTTCATAATCATCGCCCGCTTGAGCAGCCGCGATTTGGACGGCGGTGCTGGCACCGCGCACGCTTTCGAGCGCGGGGGAAAGCGGGATATGGTCGATGGTGATGGCGACGCCGCTGGTCTGTGCCATCCGCTGCGCGTCGATCAGCAGGCCGTCTGACAGGTCCATCATCGCGGTGGCGAGCGGGGCGATCAGCGCGCCTTCGGACAGGCGCGGGCGCGGGCGGCGATAGGCATCGACCAGCGGGCCGGACGCGGTGGGATCGGCACGGGCGAGGGAGAGGCCGATGCCCGCGTCGCCCACCGGGCCGGTGATATAGAGCGTGTCGCCCGGCTGCGCGCCCGATCGCGTGGGGATGGGGCCGCTTGCCTCGCCGATGGCGGTCAGGCTGTAGCTGCGCGGTGCGGCGTCGGGCATCTTGACCGTATCGCCGCCCAGCAATGGCAGGCCGTGCCGGTCGAGCGCCTCCCCCAGCCCGTCGAGAAAGGCGGCGTCCCAATCCTCGTCCCCCGACAGCGCATAGTTGAGCAGGCAACCGACGGGGCGCGCACCCTTGGCCGCGAGGTCGGACAGGTTCACGGCGGCGAGTTTCCAGCCAATGTCGACGGGCGGATCGGTGGGGAGATAATGGACCCCCTCCACCATCGTGTCGCTGGTGAGGATCAGGCGGGTGTCGCCCACGGGGAGGATTGCAACATCATCCATCAACCCCTGCGCGGCGGGATGGTTGGCCAGCAGGCGCAGCAGGGTGAGGAAGCGGGATTCGGCGGACATGGCTATACCCTACCGTTCGGGCTGAGCGAAGTCGAAGCCCTACATCGAGCGTAGCGAGATGCCTTCGCTCCGCTCAGGCGTGCCCTTCGACTTCGCTCAGGGCGAACGGGCGTTTTACGACCCCCGCGCGTCCTTCGCCACCGCATCCAGCAACCCGTTGACGAAGCCGGATTCGCGCTTGTCGTAAAAGGCGTGGGCGACGTCGACATATTCGCTGATGATCGTTGCAGTCGCGATGTCGGCACGGGCGATCAGTTCGTAAGTGCCTGCGCGCAAAATCTGGCGCATCGGCTTGTCGAGCCGGTCGAGGCTCCAGCCGCTCGACAGGCGGGCGACGATCAGCGCGTCAATTTCGTCGCGGCGCTTGTCCACGCCGGACACGACATCATCGAAAAACGGCTCCTCCGCCGGGGCGTAGGTCACGTCCTCGATGGTGGCGCCCAGGCGATGGGCATGAAATTCGTGCAGCAGGACATGGACGGGGGTTCCCTCCATTTCGAGCTGATACAGCGCCTGGACCGCGGCAAGGCGCGCGGCGGAGCGGGATTTGGAGCGTGCGTTCATGGCGTTCCCCTACTCCGGTGTCAGCCGAGGCGCAACGCCACTGACGCGGCGTGTGCGGGCAGGCCTTCGGCTTCCGCCAGCGCCACCGCCGCCGGGCCGATCGCGCGGATCGCGGCATCGTCGAGGCTGAGGAAACTGGTGCGCTTCATGAAGTCCAGCACGGAGAGGCCCGACGAAAAGCGCGCGCGGCGACCGGTCGGCAGGACGTGGTTGGGACCGGCGACATAATCGCCGACCGCTTCGGGGGTCATGCGACCCAGGAATACCGACCCTGCATGGCGCACCCTGGCGAACAGCGCGTCGGGATCGTCCACCGCCAGTTCGAGATGTTCGGCGGCGAGGCGGTTGACCAGCGGCATCGCCTCCTCAAAATCGCGCACGACGATGATCGCGCCATTGGCGGTCCAGCTGGCGCGGGCGACCTTTTCCGTGGCGAGTTGGCCAAGCCGCCCTTCCACCGCGCGTTCGACCGCGTCGGCAAAGGCCGCGTCGTTCGTGAACAGGATCGACTGGCTGGTCGGGTCATGTTCGGATTGGCTCAAAAGGTCGGCGGCGATCCAGTCGGGGTCATTCTTGCCGTCGGCGACGACGACGATTTCGGACGGGCCAGCGACCATGTCGATGCCGACTACGCCATAAAGCTGGCGTTTGGCTTCGGCGACCCAGGCGTTGCCGGGCCCGGTGATGACGTCCACCGGCGCGATCCGGTCGGTGCCATAGGCGAGCGCGGCGACGGCCTGCGCCCCGCCGACGCGCCAGATTTCCTCGATCCCCGCGATCTGCGCGGCGGCCAGCACCAGCGGGTTGATCTCGCCACCCGGCGTCGGCGTGACCATGGCGATGCGTTGCACGCCTGCGACCTTGGCGGGGATGACGTTCATCAGTAGCGAGCTGGGATAGGCGGCGCGACCGCCCGGCACATAAAGACCGGCGGCATCGATAGCGCTCCAGCGCGCGCCCAGACGCACGCCCGCGCTATCCACGCCGTCGCTGTCCATGGGACGCTGCTTTTCGTGATAGGCAGTGATCCGCGCGGCGGCGAGTTCGAGGGCGTCGCGCAGCGGGGTCGAGAGCGTGTCGAGCGCGGCGCGGGTTTCCGCCGGTGTGACCGCCCATCCGGTGACGTTGAGGTCATGCTGGTCGAACCGCTGCGTATAATCGGCCAGCGCCGCGTCGCCGCCCGCGCGCACGGCTTTCAGGATCGCGGTGACATCGCGCGAGACATCTTCATCGGCTTCGCGGCGTGCATCGACCAGCGTGGTGAAGGCGGCGGCGAAATCGGGGGATGTGGTGGTGAGACGCTGGGTCATGGCAGCTCAAATCCTCCCCTGCAAGGGGAGGGGGACCGCCGCGTAGCGGTGGTGGAGGGGTGTCGCGCTATCGAGAGGGCGACACCCCTCCGTCAGCACTTCGTGCTGCCACCTCCCCTGCAAGGGGAGGATTGAATAGGCGTCACGCCGCATCCCGCACCCCCACGGCCTTGCGGAACGCCTCCACCATCGGTGCCAACTCCGCCGAGCGCATCTTGAAGGCGGCGCGGTTGACGATCAGGCGGGCGGAAATCTGCATGATGATGTCGGTCTCGACCAGGCCATTGGCCTTGAGCGTCGCGCCTGACGAGACAAGGTCGACGATGCGGCGTGACAGGCCGAGCGAGGGGGCCAGTTCCATCGCACCGTTCAGCTTGACGCATTCCGCCTGAAGCCCGCGCGCTTCATAATATTTGCGCGTCAAGTGGGGATATTTGGTGGCGACGCGGACATGGCTCAGTGCGGCCTGATCCTCGTCGCCTGCATCCACCGGCTGTGCGACCGACAGGCGGCAATGGCCGATGTCGAGGTCTACGGGCGCGTAAAGTTCGGAATAGTCGAATTCCTCCACCACGTCGGAGCCGACGATGCCGATCTGCGCTGCGCCATGGGCGACGAAGGTGGCGACATCGAACGCGCGCACGCGGATGATCGACACGTTTGGACAGTTGGTGGCGAAGCGCAGCGCGCGGCTTTTCTTGTCGTGAAACTCCGCCTCCGGCTCGATACCGGCTTTGGCGAGCAAAGGCAGCGCTTCATCGAGGATGCGGCCCTTGGGAATGGCGAAGGTGAGGGTGCGAGTCATGACGCGCGGGCCTTAGCCGGGCGCGGGGGGCAGGGCAAGGATTTGGGGGGATATACTCCTTCTCCCTTGAGGGAGAAGGATAAGCAGCCTTACCGAACGGAGTGAGGTTAGGCGGAGTTGGATGAGGGTGGCGGTGCGCTATCGTTAGGGCGGTACACCCTATCGTTAGGGCGGTACACCCTCACCCAGCTACGACTAAGGCAGCAAGCTGCCAAGTCTACGCATCCCTCTCCCTTGAGGGAGAGGATTATGCGTCCACCATCGCACTCTGCGTGGCTTCGATCCAGCCGCCGCCCAGCACATGGTCGCCATCATATAGCACCGCCGCCTGTCCCGGCGCGACGCCATATTCGGGGGCGTCGAACAGCAATTGTCCATCCACCAGCCGCGCAGGCACGGGCTTTGCCATCGACCGCACCTTGGCGGTCAGCGGCCCGGCAAAGTCGCGGCCCAGCCAGTTGATGTCGGTGAGTGTCGCGCCCGATACCGCCAGCGCGGCCTTCGGCCCCACGATCACGCGCTTGGCCGCTGCGTCCAGCCGCACGACGTAGAGCGGATCAGGCTGGCCGCCAATCTCCAGCCCCTTGCGCTGGCCCACGGTGAAATGGATCATGCCCTTGTGCCGACCCAGCACCCGACCATCGACATGGACGATGTCGCCGCCTTCATCCGCGTCGGGGCGCAGCTTGCGCACGATTTTTGCATAGTCGCCGTCGGGGACGAAGCATATGTCCTGGCTGTCGGGCTTCAACGCCACGGCCAGTCCCAGTTCGGCGGCGATTTCGCGCACCATCGGCTTGGGCAGCCCGCCGAGCGGAAAGCGCAGATAGTCGAGCTGCGCCTGGGTGGTGGCGAACAGGAAATAGCTCTGGTCGCGCGCGGGATCAGCGGCGCGGTGCAGTTCCGCGCCCTGCGGCCCTTCGACCCGGCGGACATAATGGCCGGTGGCAAGGCAGTCGGCGCCCAGATCGCGCGCGATCTGAAACAGGTCGGTGAATTTTACCCCCATATTGCATTTGACGCAGGGGATGGGGGTGCGTCCGGCCATATATTCGTCGGCAAAGTCGGCGATCACCGAGTCGCGGAAGCGGCTTTCATAGTCGAACACATAATGGGCGATGCCGATGCGGTCGGCGACGGCGCGCGCATCACGTATGTCCTGCCCCGCGCAGCAACTGCCGGTGCGGCCCACCGCTGCGCCATGATCGTAGAGCTGGAGCGTGACGCCGATCACTTCCGCGCCGGTTTTGGCGGCAAGCGCGGCGACGACGGAGGAATCGACCCCGCCGGACATGGCAACGACAATGCGCCGCGCGTCGAGCGGCTGGGGCAATTGGAACTCAGGCTGCATGGCTGTGTCTATAGGGATGATGGGCGTCGGGTGCCAGTGTTTCAGCTTTGCGACAAAGCGAGCGCCCATTTACCGACCCTTATCCATTGCCGCGTAGAAGCAGCTTCATGGATTTGAGTTTTCTTCGGACAGGCGGGCTGAACCCCGCCAATGCCAGACCCCTAGGCCGCACGCGCGTGCCGGTCTGGCCGTTCCTGCGGGCTGCCTGTGCAGCACAGCAGGCGGCCAGCCCGACCGCGCAGGCGGTTGCGGGCGTCCTGCGGGGGCAGGACGGAACGGAGGACTGGATCCAGGAACTGGCGGGAATCTTCGCGCCACGTTCCGGCGGCATGATCGAAGCCGTTCGGCTCGCAGGAAGCTTTAATCCGCTGATCGCGAACCGTTTAGCTGTGGGGAAAGGATGATGAAGGTGGCGTTTACCTTGGCGCTTTAGCCGTTCTTCAGGGCTGATGTGGATAAGGGGTTCGCTGCTGGATTTGACAACGCCAGCGCCGCTTTTGAGGGTAGTAATGATCGAAAGCCAGAAAATACGGCCAGCCCAGGTCGTCGGGCCGCTCGGAGAACCGCTGACGCTGGACAGCCTCCCGCCACCGGACACGACCCGCTGGGTCGTGCGGCGCAAGGCCGAAGTCGTGTCGGCCGTCAATGGCGGTTTGCTGACCGTGGATGAGGCGTGCGCGCGCTATAATCTGACGCTGGAAGAATTTGCCGGCTGGCAGCGGGCGGTCGACCGGTCGGGGATGCACGGCCTGCGCGTGACGCGCATCCAATATTATAAATCCCTCTACGAACGGCAGCAGAAATATTAATCTGTCCGCGCGCGCATCATTGATGCAGCGGTAAAGGGGCTGCCGGAGAGTATCCGGCGGCCCCTTTTGCGTAAAAGTCTGTCTGGGAATGCGCCTTTGGCGCATCCGCACCGGCCCCACCCCCACCCCACCGCCCACAGAGTATATCCTGAATGGGAGGTCGGGTGGGGGTGAGGGCCGGTGCGGAAATTCCAAGCACCGACAAAAAACCGCCTGTAACGACGCGGGACGGGGATGGTTTCCCGCCCGGAATCATTTTTCACCCATGGAACAGGCTGCCCCTTGCACCGTTAATCCCGCAGCACCCAACCCGCTGGGGGCGTGGTCAAGGAGAGTAACATGGGCATCATTATGTGGCTTATCGTCGGTGGCATCATTGGCTGGCTCGCCAGCATGATCATGCGGACTGACGCGCAGCAGGGCATCCTGCTCAATATCGTCGTCGGCATCGTCGGTGCGTTCATCGGCGGCATGATCTTCAATGGCGGGTCGATCAACAATGGCAGCCCGCTGTCCCTGACCAACTTCCTGGTGTCGCTGGTCGGCGCGGTCATCCTGCTGGCGATCGTCAATCTGGTCCGTCGCGGTTCGGTGCGCTAACCGCACCCGTCACGACTGACCGCCCAAAAGGCCGCGCTCCTCACCGGGCGCGGTCTTTTTTGTTGGGTTCCGCACCGGCCCGCTCCAAAATGCGCTCTTCCGCGCATTTTCAAAAACTATCTTCGCGCGGCGAACCAGCGGTAGAGGGCCAGCACGGCGACCGATCCCAGGATCGCGGCGATGAAGCCTGCGCTCTGGCCCGGTGCATAAAAGCCGGCGAGTCGACCGACAAAGCCCGCCAACAGCGCCCCGGCGATGCCCAGCAACATGGTAACGATACAGCCGCCGGGATCGCGCCCCGGCATGATCAGCTTTGCGATTGCTCCGGCCAGCAGGCCGATCAATATCCAACCCAGCAAATCCATGGCGCGCTCCTCTCTCCCGATCTCCGCACCCAGCACATATAGCGCCATAGTCCGGCGCTTTTGGCAACCAAATCCCGCTTCCAGCCCTGTTTGCGCCAAACGAAGCACCGTGCCATTTCCACAGCGATGGCTTATACAGTTGCGCAATATCGCTTTGCCCTGGCCCTTTGACCCATGATATTGGGGGTTGAGGGCGGTGCTATATTCATATAACACAGTCGCTGGATGGCGAAGCGCCGGAGAGACAGAATCGCATGAATTACGAAACCCAGGTCATGGCCGACTCAGCGGTCGTCATCGACGACGAGGATGCGCGCGCGCGCAAGCGGCGGCTGTGGCTGGTCGCGGCGGTGATCGTCGTGGTGCTGGTCGGCAGTGCGGTGTGGATTTCGATGCGGGGCGGCGGTGCGGCAGCGCCTGCCGTTACAGCGCAGGTGCCGGTCGTCACGGTCAGCAGTCCGGGCCAGTCGACCGTTGCGCGGACGGTGACCGCCACCGGATCGCTTGGTGCGCGGATCGACATGCCGGTCGGCGTCGTGGGTGAAGGCGGCATGGTCAGTCGGGTGCTGGTGCAGCCAGGCGACTGGGTCCGCGCCGGGCAGGTGCTGGCGGTGATCGAACGGTCGGTGCAGGTGCAGCAGGTCAATTCGCTCGCCGCGCAGGTCGAGGTTGCTCGCGCCGACGCGAAGCTGGCGCAGGCGCAGCTGGATCGCGCGAAGGCGCTGGTCGGGCGCGGTTTCATCAGCGCGGCGGACATTGACCAGCGCACCGCGACCCGTGATGCGGCCAATGCGCGCGTCAATGTCGCCGTCGCCCAGCTGGCCGAACAGCGCGCCCGCACCGGACGGCTGGACATTCGCGCGCCAGCCAATGGCCTGGTGCTGACCCGCGCGGTCGAGCCGGGGCAGATTGTGGGATCTGGCAGCGGCGTGCTGTTCCGCATGGCCAAGGATGGCGAGATGGAATTGCTGGCGCAGGTGGCCGAGAGTGACCTGGCGGTGCTGCGTCCGGGCAATAGCGCCATTGTGACTCCAGTGGGTGGCAAGGATAAGTTTGCCGGACGGGTATGGCAGGTGTCGCCCGTGATCGATCCGCAGACGCGGCAGGGCATAGCCCGCATCGCGCTGCCCTATCAGGCGGCGATCCGGCCGGGCGGTTTTGCCGCCGTCACCATCACCAGCGGGTCGGGCAGCGCGCCATTGCTGCCGGAATCGGCGGTGCAGAGCGATCCCAAGGGCAATTATGTCTATGTCGTCAATGGCAAGAATGAAGTCGAACGGCGCGCCGTGACCGTGGGTCAGGTGTCGGATGCCGGGGTCGCCGTGACCAGCGGCATTACCGGCAATGAAAAGATCGTGACGTCGGCCGGTGCCTTCCTGGCACCGGGGCAGAAGGTGAAGCCGGAGCCGCTCAAGGCTTCGTAAAAGGATGTGCTGCGCTCTGTATCAGGGCGCATGTGCGACGGGATGAGAGGACGGATTGCGTCCGGCGAAGGAAGCGGTAGCCCATGAATTTTCGCAATATGTCGGCCTGGGCCATTCGCAATCCGGTGACGCCGCTGGTGATGTTCGCGGCGCTGCTGCTGGCGGGCCTCGTCAGCTTCAGCCGGATGGACATCAACAATAATCCCGACATCAGCTTTCCGATGGTCAGCGTGGTCGTCAGCCAGCCCGGCGCTGCCCCGACCGAGCTGGAAACGCAGGTCACCCAGCGGGTCGAGGCGGCGGTGCGCGGCATTAGCGGCGTCGATGAAATCACGTCCTTCGTGTCCGAAGGCCGCTCACTCAGCAACGTCCAGTTCGTGATCGGCACGCCGGTCGACCGGGCCGTCAACGACGTCAAAAACGCGGTCGACCAGATTCGCAGCGACCTGCCCGACGGCATTTTGGAACCGCAGGTCACCCGCATCGACATTGATGGCGGGCCGATCGCCTATTTCAGCGCCGAAGCGACCGACATGACGCTGGAAGAGCTGTCCTGGTATGTCGACAATACCGTGGCCAAGCGGTTGCGGTCGATCAGCGGCATGGCGGCGGTCAATCGCGGTGGCGGGGTGAGCCGCGAAATCCGCGTCATTCTGGACCCCGCCAAATTGCAGGCGTTCGGCATCACCGCCGCGCAGGTCAACCAGCAGCTTAATCAGGTCAATCTGAACGCGGCGGGTGGCCGCACCGAAATTGCCGGGGCTGAACAGTCGATCCGCGTATTGGGCAATGCCGCCAATGCGCGCGATCTGGGCGCGACCCAGATTGCCATTACCGGCGGTCGCACGGTCAAGCTGGCCGACATTGCCGATGTGCGCGACATGTATGCCGAACAGCGCAACCTGTCGCTGATGAACGGGCGTCAGGTTACCAGTTTCAGCATGGAAAAGGCCAAGGGCGCGTCCGACGTCACCGTCTATGACGAGGCGATGAAGGAGCTGGACAAGCTGCGCAAGGAAAACCCCAAGGTCACCTTCAAGCAGCTCTACACCAGCGTCGATTACACCAAGGACCAATATCATTCGGCGATGGCCGCGATGATTGAGGGCGCGGTGCTGGCGGTCGTGATCGTGTTCCTGTTCCTGCGCGACTGGCGGTCGACGATGATTTCGGCGCTGGCCATCCCGCTGTCGGCGATCCCCGCCTTCTGGTTCATGGACATGATGGGCTTTACGCTCAACTTCATCTCGCTGCTGGCGTTGAGCCTGGTGGCAGGTGTGCTGGTCGATGACGCGATCGTGGAGATTGAGAATATCGTGCGCCATATGCGCATGGGCAAAAGCGCCTATCAGGCATCGATCGATGCGGCCGACGAAATCGGTCTGGCGGTGCTGGCTACGACCATGGCGATCGTTGCGGTGTTCCTGCCCGTCGCGTTGATGCCGGGGATTTCCGGGCAGTTTTTCATCCAGTTCGGCATGACCGTGGTCGTTTCCGTCCTCATGAGCCTGGCAGTGGCGCGGCTGATCACGCCGATGCTGGCGGCCTATTTCCTCAAGGCCCATGGCGCGCAGAGCCATGGCGAGGGCTGGATGATGGACCGCTATATGGACGTGCTGCGCTGGTCGCTCGATGAGCGCCGCGCCATCGCCCATCGAGCGCGAGGCGGATGGCGGCGTTTTACCGCGATTTTCCTGGATCACCGGATGTGGACGGTCGGCTTTGGTTTTCTGGCCTTTGTCGCAACGATCATTGCCTTTGCGACGTTGCCCATGACCTTCCAGCCGGTCACCAATACCGATTTCAGCCAGGTGAAGATCGAGACCGTGCCGGGCAGCACATTGGCGCAGACGACGGCGATTACCCGCCGGGTCGCCGACATGCTGGCGGCCGACACCGACGTGGTCGATGCGGCTTTTGCCGACATCGAAACCACCAGTGCCGACATTTTCCTGACGCTCAAGAAGGATCGCCCGATCTCTTCGGTGGACTGGGAGCGCAAGATTGCGCCGAAATTCCAGACGATCGCCGACGCGCGGGTGAATTTCCAGTCGCAGTCGGGTGGCGGCTTTGGCCGCGACATCATCCTGATGTTCGGGTCTGACGATCCGGTGAAGCTGGATGCAGCCGCCAACGAACTGGTCGCCGAAATGGCTAAAATCCGTGAGTTGCGCGCCCCGCGCGTTCAGGGCGACATGCAGCGGCCGGAGATTATCATCAAGCCGCGGCTGGACCTGGCCGCCAGCATGGGCGTGACTACCGCTGCGCTGAGCCAGACCATCCGCATCGCGACGATTGGCGATATCGACCAGAATAGCGCCAAATTCTCGCTGTCCGATCGCCAGATTCCGATCCGCGTGTCGATTGCCGAGGATAGCCGCAAGGATATTGGCACGATCGAAAATATGCCGGTGCCCACGATCAACGGCGGATCGGTGCCGTTGAAGGTGGTCGCCGACATCAGCTTTGGCGCGGGGCCAACGCAGATTCGCCGTTACAACCAGATTCGCCGCATCGTCGTCGGGGCCGACCTGGCACCGGGCATCGTCACCAGCCAGGCCAATGCCAAGATCAACGCTATTCCGATCATGAAGCAGATCAAGGAAGGCAAGTTGCAAGGCGTGCAGCAGATCACCGCAGGCGATGCGAAGTGGCAGGGCGAGATGATCGAGAATTTCATCATCGCCGTCATCTCCGGCATCCTGCTGGTGCTGGCGGTGCTGGTGCTGCTCTACAAGCGGATCATGCCGCCCTTCGTCAATCTGGGCTCGCTGGTGCTGGCTCCGCTGGGCGGCGCAATAGCGCTGCATATTGCGGGCCAGCCTGTGTCGATGCCGGTGCTGATCGGCCTGCTGATGCTGCTCGGCATCGTTGCTAAAAACTCGATCCTCGTCATCGACTTCGCGCTGGAGGAGATGGAGAAGGGCGTACCCAAGTTCGAGGCTATCGTGGATGCGGGCCACAAGCGCGCCCAGCCGATCGTCATGACGACGGTGGCAATGGTCGCGGGCATGGTGCCGACCGCCCTGTCGCTGTCGGGCGATGGTGCCTGGCGCGCGCCGATGGGCATCACGGTGATCGGTGGACTGATCCTGTCGACCGTGCTGACGCTGGTGATCGTGCCGGCGACCTTCAGCCTGGCGATCGCAATCGAAAGCTGGGTCGGGCCGCGTCTGGGCCGGGGGCTGCTGACCTACAAGCCGGGCGACGACAAGGATGCGCCGGGGCATGTGCAACCTGCGGAGTGATGCGGGCAGCAAAACAACGCTTTGCCTGAACGAAACGGCGGCGTAACCGTTGGGGCGCCATGAAGTTGCTCCGCGTCCCCCGGTCGATCGGCGAAAGCCTGCCCAATCCCGCGCGACGGATGCGATTGTTTGCCACTGGCATGTTGCTGGCGATGGCGGCGCTGTTCATTGCCGCGCGCAGCACCGTGCATCTGCACCCGGCCATCGGTTTCGTGCAGGCCTTTGCCGAGGCAGCGATGGTCGGTGGTCTGGCCGACTGGTTCGCGGTCACCGCGCTGTTTCGTCACCCGCTGGGCCTGCCAATCCCGCACACCGCGATCATCCCGCGCAACAAGGACCGGATCGGCGAGACGCTGGCCATCTTCCTGCGCGACAATTTCCTGACCCCCGCCGTCGTCGCTCGGCGGATGCGCGGCATGGATGTCGCGGCGGCGGCGGGGCGGTTCCTGGCCAGTCCCTCCGCAGGCGATGGACGGCTGCGCGAGGGCGCGTCGCGGCTGATCGCTGATATGCTGGAGGCGCTGGATCAGGAACGGCTGGGCGGCATGGTCAAGGGCGCGATCGGCCAGCGGCTGCGCGGCATCAATATCGGCCCGCTGGTCGGGCAGGCGATCGAGGCGGCGATGCGCGACGGTCGCCACGCGCCTGTCATGGACGGCATCATCCACTGGGCCGACCGCACGCTGGAGGCGAATGATCATCTGATCCGCCAGATGGTGCATGACAAGGCGGGCAAGGTGCTGCGCTGGACCGGGCTGGACGAAAATCTGGCCAATGCGATCATCGACGGGCTGCGCAAGATGCTGGCGGAAATGGCCGCTGATCCGGGTCACAGCCTGCGCCTAAAAGCCGAGGAGGGGATGGCAAAGCTGGCCTTCGACCTCCAGTTCGACATTGAGATGCAGGCGAAGGCGGCACAAATCCGCGACGAGATTCTCGACAATCCGGCGATGCAGCGCTGGATCGACGGATTGTGGGAACAGGCGCGCAGCGGGCTGCTGCGTGCGGTGCGTGATCCGGGCAAGGCGATGGCCGGACGACTGGGCGAGGCGCTGCGCCAGTTGGGTGGCACGTTGCAGGAGGATGCACGGCTGCGCCACGTCATCAACCGCTTCGTGCGCCGCGCGGCGGTGGGCGCGACCGCCACCTATGGCGACGCCATCGTCCGGCTGGTCAGCGACACGGTGCGTGGCTGGGACGCGGGCACCATCACCAACCGGCTGGAGGGCGCGGTTGGCCGCGACCTGCAATATATCCGCATCAACGGCACGCTGGTCGGCGGGTTGGTGGGGCTGATCATTCATAGTTTCGACACGCTGTTCTGAGTAGCGAAAGCACAGCATCTGCACGTCCTGAAAAATGATGTTGCAACATATCATAAAAATATGATGTAACATTTCATGCACCGTCCAACAGCGGACGGGCTGGAGAGGAGTCGGGCAATGCGGATGAGCATGATGCAGGCAGCAATCGGGCATGGGAGAATAGCAGATGCAGGCGAGAGGCCGACACCGTCGGGCTATCGCAGCGGCACCGGGTCGCCAGCTGGCATTGGCGGGGCGATCGCTGTCCATGCGCTCGTGATCGGGGCGTGGCTGCTGATCCCCAAGGAGGTGATCGACACGGTTTTCACGCCACCGCCGCTGACGACGACGAACATTCCGATCAGTGATCCGCCGCCGCCTGAACCCGTCGAACAGACCGTCGAGAAGCCGATCAAGACGCGCCCGACCGAGCAGCGACCCACCGCCACCGACCCGATCGTGCCGGGGGCGCAGGGCGACCCGGTCATCACCGGCGGCACCGGGACGGGGGACGGGATTGATCCTGGCCCCACCATCATCCTGCCGCCCATCGATCCGCCCCGTGTGCCTGTGCTGGTCGATGCCGGTATCGATCCGCGCGCGCTGTCGCAGTTTCAGCCCGATTATCCCGGCGCGATGATCCGTCAGGGATTGGAAGGGGCGGTGACGGTGCGGGTCACAATCAGTGCGGAAGGGCGCGTCACTGACATCGCAAGGATTTCTGCGACCGATGAGAGCTTCTGGCTCGCGACCCAGCGCCACGCCCTGCGCAAATGGCGCTTTCGCCCCGCCACGCGCGATGGCGTGCCAGTGGCGACGACCAAGATATTGACGGTGCGCTTCACTCTGACGGACCGGTAACGCCATTCCTCCCCTGGAAGGGGAGGGGGACCGGCGAAGCCGGTGGAGGGGTGTCGCCCTCTCGATAGGGCGACACCCCTCCGTCTGGCCTGCGGCCCGACACCTCCCCTTGCAGGGGAGGATCGTTCACGCACCACCCTTTTGCATCCGGGCGCGGCCTGCACTATAGGAACGCCATGGCGATTTTTCCCCGTCCCGTTTCCCCCAAGAGCGCGCTTGGCGATCTGTGGGGCTATTTCCGCCAGCCGCGTAAGCATAAATGGCCGCTGCTGGGCGTTTCCATGGCGTTCACCTGGGTGATTGTGTGGACCTTCATCACCGACGCCAACACCAACACCATGCCGACGCGCAACAAGATCATCTATGTCCAGAGCTGGGACGCGAATCGCAGCGATGCGGCGATCATCCTGCAACAGAAGATGGATCTGGCCCGGCGCGACGCCATATTGCAGAAAAATCAGGTGGAGATGCAGAAGATCGCCGATGCGTTCGGCATCGACTGGCGCAAGGATGAGGCGCGCAATACCGCCCGGCGCAAGGAAGCGGTCAAGCAGATCAACGCCATGCTCGACCAGCGCCTGGTGAAGGCGGAGGCTGAGAACAAGCCGGGCGTGCAACCGGAAGTCGCCAAGCCCTGAGCCAGTTGTCGACGCTCGCCGCCGACCGGCGCTTCATGGCCGCTGCCATCGCGCTGTCGGGGCGCGGGCGCGGGCTTTCTACCCCCAATCCCAATGTGGGCTGCCTGATCGTGCGGGACGGCCATGTGGTGGGACGTGGCTGGACGCAAAAGGGTGGCCGCCCTCACGCCGAAGCGCAGGCGCTGGGGCAGGCGATGGAGCAGGCCCATGGAGCGACGGCCTATGTGACGCTGGAGCCCTGTTTTCATCTGTCGCCGCGCGGGCCGCGCTGTGCCGACCTGATGGCGCGTGCCGGGGTGGCGCGGGTGGTGATCGCGCTGCGCGATCCCGATCCGCGCACCGACGGGCAGGGCGCGGCCTGGCTGCGTGAACGCGGCATCACGGTCGAGATGGGACTGCTGGCAGACGAAGCTGCGCGCGCCATGGCGGGTTTCGTGCTGCGCCAGACGCGCGGGCGGCCGCATGTGACGCTGAAACTCGGCCTCTCGCTCGACGGGAGAATCGCGTTGGCGGACGGCTCCAGCCGCTGGATCACCGGGCCGGATGCGCGCGCCCATGCCCATGTCGAGCGGGCGCGGCACGACGCGATATTGGTGGGCGGCGGCACGCTGCGCGCCGATGCGCCGGGGCTGGACGTGCGGCTGGCTGGGCTGGAGGATCGGTCGCCGCGCCGGATATTGCTCAGCAGGAGCGATGCGCCCGATGGCTGGGTACGGATCGGCGCGCCGCAAGAGATTGCGGCGCTCGACCGGGTCGATCATCTGCTGGTGGAGGGGGGCGCGGAAACGGCCGCAGCCTTTCTGCGCGCGGGGCTGGTCGACCGGCTGCTGCTCTATCGCGCACCCATCATCATCGGCGCGGGGCTGGCGGGGATTGGCGACATTGGCCTGATGGACCTGGCCCATGCGCATGGCCGCTGGCGGCTGACCGACGAACGGCGTTTAGGGGTCGATCGGCTGGAGGTTTACGAGGCGGTGTCGAGCGCTTAGAGGAACGAACAACTCATCCCGTTCGGGCTGAGCGAAGTCGAAGCCTTCGCCTGAGCGCAAGCCAAGGCACCTCACTGCGTTCGGCGCAGCCCTTCGACTTCGCTCAGGGCGAGCGGACAATTGGATTTCGACCTATGTTCACCGGCATCATCACCGACATCGGCACCATCCGCCAGGCGGAGCAGCGCGGCGACCTGCGGCTGGTCATCGGTAGCGCTTATGACATGGCGTCGGTCGCGATCGGCGCGTCGATCGCCTGTTCGGGGGCCTGCCTGACCGTGGTGGAAAAGGGCGCGGACTGGTTCGCGGTCGATCTGTCGGCGGAAACCGTGGCGCGCACCGCGCCCGGCCTGTGGGCGCTGAACGGTCGGCTCAATCTGGAGCGCGCGCTCAAGGTCGGCGATGAGTTGGGCGGGCATATTGTCACCGGCCATGTCGATGGCGTGGGCCATCTGGTGTCCGCCACGCCACAAGGCGATTCGATCCGGCTGGTCGTTGCCGCGCCTGCCGCGCTGGCCGCGTCGCTTGCGGCCAAGGGGTCGATCACGCTGGACGGTATTTCGTTGACCGTGAACAGCGTCGAGGATCAACCCGATGGCAGCGTCCATTTCGGCCTGAACATCATCCCGCATACGGCGGCTGAAACGACCCTGGACGCGCTGTCGCAGGGGCGGGCTTTCAATCTGGAGATTGATATCCTCGCCCGCTATCTTGACCGGATGATGAGTGCTCGCACCAAGTGATTTTGAGTGAATTGGAACAATGCACGACTCGAAAATCACGCCAGTAAAAATCAGTACAATGTGATTGCCCCTTGATATAGTCACATTGCAATGTGATATATGACCCATCCCGGCGTTCGGGAAGGAGTCGTTTGCCATGTCCTCTGCCCTTATTGATACCGTCCGCAGCCTCGTCAGCGATGGCGGCATGTCGCGATCCGGCCTGGCCCGTGCTGCTGGCCTGCACGCCAATTCGCTGCGCAAGCTGGGCGAAGGCGATTGGAACCCGACCGCCGACACGTTGGGCAAGCTGGAGGCCTATCTGCTCAAGCGCGAGGGCGGCACTGCGCTGGCCAGCCCCGAAGAAATCATCAACGAAGCCCGCAACGGCCGCATGTTCATCCTGGTTGACGATGAGGATCGCGAAAATGAGGGCGACCTGGTCATCCCGGCGCAGATGGCGACCCCCGACGCCATCAATTTCATGGCCACCCATGGCCGCGGCCTCATCTGCCTGGCGCTGACCAAGGGCCGTGTCGATGAGCTGGGCCTGGGTCTCATGAGCCGCAACAACGGCACCCGGCACGAAACCGCCTTCACCGTGTCGATCGAGGCGCGCGAGGGTGTGACCACCGGCATCAGCGCAGCCGACCGCGCCCGCACCATTTCCGTCGCGATCGACGGGTCGAAGGGCAAGGCGGACATTGTGACGCCGGGCCATGTCTTTCCGCTGGTGGCCAAGGATGGCGGTGTGCTGGTGCGCACCGGCCATACCGAGGCAGCGGTGGACGTGGCGCGACTGGCGGGCCTCAACCCGTCCGGCGTCATTTGCGAAGTGATGAAGGATGACGGCACGATGGCGCGCCTCGACGACCTCATCCCCTTTGCCGCCAAGCACAAGATGAAGATCGGCACGATCCGCGACCTCATCGCCTATCGCCGTCGCCACGACCATATCGTCGAACGCCGCGCCGAAACCGTGTTTCAGAGCGCATGGGGCGGCGACTGGAAGGCGATCAGCTTCTACAACAAGGCGACCCAGACCGAGCAACTGGTCATGCAAAAGGGCAATGTTGATCCCGACAAGCCGACATTGGTGCGGATGCACCAGTTTGCGCCGCTAAGCGATACGTTCGGCAAAATAGGGCCGCGTTCCGGCCTGCTGCAACGCTCCATGGAGATCATCAGCGCGGAAGGCGCGGGCATCATCGTCCTGCTGCACGGCGACGAACCCGACATTCTCACCCGGATGCTCCAGCAAAATGCCGGCATCGCCGTTGGCGACATGGACGAACTGCGCAATTATGGCGCGGGCGCACAGATATTGTCGGAACTGGGCGTGCATGACATGGTCCTGCTGACCAACAGCCATCACAGCCTGATCGCGCTTGACGGCTATGACCTGGCCGTGGTTGGGCAACGGCCGATCGAGCTGTAAAGGATTTATCATGGCCAAATTCCTGATCGTCGAAGCGCGCTTCTACGACCATCTCAACGACCTGCTGATCGAGGGGGCGAAAGCCGCGCTCGATGACGCTGGGCATAAATATGAGGTGGTGACGGTGCCTGGTGCGCTGGAAATCCCCGGCGCGATCGCGCTGGCGGCGGAAAGCGGCCGCTATGATGGCTTTATCGCCATCGGCGTGGTGATCCGTGGCGAAACCTATCATTTCGAAGTCGTGTCGAACGAAAGCGCGCGCGGCCTGATGGCGCTCAGCATGGACGCGATCGCCATCGGCAACGGCATTTTGACGGTGGAAAATGAAGCGCAGGCACTGACCCGCGCCAAGCGGACCGAAAAGGACAAGGGCGGCGAAGCGGCCAAGGCCGCCATCGCGATGCTGTCCCTGCGCGAACGCTTCGGGGCGTAATACCACAGTGCTGTGATTGTAACTCATCTCCCCTCCCCCTTGAGGGGGAGGGGGAGCAAGGCGAAGCCGCGCGTCCCATACTGGCGGCAGTACACCCCCACCCAACCTCCTCCTCAAGGGCAGGGCTATCGCATATGGAACTGTTCCTTCCTCCATCGTCATCCTGAATTTATTTCAGGATCCATTTCTCGTCTCGAACCGCAGCTTTTTGGGCACGATGGATGCTGAAACGAGTTCAGCATGACGTTAGTGGGATAACGGAACCTCATATGCGATTCCCCTGCCCTCAAGGGGAGGAGCCTAATGGGTCGTGATCATTGCACCTTGGTATAAGAGACGAAAATTCCTCCCCATCGGGGGAGGGGGACCGTTCGCGAAGCGAATGGTGGAGGGGTGTCACCCTCACGATAGCATCGACACCTCTCCGTCTGGCCTTCGGCCATCCACCCCCCTTACAGGGGAGGATTGTAAGTAGAGCGCCGGAAAACTCGGAAAACACCCGTCATTCCCGCGCAGGCGGGAACCCAGGTCTCGTTACGCAGCTGGATTGGCGGCGGCACGTTGGGTCCCCGCTTTCGCGGGGATGACGGGTAATGTGGTTACGCCGTGGCGCGTTCTTCGGCCAGCGCTGGGTAGTCGATATAGCCCTGCTCCCCCGGTCCGTACCAGGTTTCCATCCCCTTGATCGGGTTCAACGGCGCATCGCTGCCCAGCCGTTCCACCAGGTCGGGATTGGCCATGAAGGGGCGGCCAAAGCTGATCGCGTCGGCCAGGCCGCTCTCCAGGTCGGCCTGCGCCCGTTGCTTGTCATAATCGCTGTTCAAGATCAGCGGTCCTTTGAAATGCTGGCGGATGAGCGGCGACTGGCGTGGCACGTCGGTCTTGCCGAACGTGCCGTCCGGTCCCGGTTCGCGCAGTTCGAGCGAAGCGATGCCGATGGCGTCGAGCACCTGCGCCGCATGGGCGAACAGCGGCCCAGGGTTGCTGTCATTCACACCCTGCGAATCGCCGTTGGGCGACAGGCGCACCGACACCTTGTCCGCGCCGATCGCATCGGCCACTGCCTGCGTCACTTCCGCCAGCAGCCGGACGCGATTTTCGATGCTGCCGCCATATTGGTCCGTGCGGAAATTGGCGTTGTCGCGCAGGAACTGGTCGATCAGATAGCCGTTGGCCGCATGGATCTGCACTCCGTCAAACCCGGCGCGGATCGCGTTGCGCGCGGCGGTGACATAGGTGTCGATCAGGCCTTGTATCTCCTCGACGCTGAGCGGACGAGCGGTCTCGAAGGGCGCTTTGCCTTCATAGGTATGGGCGTCGCCCGCCGTCGCCGTCGCGCTGGACGACACCGGCTGCTCGCCGGTCACGCTCGAATGGACCTGCCGCCCCATATGCCAGAGCTGGACGATGATCCGTCCACCTGCCTCATGCACGGCCTGCGCCACCGGCTGCCAGGCGGCGACCTGTTCGTCCGACCAGATGCCCGGCGCATAGGGCCAGCCCAGCCCCTGGCGCGAAATGCCCGTCGCTTCGCTGATGATCAGGCCCGCGCCGGCGCGCTGGCGGTAATAGTCGATCATGATCGGGGTCGGCACATGATCGCGGGTGGCGCGGCCACGGGTCAGCGGCGCCATGATGGTGCGGTTGGGGGCGGTGATGGCGCCGATCTGGACAGGCTTGAACAGGCTGGACATGAAATCTCCCTTGATCAAAGTTGCAAATTGCAACGGGACTTGATGCTGAAGGCCAGCTAGGAAGCCGCCATGACCAGTTCAACCCCTATCATGCGCGCGGATATGCCCAAATTCGCATTTCCCGCACTCATATTGGCAAATCTCATCCTGCCGCTTGGTCCGGTGCTGGTGCGACTGGCCGATGTCGGACCGGTGGCGGCGGCTTTCTGGCGGCTGACGCTGGCCCTGCCTTTCCTCATCCTGCTGGCGCTGCCGGGGCTGCGCCGCACCGCGCCGACGATCCGCGAATGGGGCGCGCTGGTCTGGTCCGGGCTGTTCTTCGCGGCGGATCTCGCCGCCTGGCATATCGGCATTCTCTACACCAAAATCACCAATGCCACGATATTCGGCAATATGAGCGGGCTGATGCTGCCGATCTGGGGGCTGGTCGTGCTGCGCCAGCGGCCAACGCGGATGCAGGCGATTGCGCTCACTCTCGCCGCAGCGGGCGCGGCGGTGATGATGGGGGGCAGCTATGAACTCTCGCCGCGCTATCTCCATGGCGACCTGCTCTGCCTGCTCGCGGGCGCGCTCTATGCGGCCTATTTGCTGATCGTGCAGGGGGTGCGGGGGCGGCTGGACAGCTGGTCGGTGCTGGCGATGTCCACCCTCTTCAGCATCCCGCCGCTGCTGCTGTGCGCGTTGTGGCTGGGCGAGCGGATCATGCCGGGTGACTGGACCCCGCTGGTGGTGCTGGCGCTGACCAGCCAGTTGATCGGGCAGGGACTGCTCACTTATGCGATCGGCTGGTTCACCCCGCTGGTGCTGGGCCTCAGTCTGCTGCTGCAACCCGCCGTCTCCGCCGTGCTGGGCTGGATGCTGTTTGGCGAATGGCTGAGCGTCACCGATATGATAGGCACGATGGCGGTTGCCGCCGCGCTGGTGCTTGTGCGGCTGCCCTCGCGTGCCTAGATTGGCTGCGGATCAGCTTTGTCGGGCTTCTGCTCCTCCCCTCTAGGGGGAGGTGTCGGGCCGCAGGCCAGACGGAGGGGTGTCCAGCTATCGATAGGGCGACACCCCTCCGTCAGCACTGCGTGCTGCCACCTCCCCTGCAAGGGGAGGAATAGGGTTGATCAAATGAGACTTTGGATTGGGCTTATGAGCGACATTCAAGACATGACCCTTGATGAAATCCGCGCCCTGCTGGCGCCCGTGCTGGCACGCCATGCCGCCTTTGATGGCTGGCGCAAGGAAGCGGTTGCCATGGCAGCGGCGGAAAAGGGCGTCGATCCAGACATTGCCGCGCTCGCCTTTGCCGATGGGCCGGTCGATATGATCGACGCATGGTTCGCCAGCATCGATGCGCGGATGCTGGATGCGCTACCGCCTGAAACGCTCGATACGCTGTCGATCCGGCGCAGGATCATCGCGCTGGTGGAGGCGCGGCTCGACCTGCTTGCGCCCGACCGCGAAGCGCTGCGCCGCGCCATCGCGATCCTTGCGATGCCGACCAATGCAGCGCGCGCGACCCGGTTGGGCTGGCGCGCGGCCGATGTCATGTGGCGCGCGGCGGGCGACAATGCCACCGACCTTGCCCATTATACCAAGCGGATGACGCTGGCGGGGGTCTATGCTGCGACGCTGCTGGTGTTCGTGGACGACGAAAGCGACGCCCATGCCGACAGCCGCGCTTTCCTCGCCCGGCGGATCGAGGGCGTCATGCGCTTCGAAAAACTCAAGGCACAGGTCAAGGGTGTGGGCGGCGGCGAGCGGCTTAGCCTGGCGCGTTTCATCGGGCGGCTGCGCTACCCGGCGATATGATCTGCCGCGCCGGACGCCATTTCCTTCTGGCCTTTCCTAATCGGTATTGATAGTCACTCGCAGCAATTGCCCTGTGAGTATCCATTCCCGTGCGCCTGACCGAATTGCCCCTGCGCCAGCCTGCCTTTGTTGACCTGATCGACTGGTCCGCGCTTTCCCCGTCGGAAGGCCAGCGGCTGCGCGAATTTGGCCTGTGCGAAGGGGCGAGTGTCGAGGCGCTGCACCATGGCGGCCTGTGGGGCAAGGGACCGATCGCCTGCAAGGTGGGCCGCATGACCATCGCCATGCGCCGCAATCATGCCGCCGCCGTGACCGTCCGCACCGGACAGGACGCCGCGCTATGAGCGTGCTGCCGCTCGTCGCGCTGGTCGGCAATCCCAATGCTGGCAAGAGCGCGCTGTTCAATGCGCTCACCGGCGCGCGCCAGAAGCTGGGCAATTATCCCGGCGTTACGGTGGAGCGCAAGGCAGGGCGGCTGGCGCTGGCCGACGGTCGGCCGGTCGAACTGGTCGATCTGCCCGGCACCTATAGCCTGAACGCCGCCAGCCCTGACGAACAGGTCACGCGCGACGTCGTGATGGGTCGGCAGGCGGGCGAAAGGCGACCCGACGCGCTGGTGATCGTGGTCGATGCGTCCAACCTCGACAATCATCTGCGATTCGCGCTGGAGCTGATCGCGCTCGGCCTGCCGACGATCGTGGCGCTCAACATGGTGGACCTTGCCACCCGCGATGGGCTGGAACTGGACGCAGCCGTGCTGGCGCGCGAACTGGGCGTGCCGGTGATCGCGACCGTCGCGGTGCGCAAGCGCGGACTCGATCATCTGCGCGAGGAACTGGGCGGCCTGCTGGGCAGCGCCGCGCCGGAGGCCAAAGCCCTGCCGCCAGAACGCGATTTCGATGCGGTGCGCGGCGAAGCCCGCCGCATCGCCCGCGCTGCCATCGTGCGTGAAACCCCCTCGCGCCGCCTGACCGCCGCCGTCGATCGCGTGGCGCTGCATCCGGTGTTCGGGCTGCTGCTGTTGCTCGGCCTGCTGTTCGTCATGTTTCAGGCGGTCTATGCCTGGTCCGAAGCGCCGATCGCGATGATCGAGGGGCTGGCCGAAGGCGCCGCCAACGCCGCGCGCGACGCCCTGCCCGACGGGATGCTGCGATCCTTCCTGGTCGACGGCGTCATCAACGGCGTGGGGTCAGTGGTGGTGTTCCTGCCGCAGATCCTCATCCTCTTCTTCTTCATCCTGATGCTGGAGGCGACCGGCTATATGGTCCGCGCTGCCTTCCTGATGGATGGCATCATGGCGAAGGTCGGCCTGTCGGGCCGGGCGTTCATTCCTTTGCTCTCCTCCTTCGCCTGCGCCATTCCCGGCATCATGGCGACCCGGACGATCGCCGATCCCAAGGACCG
The DNA here is from genome assembly GCF_057809795.1 of Sphingobium sp. FG125. Taxonomy (NCBI): domain Bacteria; kingdom Pseudomonadati; phylum Pseudomonadota; class Alphaproteobacteria; order Sphingomonadales; family Sphingobiaceae; genus Sphingobium; species Sphingobium sp. FG125. The sequence goes on from NZ_JBMDKQ010000004.1 coordinate 137,831, forward strand.
GCTGACCACGATCCTCATCGCCCCGCTGATGACCTGTTCGGCGCGGCTGCCCGTCTATGCCGTCATCATCGGCGCCTTCATCCCGGCACGCGACATTGGCCCCGGCATCGGTTTGCAGGGCTTCGTCCTCTTCTGCCTCTATGTCGCGGGCATCATCGGCGCGATGCTGGTGGCGCTGATCCTGCGCATGACCGTGACCAAGGGCACCAGCGGCGGCTTCCTGATGGAAATGCCCAAATATCAATGGCCCCGGCCGCAGGATATTTTACTCGGCCTATGGCAGCGCGCGATCATTTTCCTGAAACGCGCCGGCACGATCATCTTCACCTCCACCGTGATATTGTGGGTGCTGCTCTCCTACCCCAAGCCGCCCGAAGGCAGCGCCGTCAGTCAGGTCGATTATTCCATCGCGGGGCGGATAGCGGGCGGCCTCAACGTCATATTGGAGCCGATCGGTTTCAACCGCGATATTTCGCTTGCCCTGATCCCGGCGATGGCGGCGCGCGAAGTCGCCGTGTCGGCGCTGGCCACCGTTTATTCGATCGACGCGGGCGATGACGAGGCGCTGCTGGAACGCAGCCTTGGCGACCGGCTGAAAGACCAGTGGCCGCTGCCCACCGCGCTGGCCTTCCTCGCCTGGTTCATCTTCGCGCCCCAGTGCATTTCGACCATCGCGGTCACCCGGCGTGAAACCAATGGCTGGAAATGGCCGCTGTTCATGCTCGGCTATCTGTTCGTGCTGGCTTATGTCGCTGCGGGCGTCACTTACTGGACTGCGACCGCCGCAGGACTATAAGGGGCCGCTTAACGCGTTTCGGAGGAATCATGGCAGGCTCGGTCAACAAGGTCATTCTGGTCGGCAATCTGGGCGCCGACCCGGAGGTCAAGAGCTTCCAGAACGGCGGCAAAATATGCAATCTGCGCATCGCCACGTCCGAAAGCTGGAAGGATCGCAATACGGGCGAGAAGAAGGAACGCACCGAATGGCATACTGTTGTCATCGGCGGCGAAGGGCTGGTCGGCGTCGCCGAGCGTTTCCTGCGCAAAGGTTCCAAAATCTATATCGAAGGTCAGCTGCGCACCCGCAAATGGCAGGATCAGAGCGGCAATGACCGTTATTCGACCGAAGTCATGGTCCAGGGTCCGGGCGCAGTCCTGACCATGCTGGACGGCGCCCCCGGTGGCGGCGGGCAGGGCGGTGGCCGGTCGCAGCAGGGCGTGAGCGACTGGGGCGCATCGTCGGGCGGCTATGATGATTTTGGCGGCGGCAATAGCGGCGGCGGCTTTGGCGGCGGGCGTTCGTCGGGCGGCGGCGCATCGAGCGGCGGTCGCGGCAGCGCAGGCAGCCCCAATTTCGACAATGATCTGGACGACGAAGTGCCGTTCTGATCGACACGATGCGTTTTACAAAAAGGGGCGGTGGTGACCGCCCCTTTTTTTATCAGCCGCGTGCCAGTTCTTCGGTCGCGAAGGCGCGGATATGATCGCGCAGATCATCCCGCTCCAGCGCCAGCGCCAGATTGGCCTCGATATAGCCGGCCTTTGACCCGCAATCGAAGCGGCGACCGTCGAAGGTCACGCCGTGGAACGGCTGCTTGCCGATCAGCGCTGCCATCGCGTCGGTCAGCTGGATTTCGCCGCCTGCGCCTTTTTCCTGCGTTTCCAATATTTTCATGACATCGGGTTGCAGGATATAGCGGCCCGGCAGGATCAGGTTGGACGGTGCGGTCCCCGCAGCGGGTTTTTCGACCAGCCCCTTCACCTCCGTCAGCACGCCATCGCGGACGCCCGGATCGATCACGCCATAGCTGGGCGTCTGTTCCATCGGGATTTCCAGCGCGCAGACCAGATTGCCGCCGACCTTGTCATAAGCGTCGACCATCTGCTTCATGCAGCCATTGCCCGGCACGCCCTTCATGAACTCGTCGGGCAGCAGGATTGCAAACGGCTCATCGCCGATAATGTCGCGCGCGCACCAGATCGCGTGGCCCAGACCCAGTGATTCCTGCTGGCGCAGGAACACCGCATTGCCTGGTGCAAGCCGCGTCCCTTCCAGCGCGGACAGATCCTTGCCGCGTTCGCGCTGCAACGTCTCGCACTCGAAGGCGATATCGAAATAATCCTCGATCGCGCCCTTGCCGCGCCCGGTGACGAAGATCATCTGCTCGATGCCCGCCTCGCGCGCTTCGTCGACCGCATATTGGATCAGCGGACGGTCGACGACCGGCAGCAATTCCTTGGGCACTGATTTGGTCGCGGGCAAAAAGCGCGTGCCCAGCCCAGCGACAGGAAAAACGGCTTTGCGAATCGGCTTATTCAAGATGGACTCCCCTTAACCCGGCCCCCACGGCCATATATGATTTGCCGCACATGCGAAAAAGGTCAAGCGCTCGGCCAGAATTTGCTGTGTGCGCTGCACCCTATACTGCAAGCAAGCGGTTCGCGACCGTTTCCAGATCGCCTATTTCCTGATCAAGTTGCTCAAATGTGACAAATTGATGGATATTGCGTTGATCGCGACAAATAAATCCGCCTGGCTGGGGCTGATGAAAGCCCTGGATGATCAGCGCGCGAAAGCGGTCGATCCGCTGGATGTCGCGCTCGATCGCCGCGATTTCGGTCAGCGCGCTGGCATTGCGCCGGTCACGCATCGCCACCATCGTGCGCAATTCGGTCATCAGCTTGGCCATGGACGGGCGGGTGCGCGCGCCGACGGTGCGAATGTCGCCCATCTTCTCGCGCATCAGGCCGATCTTGGTTTCCAGACTCTGTTCCAGCATCGTCCAGGCGCACACCAGCCGCCCGACCGCGCACAGCAACGCCGCATCCTCCGGCGCATAATCCGACACCGTTTTTCCACTCATATCCGCAACCAGATGTACGCCCACGCCCCATTCTCCTTATCGCCCTCTGTCCTGCGCAGGCGGGGCCGGATAGGCCAGAGTGGCAGGCACCATCGCTCGCGGCGGTGGCACGGCACATCGGAAATTGTGCAATATAGGCGGCGAGCCGAAAGCGCTATGGCTTAGAGGCTGTCTCGAAATGCGCGGAAGAGCGCATTTCGGTTGCCGCACCAGCCCTCACCCCCACCCGACCTCCCATTCAGGATACACTCTGTGGGAGGTCGGGTGGGGGTGAGGGCTGGTGCGGAGGCGCCGGAGGCGCATTTCGAGACAAACTCTTAGAAATCAATCGCTAAACCCTTGCGCTCCCAATCGCCGTAGCGGACCGGGCTAAGCTCTTCCTGGTGCTGGGGCGGGCTGTCGATCGGGTCCGGCTGCGGCACTGGCGGGCTTTTGGAGAGATGAGCGGGCGGCTGCACATGCGCGGGGCGCTTGCCATTATAATGTCCCATATAGCCGCCTTTCGATAGCGGAGCGCCGCAGCGACGCCCCTGTCCTCTGGCCGCCATTTGGGCGGCAACAGGCCCAAGCGCAAGGGTATGAAGGGGCGGCACGCTTTCTTATCCCTGCAAAATGGCCTAGGCGCGGGCACATGGCTCAATCTCCCCGCCCCGCTGACGTCCCCGGCCTGCCTGCGCGTCGTTCCGCCCTCAAATTGCTCGACGCCGTATTGCGGCGTGGCGACCCGCTCGAAATTGCGCTGCATGGTGCCTGTCAGGGGCTGGCCGACCGGGCCGACCGGGCGCTGGTCCATGCCATTGCTGCCGAAGTGCTGCGCCATCTGCCCGATCTCGACGCGCTGATCGACGGCGCAACCCGGCTGCCGCTGCCTGATGATGCCAAAGCGCGCATGGTGCTGCGCATTGCGCTGGTCCAGGTGCTGGTGCTGGGCACCGCGCCCCATGCCGCGATCGCCACTGCATTGCCGCTCGTCGATGGCGGGCCGCGCAAGCTGGTCCATGGTGTGTTCGGCACGGTGACGCGCAGCGCGCCGGTGCTGCCCGTGCCGCCGACTCTGCCCGCCGCCGTCGCCGACCGCTGGACCGCACAATGGGGCGCTGAGATGGTGCAGGCCGCCGCGCGCGCCTATGCCATCCGCCCGCCAGTCGATGTCAGCCTGCGCGATCCTGCCGCCACCGCCGACTGGGCGACGCAGCTGGGCGGCGTCAGCCTGGCGCCGGGCCATGTCCGCCTGCCCGACGGGGCCAATATTCCTGATCTGCCGGGCTTTGCCGATGGCGCGTGGTGGGTGCAGGATGTCGCCGCTTCCTGCCCTGCGCGCTTGCTCGGCGCTGGGGAGGGCCGCCATGTGCTGGACCTGTGCGCCGCGCCCGGTGGCAAGACGATGCAGCTGGCCGCCGCCGGATGGCGCGTCACTGCGATCGATTCTTCTAAAAAGCGGCTGGAGCGGTTGACCGAGAATCTCGTCCGCACCGGCCTGCCCGCCGATGTCGTTCAGGCCGACCTGCGCCAGTGGCAGCCGGACGAACCGGTCGATGCGATCCTGCTAGACGCGCCTTGCACCGCAACCGGCATTTATCGCCGCCATCCCGACGTGCTGCACCGCATCGGCCCGCGTCAGATTGCCGAGCTGGCGGAGTTACAGGGCGAATTGTTCGCCCGTGCCGCCGACTGGCTGAAACCGGGCGGGGTGCTGCTCTACGCTACCTGCTCGCTGGAACAGGCCGAGGGCGAGGAGCAGGTCGCCCGTTTCCTTGACCAGCGCCCTGACTTCGCGCTCGTCCCCGCGCAGGCCAATGAACTGCCCGACGGGATGGCTCCCACGCCACAAGGCTGGCTGCGGACCCTGCCCGACACATTGGCGACCCAGGGTGGCGCGGACGGATTTTTCATCGCCCGGCTCGCCAAAAACCAGCAATGAAACTTTACAGAGTCACAATTGCGCATTTTCAAACTAAGCCTTAACCATGAAGCACTTAGGATGACCATTCCTCGTCTTGAAGGTGCGCCGTGCGTCCGATCGAACCTTTGCCCTTGCATCATAGCTGGCCGCTCTACGACCTGCGCGAACATCTCGCCCCGGTGATGCTGGACCCGTCGCTGGCGCGCAACGATGCGGCGCTGGCGGAGCGGGGGCTGGGCCTGTGGCATTGCGACCTGACCGATGACAGTTTGACCTGGACCGCGGGCGTCTATGATATTTTCGGGCTGGAGCGGCATATATCGGTGCCGCGCGCTTTGTCCGTGTCGCTCTATGCCCCGGACTCGCGCGAAGCCATGCAGCGGCTGCGCAGCTATGCCATCCGCCACAAGCGCGGTTTCACCCTGGACGTCGATATTCATCAGGCAGACGGTATGGGTCAGTGCGCCATGCGGCTGATTGCCGCGCCGGTGCTGAACGAGGCGCAAGAGGTGATCGGCCTGCACGGGGTCAAGCAAATGCTGCCGCACGGCGCAGCGCCTTCCAAACGGCTCGACCCAACGATTTTCGTTATGTTATAGTGGCTTGGGCGCGCTCCACGCGCTGTCCCCAAATCACCCGTTGCCCTTGGACGGAGGCATAGCTAAGGCGAACGGTTAATGACACCCTCGATCCTCATCTCGCCCTCCATCCTCTCCGCCGACTTCGCCCGCCTGGGTGAGGAGGTGCGCGCCATTGACGAAGCGGGCTGCGACTGGATCCATATCGACGTCATGGACGGCCATTTCGTGCCGAACATCACCATCGGCCCGGCGGTGGTCAAGGCATTGCGCCCGCACACGAAAAAGACGTTCGACGTCCATCTGATGATCTCGCCGGTCGATCAATATCTCGACGCCTTTGCGCAGGCGGGGGCGGATATTCTCACCGTCCATCCAGAAGCTGGACCGCATATCCACCGCTCGATCCAATATATCAAGTCGCTGGGCGTGCAGGCGGGGGTGGTGCTGAACCCCGGCACGCCTGCCAAGATGCTCGACTATCTGATCGACGACGTCGACCTGATCCTGGTCATGAGCGTCAACCCCGGCTTTGGCGGGCAGAGCTTCATCGAGAACCAGCTGCGCAAGATCGAAGCGATCCGCAAGATGATCGACAAGAGCGGCCGCGACATCCGCCTTCAGGTCGATGGCGGCATTGATTTCACTACCGCGCCCAAGGCCATCGCCGCCGGGGCCGACGTGCTGGTCGCAGGCACCGCCACCTTCCGCGGCGGGCCAACGGCCTATGCCGATAATATCCGGAAGCTGCGGGGCGGGTGAACGAGGTCCGGCGCATGTCCGCCCGCAAGACGCCCGAACCCGCCGCTCCGCAGAGCAGCGACGACGGTATCGAACAGGGCAAGCGTCTCATCCGCGTCGCGGATGACAAGGGGCTGTCGCTGGCGCAGAAAATCGCCAATCATTTCTATCTGCTTAGCTGGAAAACGCCGATCCACGGGCGCAAGCTGCGCGGCAAATATCCGCTCAAGCTGCTGGCCGTCCCCGACGATGAACTGCCCGGCGACACGCGCGCAGGGCAGGCGATCCGCGCAGGCTATTTCCTGTTTCGCGGCAAGAAGCAGATTATCGACACGCTCGATTTCACTCGGTTGGACCTCGATCCCGCCTTTGCCGACTATCTGCACAGCTTCCGCTGGCTGCGCGATCTGGCGAGTGCCGCCAGCCGCGAACAAGCCGCGCCGATCGCTGAAAATGTCATGCGCAAATGGCTTGTCGCTCATGCCGAAACGCCCAGCGAACCGGCCTGGCGCGCCGACAATGCGGGCTGGCGGCTGTTCTTCTGGACTGCCCATGCGCCGCTGATCCTCTCGTCGAGCGATCTGGTCTATCGTTCGCTGGTCTTGAACTGCATCGCCCGCACCGCGCGGCATCTCGATCGCATTGCCGACAAGGCACCGATGGGCCTCCCCCGCATCATCGGCTGGAGCGCGATCGTCGCGGCCTCCATGCTGATGCCCGGCGGCGGGGCGCGCAAATTGTTCGGTGAAGCGGGCCTCAAGCGCGCGATCGACAGCGGCTTCTACCCCGATGGCGGCATCGTCTCCCGTTCGCCGCTGGCGCAGGTGGAGGCGGTGATGGCGCTGTCCATGCTGCGCGCGGTCTATGATGTGCGGCGCGAAACCGCGCCTGCTTTCCTCAATGACGGGCTGACCCGGATCGTCCCGGCGCTGCTGGGCCTGACCCATGGCGATGGCGGCCTTGGCAACTGGCAGGGGGCGGGCGCGATCGACCCCCTGATCGTCAACGCGGTGGTTGCGGCCAGCCGGGTGCGCGCCCGGCCGCTGCGGCAGGCGCGCGACTGGGGCTATCAGCGGATCGCGGCAGGCACGACCGTGGTGCAGATCGACGCTGCGCCCCCACCGGTCGCGCGCCTCGCCGACGCAGGCTGCGCCTCAACCGGCGCGATCGAGATTAGCGACGGGGCGCACCGCCTGATCGTCAACTGCGGCGGCGCTGGGCTGGAGGGGGCGTGGATACCGCGCGATCTGGCGCAGGGGCTGCGCACCACCGCCGCGCACAGCACGCTGGTGCTGGACGATTGCAACAGCACCGCACTGATGCCCGACGGTACGCTGGGGCGCGGCGTCACCGAAGTGGAGCTGAACCGGCAGGAACTGGACAATGGCAGCCGGGTCGATCTGTCCCATGACGGCTATGTCCGCCGCATCGGCTATGTTCACCGCCGCCTGCTGCTGGTCAGCGGCGACGGCAAGGAAATCCGTGGTGAGGATATGCTGACCCCCGCGCAGCGCCGCCGCAAGCCTGCCAAACTCCCGGTCTTGCTGCGCTTCCACCTGGCGCCCGGCGTCGAACCGACCCTGACTGCCGACAATCAGGGCGCACTGCTGCGCATCGACATGGGCGCGCTCTGGCAATTCCGCACCGGCACCGGCCTGTTGAGCGTCGAGGACAGCCTATGGGTTGATGGCGACGGAAGGCCGCATCCGACCAGGCAGTTGGTCGTGACCAGCGAGGCGCTGCCCGGCGGATCGAGCATCGGCTGGCTGTTCAAGCGGGTGGGGTGATGCTGCGGCCTTAATCGGCTTTCGCAGTCATCACCTTCCGGGGCTGTATTTTTGCGCTGTCAGCCCTTAAGGGACCGGCGCAAAGTCGTCCTGCAACCAGAAAGCCTCTCCCATGATCGATTACCCCATCAAGCGCGCCCTGTTGTCCGTGTCGGACAAGGCTGGCCTTATCGAACTGGGGCAGGCGCTGGGCAAGCATGGCGTCGAACTGGTGTCGACCGGCGGCACCGCCAAGGCGCTGCGCGATGCGGGCCTCACCGTCATGGATATTTCCGACCTGACCGGCTTCCCTGAAATGATGGACGGCCGAGTCAAGACGCTGCATCCCAAGGTGCATGGCGGCCTGCTGGCGGTGCGCAATAACCCGGAGCATGTCGCGTCGATGGACGAGCATCAGATCGGCGCGATCGACCTGGTGGTGGTCAATCTCTACCCCTTCGCCGCGACCGTCGCCAAGGGCGCCGAGCGCGAGGAGATTATCGAGAATATCGACATTGGCGGCCCCTCCATGGTGCGCTCCGCCGCGAAGAATCATGACAGCGTGGCGATCGTCACCGATCCCGCCGACTATGCCCGGCTGATCGCGGAAATGGACGAGAAGGGTGGGGCGACCAGCTACGACTTCCGCCGGATGCTGGCGGCCAAGGCTTATGCCGCGACCGCTGCCTATGATTCGATGATCGCCAGCTGGTTCGCCTTCGCCGATCAGGGCGTGATGTTCCCCGAAACGCTGGCCGTCGCCAGCACTCTCTCGACCGCGCTGCGTTACGGCGAAAATCCGCACCAGTCCGCCGCGCTCTATTTGCCCACTGGTCCGTCTGCCAACGGCATCGCCCAGGCCAAGCAGATCCAGGGCAAGGAACTGTCCTACAACAACTATAATGACGCCGACGCCGCGCTCGAACTGGTCAGCGAATTTCGCGACGGCCCGCCCACCGTCGTCATCGTCAAGCACGCCAACCCGTGCGGCGTGGCGACCGGCGCGACCCTGATCGAGGCCTATGAAGCCGCGCTTGCCTGCGACAGCGTGTCGGCGTTCGGCGGCATCATCGCGGTCAACCGCCCGCTCGACGGCCCGACCGCCGACGCGATCAGCGGCATTTTCACCGAAGTCGTCGCCGCGCCCGACGCCGATGATGCCGCGCGCGCCATCTTTGCGAAGAAGAAGAATCTCCGTCTGCTGCTGACCGGTGACCTGCCTGATCCGGCGCGTCCCGGCCTGCAACTCAAGACGATTGCGGGCGGTGTGCTGGTGCAGAGCCGGGACAATGGCCAGATCAGCCGCGATGCGCTGAAAGTCGTGACCAAGCGCGAACCCACGGAACAGGAACTGGCCGACTGCCTGTTTGCCTGGACCGTCGCCAAGCATGTGAAGTCCAACGCCATCGTCTATGCCAAAGGTGGCAGCACCGCGGGCGTGGGTGCGGGCCAGATGAACAGACTCGAATCAGCGCGCATCGCCGCGTGGAAAGCCAAGGATGCCGCCGAAAAGGCTGGCTGGAGCGAACCCCGCACCATCGGCTCGGCCGTCGCCTCCGACGCCTTCTTCCCCTTCGCCGACGGATTGCTGGCAGCGGTCGAAGCAGGGGCCACCGCCGTCATTCAGCCAGGCGGTTCGATCCGCGACGACGAAGTCATTGCCGCCGCCGACGAAGCGGGTCTCGCCATGGTGTTCACCGGTATGCGTCACTTCCGGCATTAATCCTCCGCGGGTGCGAAGCAAAAGCCTTCGCATCCGCAAAATAACGGTTTTCTGCCACTTTTTATCAACTGGCCTCTTTTCAACAACGGCCTGTGCGCTTATTTAGAGCATGACCCTACTTCCACGTCAGACGTGGGGCGGACAATTAGAAAAGCATGTTCGACAGGAGAAACAGGATGACTGCAAAGACGCTGGTGGCGCTGGCCGCTACGATGGCGCTTGCGCTGCCCGGTGTGGCGAGTGCGGGCAATAATGACATGGACGTGATCGTTGATGGCCGTGCGGGTACGGAAACCCGTTCGATCGCTGTATCGGTCGCTGACCTCAACCTGGCCAGCACTGCCGGTCTGCGTCGCGCCGACTATCGCGTCGTCCGCGCCGCCAAGCAGGTCTGCGGTTTCGTCAACGGTTCGATCATCCCGGTGAGCGACGATTATCGTAATTGCTTTGGTGAAGCGCTCAATGGCGCGCGCACGGATCTCAACGCCATGGCCCAGCGCCAGGGCTGACTTGTCTTCGCGAGTTCCCCTCACGAAGGGGACTGCAGGGGGCCGTTCCGCACTGCGGGGCGGCCCTTTGTCATGTCGTCCCTTCGCGCGCGATCCTTACCGCGCGTTAACCAGTCCTTAGAATATTTCCTTCACTCCCGGTGACACCAGAGATTATCCGGGGGAATTGCCTGCCATGTCACGTATCGACCAGCATGTGGACGTCGCCATCATCGGCGCAGGCCCGGCGGGCCTGACCGCAGCCTATCTACTGACCAAGCAGGGCTATAGCGTCACGGTGATCGAGAAAGACCCGGTCTATGTCGGCGGCATCAGCCGGACAGTCGAACTGGACGGCTTCCGTTTCGACATTGGCGGGCATCGCTTTTTCTCCAAATCGCAGCAGGTCGTTGACCTGTGGAACGAGATATTGCCTGACGACTTCATCCAGCGCCCCCGGATGAGCCGCATCTATTATGAGGGCAAATTCTACAGCTACCCGCTCCGCGCGTTCGAGGCGCTGTGGAATCTGGGCATCTGGCGCTCGACGCTGTGCATGGCGAGCTTTGCCAAGGCGAAGCTGCTGCCCAACCGCAATGTGCGCTCCTTTCAGGACTGGACCGTCAATGCGTTCGGTCACAAGCTTTTCTCCATCTTCTTCAAAACCTACACCGAGAAGGTGTGGGGGATGCCGTGCGATGAAATGTCGGCGGACTGGGCGGCGCAGCGGATCAAGGGCCTGTCGCTCTGGGGCGCGGTCACCGACGGGCTGAAACGCTCGCTCGGCCTCAACAAGAAGCCAAATGACGGCATGGCGACCAAGACGCTGCTGGAAAGTTTCCGCTATCCCCGGCTTGGCCCCGGCATGATGTGGGAAAAGGCGCGCGATCATGTGGTGGATGGCGGCAATCAGGTGCTGATGGCGCACAGCTTCAAACGGCTGGAGCAGGATCAGGGGACGAATCGCTGGCGGCTGGTGGCGCAGGGACCTGAAGGCGAAGTCATCATCAACGCCGCTCATGTCATTTCGTCCGCCCCCATGCGCGAGCTGGCGGGCCGCATCCATCCGTTGCCCGCCACCCTGCCCGAAGCCATGGACCTGAAATATCGCGACTTCCTGACCGTGGCGCTGATGGTGAAGGGCGAGGATATTTTCCCCGACAACTGGATTTATATCCACGACAGCAAGGTGCAGGTCGGCCGTATCCAGAATTTCCGCAGCTGGTCGCCCGAAATGGTGCCGGATCCTACGCTTGCCTGTGTGGGCCTGGAATATTTCTGCTTCGAAGGCGATGGCCTGTGGGCTTCGTCCGACGCTGATCTGGTCGCGCTGGCGACGAAGGAAATGGCGCTGCTGGGCCTCTGCAACCCCGATGATGTCGTGGGGGGCGCGGTCGTGCGGCAGGAAAAGGCCTATCCGGTCTATGACGACGCCTATGCCGCTAATGTGTTGGCGATGCGCACCGAACTCGAAGCGCGTTACCCAACGCTGCACATGGTCGGGCGCAACGGTATGCACCGCTATAATAATCAGGACCATGCGATGATGACTGCGATGCTGACGGTGCGTAACATCGTCGCGGGTGCGCGCATCCATGACGTCTGGTCGGTCAATGAAGATGCCGAATATCATGAGGCCGGTGAAGAAGGCCAAATTAATGGGGCTGATGCGGACGCACAGGCGGCCCTCGCCAGCACCCGCGCCGTGCCGTCGCGCCTGAAGGCTGCCTGATCCGGTGCGCGTATTGATGGCGCTGGTCGCGCGGCTGATGTTCGCCCGCTATCTGCTGGCCAGCATCTGCGCGCTGTCGAGCGATATGGCAGTTTTCCTGACGCTCAACCATGTCGGCGCGCCGCCCTTGCTGGCCGCGTTCGGCGGCTACGCCATCGGACTGATCGTCCACTGGACGATCAGCATCCGCTTTGTGTTCGACACTGGCGAAGGTCCAACCCATGCGCAGCGCGCCGGGTTCGTGGCGAGCGCACTGCTGGGCATGGGCATAACTTTGGGCATTGTATCGTCGTTGGGCGGCATGGGCATTTCGCCGGTCCTGGCCAAATGTCTGGCGGTATTCGTCAGTTTCTCCACCGTGTATCTGGTGCGAAAAAATGTCTTATTCAATCGCGACTGAATCCGCGCCGGCTATCAGCAAATCTGGCAATCCGGCGGTCATTCAACGACTGCTGCTTGCGGCCATTTGGTGCGTCTTTGCCATCGTGCTGCTGATCCTCTTTCGAGAGGAAATAGCGCAACGAACCTTCATGGACACCGACGACGCCATGCGCCTGCAACAGGTGCGGGACTGGATAGCCGGGCAGGCCTGGTTCGATGTCAGCCAGCATCGGATTAACCCTCCCACGGGCGGGCCGATGCACTGGTCTCGCATTGTCGATCTGCCTATAGCAGCCATTATCCTGTTGGCGCGGCCTTTGGTCGGCCAGCCCGCTGCCGAAATTCTGGCGTGTGCGATTGTCCCGCTGCTCACCTTGCTGGCTGTTTACCTTGCGCTGTTTCGGGTGGTGCTAGCTTTGGTAAGGCCGCGATTGGCCTATCTGACAGTGGCGTTGCTGCTCCTCACACCCACCATAGTCATTCAATTTGCGCCCATGCGCGTGGATCATCACGGGTGGCAAGTTCTCATGGCGACAATCGCATTGGGCGGTGCGCTAGACCCCCGTCGCGCTCGCGGCGGACTTTTGGCAGGTTTCGCGATTGCAACCTGGTTGCAAATTTCGACCGAAGGTTTGCCATATGCTGCATTGTTCGGAGCAGTATTCACTCTGCGCCAAGCATATGATGCCCGTGAAACGGTGCGTTTGACGGCTTTTTCCGCGGCGCTAGGCATCGGGGCTGTTCTGCTGCTTTTGTTCACGCGGGGGACAGGGTCGATCGTCCAGTCCCAATGCGATGCCATGTCGGCTGTCTTTGTCTGGCCATTGGCGTTTTTCGCGGTGATTATGGTTGCGGGCGGACGCATCGCACCGACGCAGCACGTCTGGGGACGGCTTGCTGTTCCGGCGATTGGCGCAGTTGTGGCGATCATTTCGCTGTTGTGGATCGGTGCCGATTGCTTGATCGCTGGTCCATTCCACGAGTTGACGCCACTTGCCCATAAACAATGGTATATGCGCGTGCTGGAGGGGCGTCCGTTGTGGGAGCAGATTTCTGCGCTTGCCGGCGTCAGCCTGCTGCCGTCATTGCTGGGGCTGGGCGCGACGTTGGCAGCGGCCGTAGCCGCACGCGATAGTGCCGAGCGAGTAAGGTGGCTGGTTCTGGCGATGTTGTTGCTTGGCGCGCTGGCTGTGTCGGTTCTGGTACTGCGCGCCATGACCGTTGCACATGTTTTCGCGCTGCCAGGTACGGCCTGGCTGATCGCGACCCTGTTCAATCGCATCCAGGATTTGCGCTTTGCCGTGCAGCGTGTGGCTTTGTCGGTCACCTTGATACTCCTAACACCTGTCGGTATTGCGTCGGCCTGGGCCAGTCTTGCCGAAGTCGCCCATCCGACTGTCCAGATCAATAAGGACAATTGTCGGACGGCCGCCATGCTTGCGCCGTTACGGTCTTTGCCGCCGTCGCTTCTATTTGCCCCACTGGATATTGGGCCGGACATCCTGGTGCATACAAATCATTCGGTCGTCGGCACCGGCCATCATCGCAACGTCATTGGCATCAATGCCGTCACCCACGCCTTTCTTTCGACGCCGGAGCAGGCACGTCTGGATGTGATGGCTGTCAAGGCTGGCCGCGGGGCGGAGTATTTGGTGATGTGTCCGCGTATGAATGAAATGCTGCTTTATGCCCAGGATGCACCCAACGGCCTCGCCGCTCAACTGGCACGCGGCACTACGCCAGACTGGCTTGAACCGCTCCCCACCCGCGGCCCGCTGAAAATCTACCGGATCAGGTCGCCACGAAGCTGAGCGCCACACCATTCATGCAATAGCGCAGCCCGGTGGGCTTTGGTCCGTCATCGAACACATGGCCCAGATGCCCGCCGCAGCGCGCGCAATGGACTTCGGTGCGGGGATAGCCCAGGTCGAAGTCGCGGCTGGTGCCGACCGCCTTGGGTAGCGGCGCATAGAAGCTCGGCCAGCCGGTGCCGCTGTCAAATTTAGTCTTGGAACTGAACAGCTTTTGCCCGCATCCGGCGCAGGCAAAAATCCCGGTCCGATGCTCCTTATTGAGCGGACTGGTGAAGGGATGCTCGGTCGCCTGTTTGCGCAGCACATTATAGGCGAGGGGCGAGAGGCGCTTGCGCCACTCCGCATCGCTCAGCGTAAAGGGATAGGCGGCCTCCGCCCGATCAAGGCCCAGCCGCCACCAACCCAGCGCCACCGCGCCGGTCGTCACGCCACTCAGGAAAATTCGCCGGTTCATGACATCCTTGAACACCCTTCAGCCTGTCGTGTTCCTGAACAGGCGCTTCCACCAACGCCCGCCCGACTGCATGACATGGCGGCGGAACAGTAGCACCCCGACCCGGATGATCAGCGCCACGAACGCTGCCTGCCACAGCAGCGCGAGCAGATGCGGCCACAGCGCATCATCCTGCGCTGCGCGCGCTATCATGGCGAAGGGCGAACTGAACGGGAATATCGCTGCGGCCACCTCAGCGGGCGATCCCATATGATCGACGGCGTAGCTGGCAAAAAAGAAGATCAGCATCTGCCCCATGGTGACCGGCATGTTCAGCGTCTGCACCTCCCGCACCGTCGCCGCCTGCGCGCCGATCCCCAGGAACAGCGATCCCAGCAGCGTATAGGCCATGGCGAAATACAGCACGGCGAGGATCAGGAAGATCGGCCAGCCGACGGCTGGAGCAGGCAGGCCCGAAGCGGACCCGTGCAGCGCCAGGAAGATCGCAAAGGCCGTTCCGCCCCAGAAAGCGATGCCGACAAAGCTCATCGCCAGCATCGCCATCAGTTTCCCTAGGAAAATCGCGTCGATCGGCACGGCGGCGGCTAATATCTCGATGATCTTGTTGGTCTTTTCCTCGACCAGATTGGACAGGATCATGCCCGCCAGCAGGATCGTCAGGAAGAACATGACGACCTGCGCCACCCGCCCGATCAGCAGCCGCGCCTGCGCCTGTGCGCCAAGGCTGGTGGCGACCTCCTGCCGCTCGATTTGCACCAGCCGCAGCGTTTGCTCCGCCTGCGCCGCGCTGGCGATCAGGCTGAGGTCGCCCTGCATCTTGTCGAGATCGTCGGGCTTGCCGGTCAGCATCGGGTGCGCCACCGAACCGGACAAGATCGCCACCACCGCCGAATCGGCCCGCGCCAGCTGCTCGCGTGGGGCAGGGGTCAGCGGTACGCGCCGCAACCGGACCAGCGCCTGATCCCCCATCCGTTCGGTCAGGCGCTGGTGCGCCCGTTCCAGCCGCGCGGTTTCGCTCGCGGGCATCGCGATGCCGACCATCGGGCGCAGGTCGGTGCTGGAAATTTTCTCGCCCAGGCCGCCAAAGGCCATGCCGATCAGGATCGGTAGCAATGGTCCCAGCAGAAACAGGATGAAGGTGCGCGACAGCACCACCGCGGTGAAATCCCGACGGGCGATGACCAGAGCGGCGCGTATCATCTCTCTCATGCGTCCTGCTCCCGCGTCTGCGCTTCTTCCATCTGGCGCGCGGTCGCTTCTCCGGCGATGGCGACGAAGGCGTCGTGGAGCCCTGGCCGTTCGATCGACAGGCTCTCGATCCCCGCCTGCCCGGCCAGCAATGCGTGCAGCAGCGGCTCGATCCCGTCATCGGGCAGGGCGAAATGCCATGCGCCATCCTCCACCACGGTATCGGCGGGCAAAGCGCGCCGCCATGCCCCGTCGTTCGCCTTGGTGCGCAGTCGAACCTGCGGGCGCAACCGGTCGCGCGCGTCGGCCACCGTCCCCTCGAACCGGATGCGCCCGCCAGCGACGATGGCGATCCGCTCACACAGGCGTTCGGCATGGGCGATGACATGGGTAGAAAAGAGGATGGTGACGCCCCGTCGCGCCTGCTCGCGGATCAACGCTTCCAGCTTCTCCTGATTGATCGCGTCCAGCCCGGAAAAGGGCTCGTCCAGCACGATCAGCCGGGGTTCGTGGATGATCGTCCCGAATAGTTGCACTGTCTGGGCCATGCCCTTGGACAGCTGGCGGATTGGCTTGTCGATCGCGCCGCCCATGCCATGCCCCTCCAACATCGCCCGCGCCCGTTCGCGCCCTATTTTCAGTGGCAGACCGCGCAGCGCGCCCATGAAGGCAATCGCCTCAAACGCCTTCATCGACGGATACAGCCCGCGCTCCTCCGGCAAATAGCCCACCTGCCGCGCCATCCGCAGCGGCGCGGCGTCGCCAAGCAGGGACCGGGTGCCTTCATCCGGGTCGATGATGCCGAGCAGGGTGCGCAGCAAAGTCGTCTTGCCCGCGCCATTGGGACCCAGCACTCCATAGATCGACCCGGCAGGCACGGCGATGTCGACGCCGTCGACCGCGCGGAAGCTGCCGAATGTCTTGACAAGGCCATGGCCTTCGAGCGCATAGCGGAGGGGCGGTGCCGGAGTGTCGCCGTTCATCCGCTCCTGATAGTGTCACCCCATGCCAACGCAAATGGAAAGCTTGGAAACCCGCCTGAAGGTGCAGGCCGCGTCGTTGGGCTTCGCCGCCTGCGCCATTGCGCCCGCCGATGTCGCGCCTCAGGCCGGGCAGCGTCTGGGCGAATGGCTGGACGCAGGGCATCATGGCGACATGCTGTGGATGGCAGAGCGCGCGGGACAACGCGGATCGCCCAGCGGCCTGTGGCCCGATGTGCGCAGCGTGGTGATGCTGGGGATGAGCTATGCGCCGGGGCGCGATCCGCTGGCGCTGGCGGACGTACCGGACCGTGCGCGCATCTCGGTCTATGCGCAGGGCAAAGACTATCATGATGTCGTCAAAAAGGGATTGAAGGCGCTGGCCCGCTGGCTGATCGAGCAACAGCCGGGTGCGCTCAAGGTTTTCGTCGATACAGCCCCGGTCATGGAAAAGCCGCTGGCGCAGGGGGCGGGGCTGGGCTGGCAGGGCAAGCATAGCAATTTGGTCAGCCGCCAGCATGGCAGCTGGCTGTTCCTGGGTGCGATCTACACCGAAATCGCGCTGCAACCCGACCCGCCGGAGATCGACCATTGCGGTAGCTGCACCGCCTGCCAGACTGCCTGCCCGACCGACGCCTTCCCATCCCCCTATGTCGTCGATGCCCGCCGCTGCATTTCCTATCTGACGATCGAGCATAAGGGGCCGATCCCGCATGAATTGCGGGAGGGCATCGGCAACCGCATCTATGGCTGTGACGATTGCCTGGCGGTCTGCCCCTGGAACAAATTTGCGGACGCGGCGGCAGCCAACAAGGCCTTCATCGGCCGCGCCGAACTTGCCGCCCCCGCTATCGCCGACCTGCTGGCGCTGGACGACGCCGCGTTTCGCGAGATTTTCTCCGGCTCCCCGATCAAACGCATCGGTCGCAACCGGATGGTGCGGAACGCAGCCATTGCAGCGGGCAATAGCGGCGACGCGCGGCTACTGAGCCGGTTGCAGACACTGGTGGGCGACGACGATCCGGCGGTGGCCGAAGCGGCGGCATGGGCGATCGGGCGGTTGTCGGCCTAACGCGCCCGCAGCGCGGTCGCGCAGGCCGCCGGATCGACGTCGCTGCCGGCGGGCGAGCGCGCGTCCACATGGGTCACCACCGGCTCCTTGCCGCGTGCCGGGGCGTAGAGATAGGTGTCGAGGACGCAGCGGCCATTGGCAAATTGCAGCTTGCGCACCGTGGTCTCGCGAATGTCGAGCCGTGGCGTGCCGAACATCTGGGTCAGCGCGCGTGCGTCCGCGCCCATCAGCGGGCCGGGCTTGCCAAAGGCGCTGGCCGGGGGACCGGCAGGTGCGGGGGCATAGCCGGTCTGCGGCACCACGCTGCCCGCGCCACAGGCAGCAAGCGGCAGCGCCAGCAGCGCGATCAGGGCAAGGCGGGGGACGTTCATACAGGCTTCCTTCTGACGCCGTGCAGCATGTGGACCGCCATAGCCGCGCTCCAGATCGGCGCAAGCAGGTTGACCAGCGGGATGAGGAACAGAAGCGCCGAAGCGAGACCCAGAAGCCACCGGCTGCCACGCGGGATCGGCGGCTGACCCGGATGACGCGGCTCGACCATGTCGGCCAGATCGCGGCCCAGCAGATAGGCGTTGAGCGCCAGGAACAGCCCGATCGTCCCCACCCCCGTCACCAGCAGCGCGATATAGGCAGGCAGTGCCAGCAGGTTCCAGCCGATCGTCCGCGCAACCGACGCCATCGCATAGCGGATGCTGCGCGCCAGCCCGACTGGTCGCGCGTCCGCCGCTGCATCCGGGTAGCGATCCGCCTCTACAGCTGCGATAATATCGTCGGCGAACAGGCCCATCATCGCCATCGCGGTTGCGCGGAACAGCAGCCATCCTGCCGCGACGACGATCAGCGCGGTCGCCGCCGCCTCCGCCATGCCGCCGCCGCCCCAGCCATAATGGAGGCGCAGCGCATGGAAGCCCGCCCACAGCCCCACCGCCAGCAGGGCAAAGACCAAAAGTGTCAGCAGCAATGTCTTGACCAGCAACCGCCGGGCGGCGGCGTGGAAGATCAGCGGGAAGGCGCGCAGCGCGGCGGTCAGGACCATCGGGCCACTATCTGGCCTGCCGCGACGCCCGTCAATCGCGCGCTGTTGCATGGGCGCACGCGCGCCGATAGAGACGGCAGCCTGACATTCCCCGCATCATAAGGATTTTGCGTGACCGCTTCCGCTCCAGTTTCGGCCCCGACGCTTGACGTCGTCGCCATCGGCAACGCCATTGTCGATGTCCTCGCGCGCAGCGATGACGCCTTCCTTGCCGAACATGCGCTGACCAAGGGCGGGATGCAGCTGATCGACGCTGAAATGGCCGAAACCCTTTATGCGGACATGCCCCAGGCCAAGGAAATCAGCGGCGGGTCGGCCGCCAACACGCTGGCGGGCCTCGCCGCGCTGGGCAAGACATGCGGCTTTATCGGCCAGGTGAATGACGATCAGCTGGGCGCAGTGTTCAGCCATGACGTGCGTGCGATCGGCATACGTTTCGACACGCCCGTCATGACCGGCGATGTGCCGACTGCCCGCTGCCTGATCCTCGTCACGCCCGATGCGCAGCGGACGATGAACACGTTTCTGGGTGCCTCGCAATTTCTGCCGGAGGCCGCGCTGGACCTGGATATGATCCGCTCGGCCGGCATCCTCTATCTCGAAGGCTATTTGTGGGACCCGGAGCAGCCGCGTGCGGCGATGCGGGCGGCGATTGACGCGGCGCGGGGGGCCGGGCGCAAGGTCGCCTTCACCCTATCCGACAATTTCGTGATCGACCGTCACCGCGCCGATTTCATCGACCTGATCGACAATGGCCAGATCGACATCCTCTTTTCCAATGAGGGTGAAATTCAGTCGCTGGCGCAGATTGACGATTTCGACAAGGCCGTGGCGGCGATTGCGGCCAAGGTGCCGGTGCTGGTCTCGACCCGCAGCGAAAGGGGCGCGGTCGCGATCGTCGATGGCGTGCGTTACGAAGCGCCTGCTGCACCGGTCGCGCAAATCATCGACACGACCGGCGCTGGCGACCTGTTCGCCGCCGGTTTCCTGGCCGCCCATATTGACGGGCGCAGCGTGGCCGATTGCCTGGCATTGGGCGCAGCGGCGGCAGCCGAGGTGATTTCCCACTGGGGCGCACGACCGGAGGATGATCTGGGCACGATCCGCGACAAGCTGTTCGCCTGATCAGTCAGCCTTCTGCTTGCGGAACAGGGTGCGGTCATCGGGACCAAAGCCCCAGCGCCAGATGACCACGCCATAAGCGCCCAATATCGCCCAGACGCCGACGACCAGCTCGACCCATTCGAGCCGCGGCGGCAGGGCGACGAAGGCGGAACCGACGATACAGGCGACGCCCGCCGCGCTCAGCAACGGCCAGCGCCAGGCGTTGATCGGCGCATTGAGCAGCCGGGACAGCAACCGCGCCTTGACGAAGGCGCCGATTGCCAGCGCCAGGCACAGGGCGAGGGCGGGCGCTGCGGCCACCGCCATGACCGGCAGGGCGAGCTGGCGCGCGAGCAGGATCAGCGCGAAGCTGAAAGCGGCCTGGCAGCCGATCATGCCCAGCGAGATCATCAGGTTGCGGTGGCGCGCGATATAGACGAGCGCTGATTCGCTGACGACCGCGGTGGCGGCGATCACTTCGGCCATCAGCAGGAAGGCAAGCGCCCCGGTGCCACTGACGAAATGCGGGCCGACCAGCCCCATCACCGCTTCGCCGGGGATGCCCAGCGCCAGCGCAATCCCCGCCTGCGCGGCGATGATCCAGAAACCGACCTGGCTGACCTGCCGGGCGATCGCGGCCATATTCCCCTCCGCCAGATTGCGGGTGATGACCGGACCCAATATCGGGTCGAAGCTGGTCTTGAGCTTTTGCGGCAGCGAGGCGACCTGCTGCGCGATATAATAGATGCCGATCACCGCCGGGCTGACAAACAAGCCCAATATCGCCATGTCCAGCCGCCGCGATCCCCACTCCACCCCGTCGGCGGCCGCCAGCGGCAGGTTGCGCCGCGCCAGCCGCCACAGCCGCCCTGCATCGGGCCGCCAGCCGACCGGCAGGCCATAATGGCGCGCCATCGGGATGATCGAGGCGATGAAGGCGGCGATCATCGACACGGCATAGGACAGGATCAGCCCGTCGCGGGTCGAATAGAAGGCAAAGGCGAACGCGCCGATGCTGATCGCCCAGGGTTCGATGATCGAGCGCGCCCGTACCGTCGCGCCGACATCGAATTTATAGGCGCAGGCGGCCAGCGCTACGTCCGACCCGGCAACCGCAATGACGATCAGCGCCAGCAGCCGGTCGAGGCCGTTAATGCCGCTATTGGGGAACATTGCCTGGGGAAAGGCGACCAGCAGGCCTGCGCCGAGCAGCGCGGCGATCATCGTCACCAGCATCGCGTCGGTCACGACATGAGCGTGGGGGCGTTCGGTCTGGCTCAACGCACCCGCCAGCCCGCGTTTCAGGCCGAGCGTCGCCAATTGCGCGACAAATTCGACCACCAGCACGGCATACGCGAAGCGGCCGAGCGTTTCGGCGCCATAGACCCGGCCCGCGATGAACAGGAAGGGCAGCCGGGCGGCCAGGCGAAGGAGGAAACCGAACACATTGGTCCGCCCGCCCTTGGCCAGGGCGGCGATGTCATCCTCGTCCTTCGACGCAGGAAGCTGTGCGGTCAATCGACTCCCCTCTGTCGTCCCGTCTGATGACTGGAGTGTAGCCATGATGGTGCGGACGCGCGACGGCTTATTCGGGCCGCAACGGACGCGCGAGCAGCGCGTCGATCACGGTGCCGAGCGGCGCGGCGTCGGCCAGCAAGGCGCAGACCGCTTCGACCACCGGCATTTCCACCCCCGCCGCGCGCGCGGCATCGCGCAGCACCGGGGCGGTAAACGCGCCTTCGGCCACGGTGCGGCGGTTGGACAGCAGGTCAGCAGCGCTGCGCCCTTCACCCAGACCCTTGCCCAGCGAGAAGTTGCGCGAATTGGTGGAAGAACAGGTCAGCACCAGATCGCCCAGCCCCGACAGCCCGGCCAGCGTTTCCGCCCGTGCGCCGCGCGCCAGGCCAAAGCGCGTCATTTCGGCAAAGCCCCGGCTGATCAGCGCCGCGCGGGCATTGAGGCCCAACCCCGCGCCGTCCGCCACGCCGCACGCAATCGCCAGCACATTCTTGACCGCGCCGCCGATTTCCGCCCCCGTGACATCGTCGGACAGATAGGGGCGGAAAGCCGGGCGGGCGATCCGCGCCGCCAGTTGCGCGCCCAATATGGCATCGTCGCACGCCAGCGTGATCGCGGTCGGCAGTCCCCTGGCCACTTCATGGGCGAAGGTCGGGCCGGACAGGACGGCGATGGGCGATGTCGGCTGCGCCGCGCGCGCGACTTCCCCCATCAGCAGGCCGGTGTCCGCCTCTATCCCCTTGGAACACAGGATCAGCGGCACACCGGCGGGGGCTTGGGCCACGACGCTCCGCAAATGCTGGGCCGGGCTGACCACCAGCAGCATGTCGCAGTCGCCAAGGTCGGCCATCGCGCTGGTCGCACGGATGGACGGGGCCAGCTTGATACCCGGCAGATAGAGCGGATTTTCCTGCCCCCCGTTGATCGTGTCGACCACATCGGTCTCCAGCGCCCACAGCGTCACGGCCTGCCCGTCGGCGGCCAGCAATTGCGCCAGCGCCGTACCCCATGCGCCTGCCCCGATAACTCCCGCTTTCATGCCTTCACTCCCGCACCGCGTGCTTTTTCCGCCGCCGGGTCGAGCGGCCAGCGCGGTCGGGCGGGGAAGGTCAGGTCATCGACCAGCCCCGCGGCATAACGTTCAGCCCCGGCCCAGGCGATCATAGCGGCATTATCGGTGCACAGCCACAAGGGCGGCGCGACGAAGGGCAGGTCGTGATCCGCCGCTAGCTTTTCGAGCGCCCCACGGATCGCCTGATTGGCCGCGACGCCACCGGCCACGACCAGCGCGGTGATGCCGTCCGCCTGCCCCAGTGCGCGGCGGGTGCGGTCGATCAGGCAGTCGATCACGGCCTGCTGAAAGCTGGCGGCAATATCTGGCGTCGAATAGTGGCCGGACTGGACCGCGCGCATCACCGCGCTTTTGAGGCCCGCGAAGGAGAAATGCGGCTCCGCCGTGCCGAGCAGCGGGCGGGGGAGGGGAACCGCCTTGGGATTGCCCTGCGCCGCCGCCTTTTCCACCAGCGGACCGCCGGGATAGCCAAGGCCCAGCAGCTTGGCGGTCTTGTCGAACGCCTCGCCCGCTGCGTCGTCGATCGTGGTCGCGAGGCGAGAATAGTCGCCGGGACCGCGCACCAGCAAAATCTGGCAATGGCCGCCCGACACCAGCAGCAGCAGATAGGGAAATTGCAGCGTCCGGTCGGACAGGCGCGGCGAGAGGGCGTGGCCCTCCAGATGGTTGACCGCGATCAGCGGCTTGCCCGCCGCATGGGCCAGCGCCTTGGCTGTCACCAGCCCGACCATGACCCCGCCGATCAGGCCCGGCCCCGCGGTCGCGGCGATCACATCGACCTGATCCAGTGTCATCTCCGCGTCTGCCAGCGCCGCCTCTATCAACGGGGCGAGCGCCTCGACATGGGCGCGGGCGGCAATTTCGGGGACGACGCCGCCATAGGGGCGGTGTGCTTCCTCCTGCGTGGCCAGCCGATGCGCCAGAATCCGCCCGTCGGCCGTCACCAGCGCCGCTGCGGTTTCATCGCAGCTCGATTCCAGGCCGAGGATGATTGTCATTGTCGCTTCCATCTAATGCCCGTGGTCATTAGAGCAAGCTGCATATGATTTTGTCCGACCGACCGTTGCGCCTTGGCACCAGGGGTTCACCCCTTGCGCTGGCCCAGGCCCGCATGACCGCCCGCGCCTTGTGCGATGCCCATGGCTGGCCCGATACCGCCGTGGCGATCGTCACCGTCCAGACCAGTGGCGACCGGATACAGGACCGGGCGCTGGCCGAGATTGGCGGCAAGGCGCTGTGGACCAAGGAACTGGACCGGGCGCTGGTCGAAGGCGAGATAGATTTTGCGGTCCACAGCATGAAGGATGTGGAGACGCTGCGCCCTGCCGTGTTCCGTATCGCCGCGATGCTGCCGCGCGCCGATGTGCGCGACAGGCTGGTGGGGGCGGACAGTTTCGACGCGCTGCCCGCCAATCCGGTCGTCGGGACCAGCTCGCCGCGCCGCGCTGCGCAGGTGACGCGGCTGCGGCCCGATGCCACCATCACCCTGTTCCGGGGCAATGTCGCGACGCGACTGGCCAAGCTGGCGGCGGGGGATGTCCATGCGACCCTGCTGGCGGCGGCCGGGCTGGACCGGCTGGGACAGGGTGATGTCGGCGTGACCATCCCGACCGACATGATGCTGCCAGCCCCTTCGCAGGGTGCGGTGGGGATTGAGGCGTTGGTTGGTAACGACGCAGTGCTGGCGGCGCTGGCCGCGATCAACGACACGGACACGTTCGATTGCGTCATGGCCGAGCGCAACGTGCTGATGGGGCTGGGCGGCACCTGCCATTCGCCGATCGCGGCGCTGGCGCTGGTGGACGGCGACCGGCTGCACCTGCGCGCGGAGATTATCAGCCCCAACGGGCAGGAAACGGTGAGCGAGGAAGCCCATATCGATCGGCAGGATTGTGACGCGGCGCAGGCAATGGGTCGTGCGCTGTTGGACCGGGCCAGTCCGGCGCTGCGGTCGCTGTTCGAAGCGTGAGGCGGGTTCTTATCCTGCGGCCCGAACCGGGGGCGGGCAGGACGGCGCAGGCCGTGGCGCGGCTGGGGCTGGAGGCGGTGGTGCATCCGCTGTTCGCGCCGCAGCCGCTGGACTGGACAGCGCCTGAGGCCGGGGATTTCGACGCGCTGCTGATGACCAGCGCCAATGCAGCGCGGCTGGCGGGGCCAGCGCTGGCGACCTATCGCGGGTTGCCCGCTTATGCAGTGGGCAGCGCGACGGCGGCGGCTTTGCAGGCGCAGGGATTTGACCGCGTGGTCGCGGGCGATGGCGACGCCAGTGCCATCGCGGCGCGGATCGCAACTGATGGTCACCGCGCAGTGCTGCATCTGGCAGGCACGACGGTTGCGCCGATGGAGGCAGGACCGCTGCATGTCACGCGGATCGCGGTGTACAGCATGGCCAGCCTGCCGCCTGATCCGGCGCTGTTGCGTGACGCGGTGCCGGGATCGGTGCTGCTGGTCCATTCGCCCCGTGCCGGGGAGCGACTGGCGGCGCAAGTCCCGATGGCGGCGCGGGCCGGATTGCATATCGTCGCGATCAGTCCGGCTGCACTGGCGGCGTGCGGAACGGGCTGGGCCAGCGGACAAGCGCCGGACCAGCCACGCGACGACGACATGCTGGCCCTTGCGCGTGGTTTGTGCGAATGACGGGTGTAATGGCAGACAAAGGGGGCAGCATGAGCGATGAGGACGGCCTTGGCAGCATGACCCCGCCCCCTGCCCGGCGGCGCAGCATGGTGCCGCTGCTGATCCTGATCCTTCTGGCCTTTGTCGTAGGGGTTGCCGTAACCGTCTGGGCCTGGCCGCAGATTCAGCGCCGCTGGAGCGATCCGCAGCCGCAAGCGGCCAGCGTGGCCCCGCTGCTGGGCAGCAATCCCGCACCCTCTCTGGCGCAGCGTCCGCTCACCGCTGATGCCGCGCAGATGCTCGACGCGCGGGTGGTGCAGCTGGAAGAACGGCTGACCCGCATCACCGTGGAGGCGCAGGCCGCGTCCGGCAACGCCGCACGCGCCGAAGGGCTGCTGGTCGCCTTCGCCGCGCGCCGGGCGCTCGATAGCGGCGCGCCGCTCGGCTATGTCGAGGGACAGTTGCGGCTGCGCTTCGGCCAGGCCCAGCCGCGCGCGGTCGCGACCATCATCAATGCCGCGCGCGAGCCGGTTACGCTCGCTGACCTGCGCGGCGGGCTGATCGACATTGGCGATCGGGCAACGACCCCGCCTGCCGATGCGAGCTGGTGGAGCGCCATTGAGCATGAAGCGCGCGAACTGGTGACCATCCGCCGGGCATCGACCCCTTCACCTCGTCCGCAGGCCGGGTTTGACCGGGCAATCCATTATCTCGACGGCGGACGGGTGAATGCCGCGCTGGCAGAGGTGGAACGATTGCCAGGTCGGGCTGTTGTGGATCGCTGGGTGCAATTGGCCCGCCGCTATCTGGAGGCGCGTCGTGCGCTTGACCTGATCGAAACGGCGGCCATATTGGAGCCACGCGCGCTGCGCAGCGTTGAGGGCGCGCCTGTCGCGCAGACGTCGCCGCTGGCACCCTGATCCAATATTGCGATAAACAGTTTCTTTGCTGCGATGAAACCGATGGACGCGGACGGCGTTTGTCACGACACTGTCATCTTTGCCTTCGGGCCAAAGGGATTTTGTCGTCGTGCCACCTCATGCTGCCGTCACTACTTTCTGGAAGGATCGCCTCGCGTCCGGCCCGCGCGCCGTCGCCCGGCCATCGGTCCAGCATCTGGTCGGCAATATGGCACTCCCCTTCGATCTGGCACGCACGCGGGCGCAGGCCGATGCGCTGGCGCAGACTATTCGGGGTGATGGTCGCGCGCTGCTGCTGATCCCCGGCCTGCTGGCGTCGGACGCGCGGATGGAGCCGATGCGCGCGATCCTGAACAGGGCCGGGTTTGACGCGCATCATTGGGGCCAAGGGCGCAATTTCGGTCCGAAGGCGGATAGTCTGGAGGCGATCGACCGTCGGGTGGACGATATACGGCGCATGTCCGGTGGTCCGGTAACGCTGGTCGGTTGGAGCCTGGGCGGGCTGTATGCGCGCGAATATGCCAAGCTGGCAGCGGCCAAGGTCGGCGGCGTGGTGACGATGGGCACGCCCTTTTCCGGTGACCCACGCGCCAACCATGCCTGGCGGCTCTATCAGCTGGTGTCGGGTACGCCGGTCGACCGCCCGCCTTTCCCGTGCATCCGTGAAGCCAAGCCGCCAGTGCCGACCGTTGCGCTCTGGTCGCGGCGCGACGGGGTGATCCTGCCCGAATGTGCCAAGGGCCGCAGCGGGGAGCGGGATAGCGCGATCGAGGTCGACTGCACCCATATGGGCTTTGCCGCTGCGCCCGAAGGCATTGCCGCTGTGGGTAAAGCGCTGGAGTCGATGCGCGCCTGAGACGGGGGCGTCGTCGTCAGGCCTGGAGGCGAGCCAAGGCTTCGTCCCGCCCGATTAACGGCAGCAATTGTCCCATGTCCGGGCCATGATCCAGCCCCGTCAGTGCGCGGCGCAGGGGAAGGAACAATGCCTTCCCCTTGCGGCCGGTTTCTTCTTTCAGCGCATGGGTGAGGGTGCGCCAGATGTCTGCGTCGAAGGGGGTTTCGGTCAGGATGCCGCGCGCGAGGGCCAGGAAGTCGCGATCTTCTGCTTCCGGCGCGGGCGCGTACACCGGGCCGGTGACGATCCGCCACCAGTCGGCGGCACCGGCGACCGTCTCCAGATTGGGGCGGATGGCATTCCATGCCGGGGCGTCCATACCTTCAGGCAGGCGCTTGGCGACCGCCCCATATGGCAATAGGTGGACGATCTTCTGGTTGAGGGTTGCGAGTTCGCCTTCATCGAATCGCGCGGGGGCGCGACCGAAATGGGCGAAGTCGAAACTGTCGATCAGGGGCTGCACGGTGGCGAACGGCTCGATCGGCTGACTGCTTCCCAGCCGCGCGAGCAGAGAGGCGATGGCGGCTGGTTCCAGTCCGATCTCGCGGAAATGGGCGACGCCCAGCGATCCCAGCCGCTTGGACAGCTTGCCCTCGCTGCCAGTTAGCAGCGCTTCATGGGCAAAGGCCGGGAGCGGCGCGCCGAGCGCTGTGAACATCTGGATCTGGGTCGCTGTGTTGGACACATGATCCTCGCCGCGCAGGACGTGGGTGACGCCCATGTCGACGTCATCGATGACCGAGGGGAGCATGTAGAGCCAGCTGCCATCGGCGCGGCGGATGACCGGATCGGACAGCAATTTGGGGTCGAAGCGCTGGTCGCCGCGAATGAGGTCGGTCCAGATGATCGGCTGGTCATGATCCAGCTTGAAGCGCCAGTGCGGGGCGCGGCCTTCGGCCTCGTAAGCGGCGACCTGATCCGGGGTCAGCGCCAGCGCGGCGCGATCATAGACCGGCGGCAGGCCGCGCCCCAGCAAGACCTTGCGGCGGAGGTCCAGTTCCTGGCTCGTCTCGTAAGCGGGATAGACATGGCCCGATTCCCGCAGCGCTTCAAACCGTGCTTCGTAAAGGGCAAAGCGGTCCGACTGCTTCGCCTCTGCGTCCCAGTTCAGCCCCAGCCATTGCAGGTCGGCTTTGATCGCATCGGCATATTCGAGGCGTGAACGTTCCAGGTCGGTATCGTCGAGCCGCAGCAGAAACTGCCCGCCGCTCTTTTGCGCCCACAGCCAGTTATGCAGCGCGGCGCGGATATTGCCGACATGGAGGTGGCCGGTGGGCGAGGGGGCGAAACGGGTGATGACGGTCATGGGTTAATCCTAAATCCGTTCGGGCTGAGCGAAGTCGAAGCCATCCACTGAGCGGAGCGAAGTGGCTTCGCTACGCTCTGCCTGACCCTTCGACTTCGCTCAGGGCGAACGGGGGAATCATAATGTTCTAAACGCATTGGTGATGGGATAGCGGCGGTCGCGGCCGAAATTGCGGCTGCCCAGTTTCACGCCGGGGGGCGACTGGCGGCGCTTATATTCCGCGACATAGAGCAGCCGCTCGATCCGCGCGACGGTATCGCGCTCAAACCCGCGCGCGACCAGCTGCTCGACCGACAATTCCTCCTCGACCAGGCCGTAGAGGATCGGGTCCAGCACCTCATAGGGTGGCAGGCTGTCATCGTCGCGCTGATCGGGGCGCAGTTCGGCGCTTGGCGCCTTGGTGATGACCCGCTGCGGCATGACCGGGCCGGCGGGGCCAAAGGCTTCGCCCAACGACGGGACATTCTCATTACGCCAGCGCGACAGGTCGAACACGGTGGTCTTATAGGCGTCCTTCAGCACCGAATAGCCGCCCGCCATGTCGCCATAGATGGTGGCATAGCCGACCGACATCTCGCTCTTGTTGCCGGTGGTCAGCAGCATGTGACCAAATTTGTTGGACAGCGCCATCAGCGTCAGCCCACGGATACGCGACTGGATATTCTCCTCGGTCAGGTCGCGCTGGCGCTCGGCAAATACCTCGCCGAGCATCGCTTCGAACGCGCCGACCGCCGGTTCGATCGGAATCGTGTCGTAACGCACGCCCAGCAGGCGCGCACATTCGACCGCATCGTCCAGGCTATCCTGACTGGTGAAGCGCGAGGGCATCATGACGCACCACACCCGGTCAGCGCCCAGCGCATCGACCGCGACGGCGGCGGACAGGGCCGAATCGATCCCGCCGGACAGGCCCAGCACCACGCCGGGAAAGCGGTTGCGGTTCACATAGTCGCGCAGGCCCAATACCATCGCGTTGTAAATGTCGGCGGGGCGCTCGTCGGGGACATGGCAATCGCCGGGCAGGCAGCCCCACTGGCCATCCCATTTCTCCCACTGGGTCAGCACCAGCGCCTCTTCCCAGTCCGGCAACTGCTGGGCGATGCCAAAATCGGCGTTCATGACGAAGGATGCACCGTCGAACACCAGTTCGTCCTGCCCGCCGACGCGGTTGAGGTAGACCAAAGGCAGACCGGTTTCGCGCACCCGCGTACCGGCCACCATGGTTTGGCGGCGGTCATCCTTGTCGACCTCATAGGGGCTGCCATTGGGGCTGATCAATATCTCCGCGCCCTCGGCTTTCAGATGCGCGGTGACGAAGGGGAACCAGATATCCTCGCAGATCGGCACGCCGATCTTGACGCCGCGAAAGTCGATTGGTGCTGGCAGCGGGCCGGGGGCGAACAGGCGCTTTTCGTCGAACGTGCCATAATTGGGCAATTCGCGCTTCTGGCGGATCTGCGTCACCGCGCCGCCCTCCAGCAGGGCGACGACGTTGAACAACACGCCATGCGCAGCAACCACGGTGCCGACCAGCATCGCCGGTCCGCCATCGGCGGTCGCCTGCGCCATCCGGTCCAGCTCCTGATTCGCGCGCTCGACCAAAGCGGGTTTCAGCACCAGATCTTCGGGTGGATAGCCGATCAGCTGCAATTCGGGATAGACGATCAGGTCCGCGCCAACGGCCCTGTCCCGCCATGCCAGCATCGCGTCGGCATTGGCGGCAAGGTCGCCCACCGATTGGGTCATCTGGGCGAGGGCGATCACAAGTTTGTCGGTCATGGACCGGGCCGTTAGAGCATTTTGCCGCCACGCGCAAAAGCGCCTTTCCAGCAGGAACGGACGCGGCTAAAGGGGCGGCGTTTTCACGCAGCGTCATCAATTCGTCACGCCGCCAAATAGCAGGGGGACTTGGCCATGAAGCTCATGACCGGCAATTCCAACAAGCCGCTCGCGGCCGCCATCGCCGACTATATCGAAATCCCCCTGACCGACGCCAGCGTCCGCCGCTTTGCCGATGAGGAAGTGTTCGTGGAAATCCACGAAAATGTCCGGGGCGAGGACGTGTTCGTGATCCAGTCCACCAGCTATCCCACCAACGACAATCTGATGGAATTGCTGATCATGATCGACGCGCTCAAGCGCGCGTCGGCCAAGCGAATTACGGCGGTTGTCCCCTATTTCGGCTATGCCCGGCAGGACCGCAAGCCCGGCCCGCGCACGCCCATCAGCGCCAAGCTGGTCGCCAATCTGATCACCAAGGCGGGTGCCGACCGCGTATTGTCGGTGGATCTGCACGCGGGGCAGATCCAGGGTTTCTTCGACATTCCGACCGATAACCTGTTCGGTGCGCCGGTGATGTCGGCGGATATTCAGGCGCGCTTTGGCGACCGCAATATCATGGTCGTGTCGCCCGACGTCGGCGGCGTGGTGCGCGCGCGGGCGCTGGCCAAGCGGCTGGACAATGCGCCGCTCGCCATCGTCGACAAGCGCCGCGAGCGCGCGGGCGAATCCGAAGTGATGAACATCATCGGCGACGTGAAGGGACGCTTCTGCGTCCTCATCGACGATATCGTCGATTCGGCGGGCACGTTGTGCAACGCGGCCAGTGCGCTGAAGGCCGCCGGTGCCGAGGAAGTCGTCGCCTATGTCAGCCATGGCGTATTGTCGGGCGGCGCGGTCGCACGGGTCGAGGCGTCGGACCTGCTGGAACTGGTCATCACCGATTCGATCCAGGGCACCGATGCGGTCAACAATGCCGCGCATATCCGCCATCTGCCGATCGCGCCTTTGCTGGGCGAGGCGATCAAGCGGATTGCGGACGAGAGTTCGGTGTCGAGTTTGTTTGATTAATACCGACCCGCATGTCGCCACATTCATTGTTAACGGCCCGCCGCTAGGCTGGCTCGCTCTACCGGGAGCGCAGTCAGTATGGGCGAAACAACGCTGTTAAACAAACTGGCGATGAAGCGGCTGTATGACCGCCGCTATCGCGACAAAAATGGCCAGATGCTGGTCTTGCTTCCCGGCGATCAGGAGGCGGTTGGCCTCACCCCGCGCGCATGGGAACGACTGTGCGCTGATTATCTGGCGGATCTAGCCCCAGCGCGGCGGCTGATGCGATGGAGCGTCCTGTTCACGATACCGGCAAGCATCATGATGCTTTCGGCTATTCACGCAAGCCCGCTCATCATGGCGATTGTCAACTGGATCGAGGGATTCCGCTATGGTGGCTATGTTACGAGCATGGTTGTTCTGGCAGGCCCTCCCCTCGCGCTGCTCGCCGTTCATTGGTGGCTCACGGATCGCGCCAAGCAGGCGATGGAAATACGTCTGGCAAAGCATGTGCGCGTCCCTCTGCCTGACGAGCGCCGACCGATACTGATCCAAGCCTATGAAATCGTCGCGATGGTACTTCTCGGCCCAGGGATCGTCATTCGGGCGGTCGGCACGGTGTTCCCCAATATCTGGCGCAACACACCATTTTCAGGATCGCATCTCGGGCTGTTCGATGCTGTGGCGATCGGCGCGGTTCTTGTCGTGACGGTGCACCGGTGGCGGCATTGGCGCGCTACCCGGCAGGTAGCAGCACCAGCGGCACGGACAGGATCATGATCAGCGCGGCCACGACACGCTGGCCGCGCGATATGCCGAGCGGCTTGCCCCGCCAGACCATGGGGCAGGCCAGCACCGCCAGCGCGATCAGCAGGTTGGACAGGGTGACAGCGCCACCGACCGGCATGTCCTGCCGCAGCGCAAGGCCCGAAAACAGGGCGACAAAACTCAAAAACCAGCCAACTAGCGCCATGCGCCTGCTCCCGTCATCCAGCCCGCAAGACTAGCGCGGCGAGGTTGCCGAAGGCTTAAGCAGCCCAGGGATCGTAGCTGCCAAAGCTCCAGACATTGCCTTCCGGGTCTAGCGCGCTGTAGCCGCGCCCTGGATAGCCGTCATTGTCGCGTGGCTCATCGACCACCACCGCGCCTTCATTGCGGGCGTGGAGGCAATGGGCATCGACGTCGGCCACCACGACATAGACGCACCCGGTGACCCCGCCCAGGTCGCGCGCGGTGGACCAGGTGTAGAGCGATTCGCTGGCCATATCCTGCACGCTGCCCAGCATGATCATGCCCGCACCCAGCACAAGTTGGGCATGGTGGATGATGGTCGGGTCGGCATCATCGGCATAGACAGCGTGGCGCACGAAACCGAAGGCGTCGCACAGAAAGTCGATCGCGGCAGGGGCGTCGGCATAGCGCAGGCATGGGATTACAGGCGAACCGGGCATTTTTCCCTCCTTCTCCATAGAGGCGCAGTCTAGCGTAAACGCCGCGCAGCCGCTAGGCGAAGCGGATGACCACCCGCGATGATCTGGCCCTTGCCAACCGCCTTGCCGACGCCGCTGGCGCGGCGATCCGCCCTTTTTTCCGTGCCCGCTATGACATGGAATATAAGGCGGACAAATCGCCGGTGACGGAAGCTGATCGCGCGGCGGAGGCCGCGATCCGCGCGATATTGGAAAAAGAGCGTCCGGGCGACGGCATCATTGGCGAGGAATATGGATCGGTGCGCGAGGATGCCGAACGGGTGTGGATACTCGATCCGATCGATGGCACGCGCAGCTTCATTGCCGGGCGGCCGATTTTCGGCACGCTGATCGCGCTGACGCAAGGGGGGTGGCCGACCATCGGGATCATCGACCAGCCGATCGCCAAAGAACGCTGGGCCGGGATGGCGGGGCAACCGACGACCTTCAATGGCCAGCCGATCCGCACCCGCGCCTGTCGCGCGATCGAGGGCGCAGGTATTGCGACGACCAGCCCGCATCTGTTCGATGATGGCGACGTGCCGCCTTATATGGCGCTGGTCGCGGCGGTCTCCGGCGGATCGCCGCGTCAGGGACCTGTCTATGGCGGGGATTGCTATAATTACGGCCTGGTTGCGTCGGGCTTCCTCGACATCGTGATCGAATCGGGGCTGCAATCCTATGATTTCGCCGCACTGGTGCCGGTGGTCGAGGGCGCTGGCGGGCTGATGTGCGACTGGCACGGCGAGCCGCTGACTGCCGACAGCGACGGCCATGTGCTGGCGCTGGGCGATCCGGCAAGGCTGGAGGATGTGCTGGAGGCGATGGCGAGCGCGGCGGGTCATAACCATTCGCATTGATACACCCCCAAATCGCTTGCCTTTCCCTGCCCACCCGCCTATGCGCGCCCTTCGCGATATTCAGTGGGACCGCCCGGCTAACTAGGGCTGCCGGGGCTGTCTGTAATCGTCGCGCTACGCAAAGGAGACGAAAATGCCCAAGCTCAAGACCAAGAGCGGTGTGAAGAAGCGCTTCAAGTTCACCGCTTCCGGCAAGGTCAAGCACGGCGTCGCTGGCAAGCGTCACCGTCTGATCAGCCACAACGCCAAATATATTCGCCAGAACCGTGGTACTTCCGTGCTGTCCGATGCCGACGTGGCTCACGTCCGCCTCTGGGCGCCCTACGGCCTCAAGTAAGGAGTAAGGGACAATGGCACGCGTCAAACGGGGTGTAACCACCCGCGCCAAGCATAAGCGGCTTCTGGTACAGGCGAAGGGCTATTATGGCCGTCGCAAGAATACCATCCGCGTCGCCCGTCAGGCGGTCGAAAAGGCCGGCCAGTACGCTTATCGCGATCGCAAGGTCAAGAAGCGCAGCTTCCGTGGCCTGTGGATCCAGCGCATCAACGCGGGTGTCCGCGCTGAAGGCCTGACCTATTCGCAATTCATGCATGGCCTCAAGCTGGCCGGTGTGCAGCTGGACCGCAAGGTTCTGGCCGACATTGCGATGCACGAAGGCGAGGCGTTCAGCGCCATCATCGCCCAGGCCAAGGCTGCGCTGCCCGCAGCATAAGGCCGGTCGGTCGCAAGATCGTCAAAAGGGCGCCGGGGCAGATGCTTCCGGCGCCCTTTTTGTTTGTTGCCAATACTCCGTTCACCCTGAGCGAAGTCGAAGGGTTCGCCTGAGCATGGCGAAGGCACTTCGCTGCGCTCAGTGGAAGGCTTCGACTTCGCTCAGCCCGAACGGGCTATTGTATAAGGACCAACCCCATGTCGCTGCATCTCTGGTGGCTTTATGTGACCGCCGTGTTCCTGATCTCCGCCACGCCGGGGCCGAACATGCTGCATGTGATGACGCAGAGCATCGCCCATGGCCCGCGCCGCGCGCTGGCGACGATGGCCGGGTTGATGAGTGCGGTGCTGCTGTGCCTGATCGCATCGGCGCTGGGGCTGGGGGCGTTGCTCAAGGCCTCGCCGCGCCTGTTCGATGTGCTGCGCTATGCGGGCGTTGCCTATCTGGTCTGGTTGGGGATCAAGGCTTGGCGCGCGCCGGTCGGCGGGGTTGATGGCGTGGCGTCCAGGCGTTCGGACCGCGCGCTCTACCTGACCGGCCTGTCCAACCCCAAGCTGATCATCTTTGCCGCCGCGCTGTTTTCGCAGTTCATCGACCCCAGCCGTCCGTTCGGAATGCAGCTAGCGATCCTGGTGATCAGTTTTGTGGTGATCGAGTTGGGCTGGCAGGCTGCTTATGCCCTGGGCGGAATCAAACTGGCCCGCTGGTTGGCACCGGTGAACCGCCAGCGCCTGTTCAACCGGGCGACCGGCGTGATGTTCATCGGCTTTGGCGGCGCTTTGCTGGGCGCGCGGGCGTAAGCCTTCCCTTGCACGGCGCGCCTCGCTAAGGCGCGCCTATGTTTCCGCTCTTCAGGAATGACAGTAGATGACAGACATTAGCGCATTGAAGGCCGGGCTGATTGCCGACATCGCCGCCGCGGACACGCCGGACGCAGTCGAAGCGTTGCGCGTTGGCGCGCTCGGCAAGAACGGGGTCATTACCGGCCTGCTCAAGACGCTGGGCGGCATGTCGCCGGACGAACGGCTGGAAAAAGGCCCGCCGATTCAGGATCTGCGCGAGTCCGTGACCGCCGCCATCACCGCCAAGAAGGCGGCGCTGGAGCAGGCGGTGCTCGACGCGCGGCTGGCGTCTGAGAAGATCGACATGACCCTGCCCGCCGATTTGGGACCGCAGGGCAGCGTCCACCCGGTCAGCCAGGTGATGGACGAATTGGCGGAAATCTTCGCGGACCTTGGCTTTTCGGTCGCGACCGGGCCGGAGATTGAGGACGACTGGCATAATTTCACTGCGCTCAATATTCCTGAGACGCACCCGGCGCGGGCGATGCACGACACATTCTACTTCCCCGACGAGGAAGGGCAGAAGCGGATGCTGCTGCGCACCCACACATCGCCGGTGCAGATCCGCACGATGATGACGACGCCGCCGCCGATCCGCATCATTGCGCCGGGCCGCGTCTATCGTAGTGACAGTGATGCGACCCACACGCCGATGTTCCACCAGATCGAAGGGCTGGTGATCGACAAGGGGATCACGCTAGGCCATCTCAAATGGACGCTGGAGACCTTCCTCAAGGCCTTTTTCGAGCGCGAGGATATCGTCCTGCGGCTGCGCCCCAGCTACTTCCCCTTCACCGAACCCTCTGTCGAGGTCGATGTCGGTTATACGCTGGTGAATGGCCAGCGGGTGATCGGCGGGGACGGCGATGCGGCGGCTGGCGGCTGGCTGGAAGTGCTGGGCAGCGGCATGGTCAACCGGCGGGTGATCGAGGCATGTGGCCTCGACCCGGATGAATGGCAGGGCTTTGCCTTTGGCACGGGAGTCGACAGGCTCGCCATGCTAAAATATGGGATGAACGACTTGCGGGCCTTCTTCGACGGCGATCTGCGCTGGCTCAAACATTATGGTTTTTCGGCGCTGGACGTGCCGACGCTGAGCGGGGGAGTGGGCGCATGAAGTTCACCCTGAGCTGGCTCAAGACGCATCTGGCGACCGATGCGGATTTGCCCACTATCCTCAAGACGCTCAACGCCATCGGGCTGGAGGTCGAGGGGGTCGAGAATCCGGCGGAGAAGCTGGGTGGCTTCAAGATCGCCAAGGTCTTGACCGCCGAGCGTCACCCGCAGGCGGACAAGTTGCAGATACTGACCGTCGACCATGGCGACGACGCGCCGCTTCAGGTCGTGTGCGGCGCACCCAATGCGCGGGCCGGACTGGTCGGCGTGTTCGGGACGGAAGGCGCGGTGGTGCCCGCCAATGGCATGGTGCTGAAAAAGACTGCCATTCGCGGCGTCGAATCCAATGGCATGATGTGTTCCACCCGCGAGCTGGAGCTGGGTGACGATCATGACGGCATCATCGAACTGAGCGAAAATGCGCCCGTGGGGCAGGTCTATGCCGACTGGGCTGGGCTGAACGATCCGGTCATCGACGTGTCGATCACGCCCAACCGGCAGGACTGCATGGGCGTGCGCGGCATTGCGCGCGATCTGGCGGCGGCGGGGCTGGGGACGCTGAACGCGATCATCGTGCCGGCAATTGCGGGCGTGGGTCCGGGACCGGACGTGCGGACCGACGATCCCGAAGGCTGCCCGGCCTTCTTTGCGCGCACCGTGCGCGGCGTCACCAACGGCCAGTCGCCCGAATGGATGGCCAAGCGCCTGAAGGCGATCGGGCAGAAGCCGATCAGCACGTTGGTCGACATCACTAACTATATCATGATCGACCTCGGCCGTCCGCTGCATGTCTATGACATGGCGAGCCTCAAGGGTGGGCTGGTGGCGCGCAAGGGCAAGCCGGGCGAACAGGTCGTCGCGCTCAACGGCAAGACCTATGCGGTTGACGAGACGATGACCGTCATCGCCGACGACGAAGCGGTGCATGACATTGGCGGCATCATGGGCGGCGAACATTCCGGCGCGCAGGACGGCACGACCGACGTTTTGATCGAATGCGCTTACTTTACGCCCGAACGGATTGCGATGACTGGGCAGAAGCTGACCCTGACCTCGGATGCGCGCGGGCGGTTCGAGCGTGGGGTCGATCCGGCGTTTCTGGACGACGGCCTGTCGATCGCGACCAGCCTGGTGACGCATTTGTGCGGTGGCACGCCCAGCGAGGCGACCCGCGCGGGTGCGCCGCCGGTGACGCCCAAGATCGTGGACTATACACCCGACCAGTGCCTGACGCTGGCGGGCGTCTATGTGGCGGCGGACGAGCAGAAACGCATCCTCGAAAGTCTGGGCTTTGTCGTGGGCGGGCAGGAAAACCGCACCGATTATGAGGATGGGGTGCCGGTGATCGTGCCGGGTACCTGGTCGATCACTGTGCCAAGCTGGCGGCGCGACGTTGATGGCTGGCCCGATATCGTCGAGGAGATCGTGCGGATCGTCGGGCTGGAGCATGTACCCTCCACCCCGCTGCCGCGTATGCCGGGCGTTGCCCGTCCGACCGCGACGCCGGAGCAGCTGGTCGAGCGCCGGGTGCGCCGGACGGCAGCGGCGCGGGGCCTTGCCGAGGCAATCAACTGGTCTTTCCTGTCGGAAAAGGAAGCTGCGTCTGTGGGCGGGGGGCAGTGGGTGCTGGCCAATCCGATTTCGGAGGATTTGAAGGTCATGCGGCCTTCGCTGCTGCCCGGCCTGCTGTCGGCCAGCCGTCGCAACATGGATCGCGGCGCTGCGTCGGTGCGGCTGTTCGAGCTGGGGCGGCGCTATTTCAAGCAGGGCGAGCGGGCAACTGTCGGCTTCGTGCTGGCGGGCGAGAAGCAGCCGCGCAGCTGGCAGGATGGCAAGGCGCAGCCCTTCACCGCCTATGATGCCAAGGCCGACATCATGGCGCTGCTGGCGGCGGCGGGCGCGCCGGTCGCCAATCTCCAGAGTTTCGGGGAGGCGTCGGCAGCCTATCATCCTGGCCAATCGGGGACGTTGCGACTGGGGCCAAAGGTGGTGCTGGCCGAATATGGCGTGCTGCATCCGGGCCTGGCCAAGCAGTTCGGGTTGAGCGGCACGGTGGTCGCGGGCGAGATTTTCCTCGACGCGATACCGGGCAAGCGCAAGACCGGCTTCATGCGCGCGCCCTATGCGCCGCCCGCCTTGCAGGCGGTGAAGCGCGATTTCGCCTTTGTCGTGGCTGACGCCGTTGAGGCCGATGCGCTGGTCCGGGCGGTCAAGGGCGCGGACAAGAAGGCGATTGTCGATGCGCGCCTGTTCGATGTCTTTACCGGGCCGGGCGTGGATGAAGGCAGCAAGTCACTCGCCATCGAAGTCACGCTCCAGCCCGGCGAGAAGAGCTTTACCCAGGAGGAGCTGGACGCGATCAGCGCGGCGATCGTGAAGGCGGCGCAGAAGCTGGGCGGCGTGTTGCGCGGCTGAACCGACGCGAGGGCGGGGGAAGTTAACCCGCCTTCGCCCGCAGTGCGATCGCCATGCCTGCGATCGCCAGCAAGGCGCCTCCAGCAGCCAGGCCAGTCCAGCGATAACCCTCCGCCAGCGTCGAAATCAGCATCGCGATGATCGGGATGAGGACGCTGGTATAGGCGGCGCGGCCCGCGCCCATGCGCTGGATCAGGCGGAAATAGAGCGGGAAGGTGACGACTGATCCGGCCAGCCCCAGCCAGGCGACGCCCAGCCAATAACCCGCGCGCCATTCGGCCACCGGCGGGCCGACCGTGGCGAGTGCATAGGCCGCGTCCACCGCTGCGCCGATCAGCATCGCCCAGGCCAGCACGGCTATCATCGGCAGGCGGCGGGCAATCTCCATCCCCTGCATGACATTGGCGGCAGACGCGCTCAATAGTCCAGCGACGGCGAAGCCGACACCCATCAGCACGTCACCCGGCGCGATGCCGGCGGCGCGATATTCATGGGTCAGCATCAACGCGATGCCGGTCATCGCGACCGTCGACCCGACAATGAAGGTGCGGCTGACCGGCTGGCGAAAGATCAGGAAGGACAGGATGGAGTTGGGGATCAGCAGCATGGCATAGATCACCGCGACGACGCCCGATGTCAGGGTGAGTTCGGCGCGATAGACGAAGTTGAAGTTGAGGACGAATTGCGCCGTCCCCAGCAGCGCGGCGAAGATCAGCCCCGCGCGGCCAATCCGCAACGACACGCCGCGCATCCGGCAAAAGACAGCCATGGCCACCCCCGCCAGCGCGAAGCGATAACAGACGGACCAGCTGGCCGGGACGCTGCCAATCTGGTCGCGAATGACGATCCAGGTTGAACTCCAGATCAGCGTGACGAGGATGAAGGGGAAGAGGATGCCACCCTTTGTGTCGGATTCAGCCATGGTCGAGCGCTGATAGCGCGGCGGCGAGCGGCGCGACGCTGGCGGCGTCCTGCGACCAGTTGGTGACCAGCCGTGCGGCCCCTTCGCCCCAGTCATAGAAATCGAAGCCTTGGGCGCGCAGCGTTGCGGCCTCTTGCGCGGTCAGGCGGACGAACAGTTCGTTCGCCTCCACGCGGTGGAGCAGGCGATCCGGCACGGGCTGCGCCAATGCCTGCGCGGCGGCGTTGGCAGCGCGGGCGTTCGTGAGCCACAGATCATCCTCGACCATCGCGAGTATCTGCGCGGCGAGATAGCGGCCCTTGGAGAAAAGATGCCCCGACCGTTTACGCAAACGGACGGCTTCGGCGGCGCGCGTGTCAGCCTGCGGCCCGAAGAATAACAAGGCTTCGCCGATCATGCCGCCATTTTTGACGCAGCCAAAGCTGAGCGCATCGACACCCGCGCGCCATGTCAGATCGGCGGGCGCGCAGCCCAGATGCGCCACCGCATTGGCAAAGCGCGCGCCGTCCATGTGGAAGCCGAGGCCATGGGAGCGGGTGATGTTGCCCAGTGCAGCGACTTCATCGGGGGTATAGACGCGGCCATATTCGGTGGCGTTGGTGATGCTGATCGCGCGGGCTGGCACCTGATGCACGTCGGGGCGGACCGTCGCCAGTCGCGCGCTGACCGCTTCGGGGGTGAGCTTTGCGCCGTCGCCCGGCAGCGTCATCAGGCTGGCGCCATGGGTGAAGAAGCCGGGCGCGCC
This sequence comes from Sphingobium sp. FG125, assembly GCF_057809795.1. Lineage (NCBI taxonomy): Bacteria > Pseudomonadati > Pseudomonadota > Alphaproteobacteria > Sphingomonadales > Sphingobiaceae > Sphingobium > Sphingobium sp. FG125. The sequence goes on from NZ_JBMDKQ010000004.1 coordinate 177,896, forward strand.
ACATTCGTCAACGACGATATGGGCTTCCTCATGGCAGATCACACCGCCATAGGGCGGGCAGAGCGTCGCCAGCGCGATGCTGTTGGCCGCCGTACCGGTGGCGATCCACAGCGCCCGGACTTGCGTGTCGAACAGGGCGGAGAAAGCCCCGTCCAACTGGGCGCTCCATTGGTCGCCATCATAGCCATGGTCGGCGTGGTCTGCCGCTGCCATCGCCGCCATCACTTGCGGGCAAACCGGGGTCGCATTGTCGGAAAAAAAGTGCATTGGCAGGCGATAGCGGGCGGACAGGGGAGCGCCAAGAGGCCAGCATCGGCACAATGGCCTGATGGGTCAGCATAGTTGACGTTGTTTTGCGCATCTATTTGTGACATAGGCACGCCGTCCAACCCAAGGAGAGACACTATGGACGTCGAGCAGACATCGCGCTTTACCGTCACCCCAAGCCACAAGGCTGTGTCGGCGGACGAGCGTGCGGTATTGCTGGCGGACCCCGGCTTCGGGCGCATTTTTACCGATCATATGGTGACGATACGCTACACCGAAGGGCAGGGCTGGCACAGCCATGCTGTCGGCCCGCGTGAGCCGTTCCAGATCGACCCGGCCTGTGCGGTGCTGCATTATGCGCAGGAAATCTTTGAAGGGATGAAAGCGTACCGGCTGGAAGATGGCAGCATCGCCATGTTCCGCCCGGAGGAAAATGCCCGTCGTTTCGCCGAATCGGCCGAGCGCATGGCGATGCCCGCACTGCCGCAGGACATATTTCTGGAGGCGGTTGAGGCGCTGGTGCAGATCGACGCCGACTGGATTCCGGGCGGGGAGGGCAGCCTCTATCTGCGTCCCTTCCTGTTCGCGAGCGAGACCTTCCTGGGTGTGCGCCCGTCCAACGAATATATTTTCTGCGTCATCGCCTCACCAGCCGGTGCCTATTTCAAGGGCGGCAAGAAGGCGGTGACTTTGTGGGTATCCGAACATTTCACCCGCGCGGCGCGCGGCGGCACCGGCGCGGCCAAATGCGGTGGCAATTATGCCGCGTCGCTGGTCGCGCAGAAGGAAGCGATCGGCCATGGTTGCGACCAGGTCGTGTTTCTGGATGCGGCGGAAAATAAGTGGGTCGAGGAACTGGGCGGCATGAACGTCTTTTTCGTCATGGACGACGGGTCGATCGTCACGCCCCCGCTGGGGGGCACGATCCTGCCCGGCATTACCCGCAATTCGATCATAACGCTGGCGCGCGCCAAGGGGCATGATGTGCGCGAAGAGCCGTACAGCTTTGTGCAGTGGCGCGCCGATGCGGCCAGCGGCAAGCTGCGCGAAGCCTTTGCCTGCGGCACGGCGGCAGTCGTCACCGCGATCGGCACGGTCAAGAGCGTGGATGGCGACTTCACCATCGGCAATGGCGACGGCGGCATCGTCACTGAAGCGCTGCGGGCGGAACTGACCGGCATTCAGCGCGGGACGGTGGCCGATCCGGCAGGCTGGGTGCGGACGGTTTAACGGGATTTCACCAACCTCCGTTCGCCCTGAGCGAAGTCGAAGGGGTCTGCTGAGCGGAGCGAAGCCACTTCGACTTCGCTCAGCCCGAACGGAGTTTGGTTTAGCGACCCACCCTGTCCTTTCGGGTGTAGGGCGCGCACCACCGCTTCCCAATCGGCGCTCGACCGCCTAGATAGTCCCGCATGGAACGCTTCGACGTCGTGATATTGGGTGGCGGCCTTGTCGGTCTGACCCTTGGCATCGCCCTTTCCGGCCATGGCGTGCGCTGTGCCGTGATCGACCCCGCCGATCCGGTGGATACCACTGCCACCGGCTTTGATGGCCGCGTGTCGGCGATCAGCTCGACCAGCTTCGCGATGCTATCGGCCATCGGGGTCGCGCCCTTTCTGGAAGGGAAGGGCTGCCCGATCGACCGCATCTGGGTGAGCGACGGGCTGGAGCCGGGGGCGCTCGATTTCGTGCCGGACGCCGACGATGGCGTCATGGGGACGATGATCCCCAATCGCGACCTGCGCATCGCGCTGGCGCAGGCGGCGGCGGCGAGCAATCTCACCCGCTTCCAGCCTGACCGCGCTGTCCATGTCGATCGCAACCCCGATGGCGTGACGCTGACGCTGGCGAGCGGGGCGACGATCCGGGGCGCGCTGTTGGTCGCGGCGGAGGGGCGCAACAGCCCCACGCGCGAAGCAGCAGGCATCCGCACGACGCGCTGGCAATATAAGCATACCGCCATGGTCAGCGCGATCGACCATGAAGTGCCGCACGCCAACACCGCCTATGAGATTTTCTATGTCGGCGGTCCCTTCGCGCTGCTGCCGATGCTGCCCGGCACGCGATCGGCGATCGTATGGACGGTGCCAACGGAACAGGCGCCCGCGATGCTCAAATTGTCCGAGCGCGCCTGGCTGGCCGAAGCGCAGAAGCGGATTGGTGGTTTTCTGGGCGAGATTAGTCTGGCCGGGCCACGATCCTCCTACCCCTTGGGCTTTCACCATGCTGCGCGGATCACCGATACGCGGCTGGCGCTGGTCGGCGACAGCGCCCATGCGATCCACCCGATTGCCGGGCAGGGCTTGAACCTGGGCTTTCGCGATGTCGCCGCGCTGGTCGAGGTGCTGGTGGAGGGCAAGAGGCTGGGCCTTGATCCGGGCGATGCGCAATTGCTGGCGCGCTATCAGCGCTGGCGCAGTCTGGATTCGCTGTCGGTCAGCGTGGCGATGGATGGGCTGGTGCGGCTGTTCGACGTGCCGGGGCGTTTGCCGGCCTTGGCGCGCCGCGCGGGGCTGGCGGCGGTGCAACGGACCTCGCTGCTCAAGGGGCGGTTCATGGCAGAGGCGCGCGGGCAGTCAGGCGCGCTGCCACGGTTGCTGACGGGCGAGATGGTTTAGGGTCTGACGGTAGCAGGCGCTGCTACCTTGCCACCCGGTGGGGTCACTAGCGTAATATGGCTACCTCGTTCGAGCGGCATTCTTGTCGCTTAACGAACGGAGTAGAAAATGTCTTTCATTGAAGCGTACCTCCTGGCGACCTTGATCCTCAAGATCGTGGAGGTTTTGCGCTCCAAATAAGGTGTGCGACGGGCAGGAGGCGGGCGGCAACTCGCCTCCTGAACGAATGAACCCCCGCCACGGCAATGACGGGGGTTCTGTAACGAAGGAGAAAACGTGCCTTTTGCCTAAAACCGTATAATTTGAACGCTCCTGAATTTCAACTCACAGCATCCGCCGCAGCACATTGTCCTTCAGCACGATATGATGGCGGAGCGCAGCGGCGATGTGGAGGATGATCAGCGCGGCCCAGGCGAAGCCCATGATCTCATGCCCCTCGCCGGAGATATCGACCAGAATATCGCCCTTCGTCACCGCGAATTTCGGCACGTCGAACAGGAAGAACCAGTTGAGCGGGCGCGTGCCGGCCGATGTCATGATCCAGCCGGTCAGTGGCACCAGGATCATGAAGGCGTAAAACACGAAATGGGTGGCGTGCGCCGCCGCTTTCTCCCAGCCGGGCATGGCGGCCGGGAGTGGCGGCGGGCGGTGGCCCAGCCGCCAGGCCAGTCGCGCCAGCGTGAGCGCCAGCACCGTCAGGCCCAGCGACTTGTGGACCGGCATCACCGCCCAGTCCTTGGGCAGGGCGTCATGGCCGATGCCAAGGACCAGATTGACTATGATCAGGACCGCCATGATCCAGTGCAGGGCGCGTGCGACAGAGGTATAGCGGTCCATGGCAACTCCTTGAGCTTATGCGTCAACCCTGCCGGTTCGCGACCAGATTGTCGACTACTGACGGATCGGCCAGCGTACTGGTATCCCCTAACGCCTGCGCCGATACTTCGCCCTCCGCAATTTTACGGAGGATACGGCGCATGATCTTGCCCGACCGGGTCTTGGGCAGGCCCGGCGCGAACTGGATGGCGTCCGGGGTGGCGATCGGTCCGATTTCGGTGCGGACCCATTTGACCAGCGTTTTGCGCAACTCGTCACTTGGCTCTTCATGCGCGTTGAGCGTCACATAGGCATAGATACCCTGACCCTTGATGTCGTGGGGGAAGCCGACGACGGCGGCTTCGGCGACGCTCTCATGCAGCACCAGCGCGCTTTCGACTTCCGCCGTGCCCATGCGGTGGCCCGACACGTTGATGACGTCATCAACGCGTCCGGTGATCCAGTAATAGCCGTCCGCGTCGCGGCGCGCGCCGTCGCCAGTGGTATATTTGCCGGGGAAGGTGGTGAAATAGGTCTGGAAGAAGCGGTCATGATCGCCCCACACGGTGCGCATCTGACCCGGCCAGCATTGCGCGATGACGAGATTGCCCTCGGTCGCGCCGTCCAGCACAACACCCTCGGCGTCCACAATCTGTGGCACCACGCCGGGCATCGGCAGGGTGGCGGAGCCGGGCTTGAGGTCGGTCGCGCCCGGCGTTGGCGCGATCATCGCCGCGCCGGTTTCGGTCTGCCACCAGGTGTCGATGATTGGGCAGCGCCCTTCGCCCACGACGCTGTGATACCAGCGCCAGGCTTCCGGGTTGATCGGCTCACCGACGGTGCCGAGCAGGCGCAGCGACGCACGGCTGGTGGAATGGACGAATGTGTCACCCTCCTTCATCAGCGCGCGCAGCGCCGTAGGGGCGGTGAAGATCGTCTGGACCTGATGCCGGTCGACCACTTCCCAGATACGGGCGGGCGTCGGGTAATTGGGCACGCCTTCATACATCAACGTCGTCGCGCCGTTCGCCAGCGGGCCATAGACGATATAGCTGTGGCCGGTGACCCAGCCAATGTCGGCGGCGCACCAGTAGACGTCGCCGGGTCGATAGTCGAAGCAGAGTTCGTGCGTCAGCGACGCCCAGAGCAGATAGCCGCCGGTCGTGTGCAGCACGCCCTTGGGCTTGCCGGTCGATCCCGACGTGTAGAGGATGAACAGCGGATCCTCCGCATTCATCGGTTCGGGCGGGCAGTCGGGGGAGACTTTGGCCGCTTCCTCGTGCAACCACAGGTCGCGACCCGGTGCCATGGTTACCGCGCCGCCGGTCGCCTGCACGACGATCACCGTCTTGACGCTGGGGCAGTCCCTCAGCGCAGCATCGACATTGGCCTTGAGCGGCACCGCCTTGCCCGCGCGACGGCCTTCGTCGGCGGTCACCACCAGCGTGGAATCGCAATCGATGATGCGGCCAGCCAGCGCTTCGGGGGAAAAGCCGCCGAACACGACGCTGTGGACCGCGCCGATCCGCGCGCAGGCGAGCAGAGCGAAGGCGGCTTCGGGGATCATCGGCAGATAGAGGGTGATGCGGTCGCCTTTGCGCGCGCCCGCGGCTTTCAGCACATTGGCGAAGCGGCAGACTTCTTCATGCACCTGAGCGTAGCTGTAACGGCGCGGTTGGGCGTCAGGCGAATCGGGTTCCCAGATGATCGCGGTCTGGTCTCCGCGTGTCGCCAGATGGCGGTCGATGCAGTTGGCGCTGACGTTCAGCACGCCGTCGGCAAACCATTTGACGCCAAAATCCGCCTCCGCAAAGCTGCTTTCATTCGCGCGGGTGGGGGGGGTGATCCAGTCGAGACGCTGCGCCCGTTCCAGCCAATAGGCGTCCGCATCATCGATCGAGCGGGCATAGTCGGCGGCGCGGGCGGCACGGTCCATCAGCGCATTTTTTGCCCAATCCTCCGGCACCGGGAAGAAATCATCAGACATCGCGCATCCTTTCCGAAACGAAACCGTTGTTTGACTGGCCTTCTACCGTCCAGACGCGACGACCGGAAGCGCTGTTCATGCCGTTTATCATCATCCTTTTGGTCGATATGACCGAAGCTCTTGATCGACCGTTCCGCATTTTGCCGCTTCCCCCCGCGCCCAGGCACGCCTAACAGGAATCGCCTATGTGGCTTCTCTATCAATTTCCGCTCTGCCCTTTCTCTCGCAAGGTCCGCCTGCTGCTGGGGGAGAAGGGTGTCGGCTATGATCTGGTGCGCGAATCGCCCTGGGCGATGCGCGACGAATTTCTCGATCTGAACCCGGCCGGCACCACGCCGGTGATGGTGGAGGAGGGCAAGGGCATCACCCTGATCGACAGCCAGGCGATCTGCGAATATTTCGAGGAGACGGTGGAGAAATTCCCGCTCATCTCCGGCACGGCGGCGGGCCGGGCAGAAGTGCGGCGGCTGACCGCCTTTTTCGACCAGAATTTCTATGGCGATGTGGTTGGCCCGCTGCTGCACGAGCGGATGAAGAAACGCCTGATCGAGCGCGCCCCGCCCGACGCCCGCATCCTGCGCGAGGCGATGAAGCGGGCGAATGTGCATATGGATTATATGGACTATCTGCTCGACCATCGCAGCTGGATGGCGGGCGGCACGCTGAGCCTTGCCGATATTGCCGCGGCGGCGCATCTGTCAGTGGCCGATTATCTTGGCGGCATCGACTGGCAGGGGCATGAGCCGGTGCGGCGCTGGTATGCGGGGTTCAAATCGCGCCCGTCCTTCCGGCCTCTATTGTCGGAACGGATGGAGGTGATCACCCCGCCGCCACATTATGAGAAGCCGGATTTTTAAGGGACCCTAAAGCGCGCCTTCTCAGTCGGTTTCCGCCGCCAGATAGACCCGGTTGCGGCCATGTTCCTTGGCCAGATAGAGGGCGCGGTCGGCGGCCTTGAGCGCGGTGCGCGGGTCGTCATAGGCCAGCACATTGGCAACGCCGGCGGAAAAGCTGATCCGTTCCATCCGTTCGCCATTGGTGCGGTTGACGAGGCTGCGGGTGGCCAAGTCCTCACGCACGGCGTCTACGGCTTCGCACGCTTCAGCGGCGGTCTTGCCCCGGAACAGCATGACAAATTCCTCCCCGCCATGGCGGGCAACATGGCAATGGTCGTCGGACACTTTGGCGAGCAGCCCGGCGACGAATTTCAGCACCCGGTCGCCCGTGTCATGGCCATGGGTGTCGTTGACATGCTTGAAATGGTCAATGTCGCAAAAAGCTACTGACAGCGTCTCGCCATTATCCTGTGCCAGCTTTACTTCCTCCCGCAACACGCCTTCAAAAGCGCGGCGGTTGGGCAGGCCGGTCAGATGGTCATGTTCGGCAGCGCGCCGGGCATTTTCCAGGCTGGATTTGAGCGCCTGCGTCTGCTTCTGATTGTCGCGCAACTGGGTTTCGACCAGCCGGGTCTTTTCGACCATCGAGCGGGTCAGGCCCACCAGACGCGCCAGCACGGGTTCGGCATCGCTACCCTCGGCCAGCCCCTTGGCCTGCTCCTGCAAGGCTGCGCCATAATCCTTCGCCGAATTACGCGATTCGTGCATCAGGCCGGTAAACTGGGTCAGATTTTCCTCGACCTTGTCCAGCATCGTGGCCAGCGAATCGGGCGTGACTTCATCGACCCGCTGATCGGCGGCGACTGATTCTATCCAGCCGTTGGTGATCTTGCCGCGCTCCATCAGCACGGCCTTGATCGCCTTTTCCACGCCGATATTCGCACCGGTCAGATAGTCGAGCGCGACGCTGAAATTGATGGGCGTCAGGTCCAGATCATGGGCGAACAGAAAGTCGCCAATCTCGCCATAGAGTTGGCGGCGGCGGTTCACTTCGCGGCTGGATGCGGAGCCGGGACGGGGGCGCTGATCTTCCGCGGTCGCCTCCTCATCAGGCTTGCCCGACAGGCCTTTCGCCCATCGTGCCAGTCGGTCGGTCAGCCCATGTTGCGGGCTAGCGGAAGGTGAAATGGCCCCAGTCATGTTGGCTATAACGGCGGTCGCGAAACAAGGTTAAGAGCCAAGACAGAGAAAAATCTGTGCGGGCCGGTGCGGCACGAATGGGCAAAGCCCATTCTCAAATATCAGCCGTTACCAGCCAGTCGCGGAAGATGCGCACGGCGCGGGTCTGGAGCGCCCGCGGACGGCAGACGAAATAATAGCGATAGGGGCTTTCGACCGGGATCGGGAATAGGCGGGCCAGCCGGTTATCGGCCGCTTCCTTGAAATGGCTGGCGTGCATGAAGGCTACGCCCAGCCCTTGGGCTGCGGCTTCCAGCATTAACTGGCCCGAATCATAATTGTCGATCGCCAGCGGTTGCAGGTCGGGCAGGCCGACCGCTTCCTTCCATGCGTCGAACGCCAGCGCCATATCGCGGTGGAGCAGCACGGTATGCTGGGCCAGTTCCCCCGGCGAGTTTAGCGCATTGGGCGATTCGAGTAGAGAGCGCGCGCCGATGACATAGACTTCATCATGGTCCAACTCATGGGCATAGAGCGCCGCGTCGATATCCTTGGCCAGCACGATCGCGGCATCCAGCCCTTCGCCAAGCCGTGCGACGGCATGGGGTGTGGTTTCGATGTCGATATGCAGTTGCGGGTGCAGCGCCCGCAGCGCGCCCAGATGGGGGAACAGCTGTTGGGTTGCGAACAGTGGCATCACCGCCAGCCGCAAGCGCAGTTGATTGCCGCCGCTCTGGATATTTTCCAGTGCCTGGGCGAGGGAATCGAGGGCCGGGGCGATATCGTCGAGCAGTCTCTGCCCCTCGACATTGATTTCCAGCGCCTGATGCTTGCGGTCGAACAGGGGGCGACCGATGAAGCGTTCGAGCGCCTGAACGCGCCTGCTGAGCGCCGGAGTCGAGAGCGCGAGTTCCTCTGCCGCCGCCTTGACCGAGCCAAGGCGGGCTACCTGAACAAAGGCCTCCAGGGCCGTAAGTGGCGGCAGTCTGCGCATCTATATTCACTAATCCGAAGCCGGTGCGCTGCGTCGCATCATGTCTTTTTGTCGATCGCAGAGCCAGCCGGTCCCAAGCATCCTGACCGCACTGAGCAGGAAAATCCGCAAAATGGCAAGATGCATTTTCTGCAACTCCTCTTTTCTTTTCGCACTTGCAATAAAGCCTGCCGCGCTGCACATAGGGGATGCCTTTCAGGCATCCTCTCCTAAAACTTTCCGGGCTGGCCTTTGGGTCGGCCCTTTTTTTGTGCCATTCGTTTCGCGCCTGCCCCCTTTTTCTGGCTCTGGCGTTTCCTATCTCGTTACGGAAGCGACAAGGACAGGACAGCATTATGGCGCAAGAGGACAGCACGGGACGGCGGATTCAGGTCGCCAATGCGCGGCCGGAAGATGCTGGGCGCGGGCTGGCGCGGTTGCCCCTGGCGGTCATGGCGGAGTTGAACCTGGCCGAAGGCGATGTGATCGAGATCGTCGGCAAGCGATCGACCGCCGCGCGGGTGGTGCGCCCCTATAAGGAGGATGAAGGGCTGGACGTGCTGCGCCTGGACGGGTTGCAGCGCGCCAATGCCGGGGTCGGCTCCGGCGACTTCGTGCATATCGACAAATTGGAGTCCCGCGCCGCGCAGCGGGTCGTGTTCGCACCTGCACAAAATAATCTGCGGCTTCAGGGCCATCCCGAAGCGTTGAAGCGGGTATTCTTCCAGCGGCCATTGACTGCGGGCGATGTCGTCGCAACCGCGGGTCAGCAGCAGGTGCCGCCCGGCGACATGCCGCCCCAGCTGCGCCAGATGCTCGCCGCGCCGGCCTATGCCTTGCAGGAAATCCGGCTGGTGGTCGTGTCGACCATCCCGAAGGGCATCGTCCATATCGACGCCGAGACCGAAGTCGAGCTGCGCCCCGAATATGAGGAGCCGAAGGAAGCGCGCCGCGCGGACGTGACCTATGACGATGTCGGCGGCATGGCCGACACGATCGACCAGTTGCGCGAGATGGTCGAGCTGCCGCTGCGCTATCCCGAACTGTTCCAGCGGCTCGGCGTCGATCCGCCGCGCGGGGTGATGCTCCATGGCCCGCCGGGGACGGGCAAGACCCGACTGGCGCGCGCCGTCGCCAATGAATCGGAGGCTGAATTCTTCCTGATCAACGGGCCGGAAATTGTCGGGTCGGCCTATGGCGAATCCGAAAAACAGCTGCGCGAGATATTCGAGGCAGCGGCCAAGGCTGCGCCGTCGATCCTGTTCATCGACGAGATTGATTCGATTGCGCCCAAACGGGGGCAGGTGACCGGCGAGACGGAAAAGCGGCTGGTCGCGCAATTGCTGACGCTGATGGACGGGCTGGAGCCACGCACCAATCTGGTGGTGATCGCGGCCACCAACCGCCCCGAAGCGATTGACGAGGCGCTGCGGCGTCCTGGTCGCTTCGACCGGGAGATTGTCGTCGGCGTCCCCGACGAGCGCGGACGGCGCGAGATATTGGGTATCCATACGCGCGGAATGCCGCTGGGCGACACGGTCGACCTGTCGGAACTGGCGCGTATGACCTATGGCTTCGTTGGCGCAGACTTGGCCGCCCTCACCCGCGAGGCCGCGATCGAGACGGTGCGCCGCTTCATGCCGCGCCTCAATCTGGAGGATGGCACGATTCCGCCCGACGTGCTGGAGGAATTGTCGGTTACGCGCGACGATTTCATGGCGGCGATCAAGCGGGTTCAGCCATCGGCGATGCGCGAAGTGATGGTGCAGGCACCCAATATCGGCTGGTCCGATATTGGCGGGCTGGACGAGGCGCAGATGCGGCTGAAAGAAGGCGTCGAACTGCCGCTGAAAGACCCCGACGCCTTCCGTCGCATCGGCATCCGCCCGGCCAAGGGCTTCCTGCTCTATGGCCCGCCCGGCACCGGCAAGACCTTGCTGGCCAAGGCGGTGGCGCGGGAGGCGCAGGCCAATTTCATCGCGACCAAATCAAGCGACCTGCTGTCCAAATGGTATGGCGAGAGCGAGCAGCAGATTGCCCGGCTGTTCGCCCGCGCACGGCAGGTTGCGCCGACCGTCATCTTCATCGACGAACTGGATAGCCTGGTCCCCGCGCGCGGCAATGGCATGGGCGAACCGCAGGTGACCGAGCGGGTGGTGAACACCATATTGGCGGAGATGGACGGGCTGGAGGAACTGCAATCAGTGGTCGTCATCGGGGCGACCAACCGACCCACTTTGGTCGATCCCGCTTTGCTGCGGCCGGGGCGGTTCGATGAGCTGATCTATGTGCCGGTGCCCGATCAGGCGGGGCGTCAGCGCATCCTGTCGATCCATACGGGCAAGATGCCGCTGGCCGACGATGTCGATCTGGCATCATTGGCAGAGCGGACGGAGCGCTTTACCGGCGCGGATCTGGAGGATCTGGCGCGCCGCGCTGGCCTGTTCGCGCTGCGCCAGTCGCTGTCGGTGGACAAGGTGACGATGGCGCATTTCGAGGCAGCGCTGGAGGAAACCCGCGCGTCGGTGACGCCGGAAATGGAGCATGAATATGAAAAGATCCAGGCAACGCTGAAGCAGAAGGCGATGCAGGTCGATCCGATCGGCTTCGTCGCGCCGGGCATGTTGCGCGGGCGGGAGCGGGATCAGGAATAGGGCGCTGGCAGGCGGCAAAGGAAACCATCTGCCGTCTGCGCGTTCCTTGTCATGCACGCGCAAAGCGGCTTGCCAGTCGCGCCGATATTTGCGACGCCCGACCACGACAATAGACAGACGGATAGTGATGGCCTCCATACCCTTGAAAAAGAAAAACATAACGGGCGGCAAGGCGGGTACGGGCCGGTTCTTCCGGCAATGGGGCATGTTTTTCCGCCAGTTCGTCAAGCATCCCGGTATGATCGGTTCGGTCATCCCCTCGTCCGCCGCGCTGGTGGACAGGATGCTGGATCAGGTCGATTGGCACAATACGCGGCTGTTCGTCGAATATGGACCGGGGGTGGGCACTTTCACCCAGGCGATCCTCGACCGGCTGCATCCTGACGCCACCCTGCTGGCGATTGACCTGAACCTGGATTTCGTCGCCTATCTGGAGGCGCAGTTCGACGATCCCCGGCTCAAGGTCGTGCATGGATCGGCATCTGATGTACGCCGTTTCATTCGGGAAGCGGGGCAGCCCCAGGCCGACTATATCTTGTCGGGCATTCCCTTTTCGACGCTGCCAGATGGCGTGGGAGCGGCGATCTGCGCCGAGACACGCGCCGCATTGCGGCCAGGCGGGGCGTTTCTGGTCTATCAATATTCGCGCTATGTCCGCCGCTTGCTGGACCCGGTGTTCGGGCGGGTCAGCGATGAACTGGAATGGCGTAATATTCCCCCCTGCCGGATGTTCTGTGCCGTGCGGGAAGAGGCACTGGCGCAGGCGGCCTGATTTGGATTAATCCAAATCAATATCGCCAAGAATTATCAGACATTATTCTCGCCGTTTATTTGACTTCACCGGCATATTGCGCAACGGATACCCATGGGACTGTGGGGGTTTTGGGGATGGCGTCATACGCCACGGATGGGGATAAATGGGCGGACTTGTTTCTGTCCGCCGCGCTTGATCCGCAAAATTGGGACGGGGCGATCAGGGCCATGGCTAATGCTACGGGCTCGCGTCATGGCCAGTTGATCGGCTTTGGTCCCGGTGCCAGCGGCTTCAACTGGATCAGCGACATTGATGACAGCATCATCGCCAAGACCGCCGCGATCGACCAGTCCCAGCCCGACCTGAATTTCCGCGTCGCCGCCGACGGGCTGGCGAATAATCCCCCGATCGTCCACGAAGCCCATTATGACGTCGCCCGCCAGTCATTGCGGTCGGACGACTATCTAGACTTATGCGCCGATTTCGACATTTTCGACGGCTGCCAGACCCGCCTGCTGGCCGGACGGGAAGGGATGATCGGGCTGGCGCTGCTGCGCGACAGCAAGGACGGACGCACGACGCAGGAACAGCGTGACCTGTTCGGCGAGATTGCGGGCCACGCCCGCACCGCCGTGCGGCTCCAGCGCGCGATCGAGCAGCAGGGCTTTTCGCTGCTGTCGGGCACGTTCGAGGCGATGGACCGGGCCTGCTGGCTGCTCGACGCGACGGGCCGGGTCGGGGGCATGACCCCGCGCGCCGAAGCGCTGCTGACGACCAGCCGTATCAGGGTGAGCGACGGCTGGCTGGCAAGCGAACGGGCGGACGAAAGCCGCGCCATCACCCGCGCCGTCCGCACCGTGATCGACCCGCCCGGCCGCGCGGCTGATCCGGTCGCGCTGGGCGACGACGCCGGGGGCGTTGGGATCATGCTTGAAATATATCCACTGCCCAGCCGCCCATGGTCGCTGCCCTTCGCGCCGCGCGCCATCGTGATCGCGCGGGTCGGTGCGCCAAGCGATCGTCATGTCCAGCTGCTGATGCGGACATTCAGCCTGACACCGGCCGAAGCGGACATCGCCATCCGGCTGGCGGCGGGCCAGTCCCGCGCCGACATTGCGGCGGCACGATCCGTGTCGGCAGAGACGTTGAAGGTGCAGCTGCGCAGCATCTACGACAAGACCGGGTGCCGCCGGGAATCGCAACTGGTGCGGATCGTCGGTCTGATCAGCCACTGATCGCGACCTTAGGCGACGCGCTTGTCCTGTCCGAAGGGATGAGAACCTAAGTCCAATTTTCCCGTCCGTCCGGGCGCGCCACTCTCCTGTTTCAGCCGGGGGGAAACCGGCGTCACGAACGGGAGGATGATATGAAAAGGACGTTGCGCCTGATGAGCGCGGCGGGTGCGCTGCTGCTCGCCGCCACCGCTGCGCCGGCCATGGCCGGCACCACCGCCGATCTGCTCAAGCGCCTGCATGAAAAGGGCATCCTGACCGATGAGGAATATCAGGATCTGCTGAAGGGCCAGAGCGCCGAGGCCGCGCAGGCACCGCCGGTCACCCCAGATGCGTCGGGCGGCAAGCCGCTCGTTCGCATGGCCGACAGCGGCGTGGGTCTGCAAATGGGCGACGTGACGCTCAAATTTTCCGGCTCGGTCAATGGCTTCTACGTCCATGACAATGGCGAGGCACCCAGCGCCACCAACATGGTCGTCGGCGGCGTGGCGACGGTCGGCGGCAATAGTTCGGCGGTCCGCAACGGGCTGCTGCCCGGCTTCCTGAAAGTGGAGGCGATGACGACACAGGCAGGCTGGGATGTCGGCGCACATTTCGGCATGTATCCGGGCATCAACTCGGTCAATTATGCAGCGGCAGGCGGTGCCAACGGCCCCGGCAATCCCCGTGCGCTCCAGACCGCCGGGATCGATTTTCGCCAAACCTATCTGACCTTTGGCCGGGCGGGCTTTGGCGAGGTAAAGATCGGTCGCGACATCGGCCTGTTCGGGTCAGAAGCGATCCTCAATGACATCACTTTGCTGTCGTCAGGCACACCCGCGGGCAATGTCGCGCCATCCAACACGACGCTGGGGCGCATCGGCACCGGTTATATCTATACCGATTTCCAGCCGCAGATCACTTATACGACGCCCAGTTTCAATGGCTTCACCGCCAGCATCGGCATTTTCGAGCCGCTTTCTTCCCTGACGGGGCCAGCTGAATCGAACAAGCAGCCCGGCTTCCAGGCCAAATTCGTCTATGATGGCAAGCTGGGCGATGTCGCGACGCGGCTGTGGCTGTCGGGGATCAGCCAGAAGCATAATGTGATCGCCGGGCCGGACTATACCGGCTGGGGCTGGGACGCGGGTGCGAAGGTCACGTTGGGGCCGATCACGGTGGTTGGCACCTATTATGATGCGTCGGGCCTGGGCACGACAGCGCTCAACCTGTTCGATACGGACGGCCTTGGCAACCGGCGCGACAGCCATGGCTTCTATCTTCAGGGGCTGGCGACGTTCGGCAAAATCTCGGTCGGAGGCAGCTATGGCGAAAGCCATCTCGACTATGCCAATGCCGCCGATGCGCTCGCCAATCCGCTGCTGGTGGACAAGAATGGCAGCTGGGTTGGGCAGCTGCGCTATGGCCTGAACAGCTGGGTCACACTGCTGGGCGAATATGTCCACACGACGTCGAAAGCGCATAATGACAACAAGGCCAGCTCGGACGCGCTGGCGGCGGGGGCGATCCTGTTCTTCTGACCGTCTGATCGACCCAAGGAACAATGTCACAGGGCGGGGGCTGCATCTTAGAAAGGTGCGGCCCCTTTCTATTTGCAAATACGATGAAAAAAAAAGAGAGGGGCGCATGAGGGGATCGCCATGAAAATTATCGTCCTGCCCGCCTTGCTCTTGTCCATTCCCACAGCCGTACTGGCTCAGGCGCCGGACGATGCGGGTGACACGCCGTCCATCATCGTCACCGGTGCAGGCCTGTCGCTGCCGCCCGGCACCCCGGCCTATGGATCAGTGGTGATCGAGCGCGCCCGGTTGCAGGACAGCGCATCGGGCCGGATCGAAAGCGTGCTGGGCGATGTCACGGGCTTCCAGCAGTTCCGCCGATCCGACAGCCGTTCCGCCAACCCGTCGGCCCAGGGCGCGACCCTGCGCGCGCTGGGCGGCAACGCGTCGAGCCGGACACTGGTGTTGCTGGACGGGGTGCCGATGGCCGATCCCTTTTTCGGCTATATCCCGTTCAGCGCGCTGGTGCCTGAGCGGCTGTCGGTCGTCCGGGTGACGCGGGGCGGCGGCATCGGCGCATTCGGCGCGGGGGCGGTGGCTGGCACCATCGAACTGGCCAGTGCGACGCGCGACCAGTTGCCGACCTTTAGTGCGAGCGGCTTTTACGGCAGCCGCAATTCGACCGAATTGTCCGCCAGCCTGACCCCGGACCTTGGCAGCGGCTATGTGTCACTGTCGGGCCGATGGGACCGGGGCGACGGGTTCCAGACGACACCCAAGAGCCAGCGGGTCGGCGCGACCGTGCCTGCCGCCTATGATGGCTGGTCCACCAATTTGCGCGCGGTCGCGCCCATTTCCGCCACCGCCGAACTGCAATTTCGCGCGACCCTGTTTCAGGATGACCGCACGCTGCGATTTGCGGGCGCGGACAGTATGAGCCGGGGGCAGGACGCCAGCATCCGCTATATCAATCGCGGTCCGTGGCAGGTCGATGCCCTTGCCTATGTGCAGGCACGTAACTTCTCCAACATCGTCATGTCGGCCTCGACCTTCCGCAAGTCGCTCGACCAGCGCAACACGCCTTCCACCGGGCTTGGCGGCAAGATCGAACTGCGCCCGCCGGTTGGCGGCAATCACTTGCTGCGCATCGGCGTCGATACCCGCTTTGCCACCGGCGATATGTTCGAGGATGCGTTTGACGCCAATATCGCCAGCAACCCGGCCACCTTCCGCCGCCATGCGGGGGGCGAAGAGCTGACCAGTGGCGTCTTTGTCGAGGATGACTGGACGATCGGTAAACTGGTCCTGACCGGCGGAGTGCGCGCCGATCGCTGGTCGATCCGCAACGGCTTTTACCGGCAGGTGAGCGCCACCACCGGCGCGGCGACCAATAGCGCCTTTGCCGATCGGTCGGACTGGGAGGTGTCGGGCCGGATCGGCGTACTCTACAAGGCAAGCGATGCCATTGCGGTACGCGGAGCGGCCTATAGCGGCTTCCGCTTGCCGACGCTCAATGAACTCTATCGACCGTTCGTGGTATTTCCTATCCGAACCGACGCCAATGCTGCGCTGACCCCGGAAAAGCTCAAAGGCGTGGAGGGGGGGATTGACCTGACCCCGGCACCCGGTGTCACCTTGTCCGCCACCGCCTTCTACAACCAGCTGGGCGATGCCATCGCCAATGTAACCGATCCTTTGGTCGCGAACACGCGCAAGCGTCAAAATGTCGATCGCATCGTCGCCAAGGGGATCGAACTGACCGCAGCGGCGGCGCTGGGCGACCTGCGCCTGTCGGCCTCCTACGCCTATAGCCATAGCCGCGTTCGCGCCCCTGGCGCTGCTTTCAACGGCATGACCCCGGCACAAAGCCCGCGCCATGCCGCCAGCGCGACGATCGCCTACAGCCCGGCGCAGGGACCGACCCTGTCCACCACGCTGCGCTATGTCGCCAAACAATATGAGGATGATCTGCAAAGCGACGTCCTCCCAGACGCGCTGACGGTCGATGCCATCGCGCGGCTGCCATTGGGCCATGGCGCGACATTGGTAGCACGCGGCGAAAATCTGTTCGACAAGGCGGTCGTCACCCGCAATGCGGGCGGATCGATGGACCTGGGTACGCCGCGCACCCTGTGGATCGGTATCAGTTTTACCCACTGACCATACTTGCTCCTGCAACAGCCAGCCTGATCTTGCCTGCGTCGGCAGACCGGCTATGGCTGCTGCATGACAAAGCAGGGGAATTGGGCGATCGGGGCCGATGTCACGATCGCGGACGTGGCCGCGCGGGCGCATGTCTCCATTCGCACCGTGTCCCGCGTCATCAACGGGTCGCCCAAGGTCAATGCGGAGACCCGCGCGACGATCCTGGGCGCGATCGAGGCGCTCGGTTTCCGGCCCAGTGCGCGGGCGCGGGGGCTGGCGACCGGGCGATCCTATCTGATTGGCATGATCCATAATGACAGGAATGTGCTGGTGTTGGGCGAGGTGCAGCGCGGTCTGGCGAACGAAGCGACCGCGCAGGGCTATGAGGTCATCGCCCATGCAACGCCTACGGGCGAGGATGGATCGATCGAGGATGTGCTGGATTTCGTCCGGCGCTCCCGCGTCGATGGCGTCATCATCCTGGCCCCGGTATCGGGTGTGCCGGGCCTGGCCTATGCACTTCAGGACGTCGGCATCCCGGCGGTGGCGCTTTCGTCTGTCAGTCTTGCCGGATTCGACGCCATGCTGGTGTCCGACGAGCGCGGTGCGGCCGCGCGGGTGGCGGAGCATATCGTCGCGCTGGGCCACAGGCGCGTCGCTCATGTGTCAGGTCCGTCGGCCACGTTATCGGCGCAGGAGCGGCGAGCGGGTTTTCTGTCTGCTCTGACCATTGCGGGCGGAACGCTGGTGGGAGAGGCGGCTGGTGATTACAGCTTTGAATCGGGCGTGACGGCGGCGGAGCGGCTGCTGTCGATCGATCCGATGCCTACCGCCATCTTTGCGGCCAATGACATCATGGCCGCCGGTGTCATCAAGGTGGCCGCCTCGCGCGGCCTGATGGTGCCGCGCGACCTGACCGTCATAGGATTTGATGGCAGCCTGTTGGCCAGGATGATCGTCCCGGCGCTGACGACAGTACAGCGACCGATGGGCGATATGGCGCAGATGGCCGCGCGCTGTCTGTTCGACATCATCGCCAAACGGCCCACCGCTACGCTGATGCAGGTCGATCTGCCGTTGCTGATCGCCGAATCGAGCGCGCCGCCGCCCGCCTGTCGGCGCACATAGCCCCGTAGGGCGGTTACATTCGCGAATATGTCGGGGGGAGAAATGGTGCTGCCGGTGAGGATTGAACTCACGACCTCAGCCTTACCAAGGATGCGCTCTACCACTGAGCTACGGCAGCACTATTTCATGTCCACGGACCTGTTCGGCCTGCGGAGCCGGGCCTATGGCTGCGTGCGCCGCCCTTGTCAAGGCGGGTTGCAGCCGATGCCACATTTTGCTTAAGGCCATGCCATGACAAGCGAACAGGATGATCGCAAGGCGCGGCTGGCGCAGGCGCTGCGCAATAATCTGCGCCGCCGCAAGGCGCAGGCACGGGAGGTCGTGCCGCCCGCGCCTGCGCCCCACAGTCCGAAAGATTAAAGCGGCGCGCAGGCGCTTTCCAGCCACGCCTTTGCGTCGCCATCCAACTGCGGCCCCACGACCGACCGCACCTTGGCATGATAGGCGTCGACCCATGCCCGCTCGTCGGCGCTCAGCAGATCGAGCGCGATCAGATGACGGTCGATCGGAGCAAAGGTCAGCGTTTCAAAGCCCAGCATCGGCTTTTCCGCGCCCGGCACGGCGCGTTCTTCCACCAGCACCAAATTTTCGATGCGGATGCCATATTCGCCGGTCTTGTAATAGCCCGGCTCGTTGGACAGGATCATGCCCGCCTGCAACGGCTCGTCGCCGCCGCCAAATGTCGCGATCCGCTGCGGTCCTTCATGCACCGACAGGAAGCTGCCGACGCCATGGCCGGTGCCATGGGCATAATCCAGCCCCTGTGCCCAGAGGAACTGTCGCGCCAATATATCGAGCTGGCCACCGCGCGTCCCGATCGGAAACACCGCGCGCGCCAGTGCGATATGGCCCTTCAGCACCAGCGTGAACCGCTCCTGCATCTCGCGCGTGGGCGTACCGATCGCCAGCGTGCGGGTCACGTCGGTCGTGCCGTCGCGATACTGGCCGCCCGAATCGACGAGATAGAGGGTGCCGGTTTCGATCGGGCGGTTGGTCTTTTCCTCGACCCGGTAATGCACCACCGCGCCATTCGGCCCGGCACCGCTGATCGTGTCGAAGGACAGATCCTCCAGCAGGCCGGTCTCCTTGCGGAACGCCTCCAGCCGGTCGGCGGCGGTCATTTCGGTCTGGCCGCCCTTGGGCGCTTCCACCGACACCCAATGCAGAAAGCGGCTCAATGCCGCGCCGTCGCGGGCCTGCGCCGATTTATGTCCGGCAATCTCGACCTCATTCTTGATCGCCTTGGGCAGGATCGCGGGGTCGCGCAGCGGCAGCACGGTCGCGCCGCCATTGTCGAGCGCCTCGAAAATCGCGGCTACCGCCCGTTCGGGATCGGCCACCACGCTCTTGCCCGCAAAACCGGCCAACGCATCGGCAAAGGCGGCGCGATCATGCACGCGCACGGCGTTGCCCAGATGCTTGGCGACCGCCTCGTCCATTTTTTCGGGCGCGACATAAAGGTCGGCGGTCGCATCAGCATGGACGATGGCATAGGCCAGCGCCACTGGCGTCCGGTCCACATCCTTACCGCGGATATTGAAGGTCCAGGCGATCGAATCCAGCGCGGACAGCACCGCGGCGTCGGCTTTTTTCTCGACCAGCCAGTCGGCCATCCCCTGCCGCTTTTCCGCCGCGCTCTGCCCGGCAAAACGGTCGTCATGCACGACCAGCCGGGCGTCGCTGGGGGCAGGGCGGTCAGGCCAGACCAGGTCGATCGGGTTTGTGTCGACAGCGACCAAGACGGCGCCCTTTTCCGCCAGCGCGGCGCTGGCCTGCTCCACCCAGGAACGGGTGTGGAGCCAGGGATCATAGCCGATCCGCCCGCCCGCCGGGGCATAGGCTTTCAGCCAGGCCGCGATGGAGGTTTGCGGTACGCTTTCATATTGCCACAGCGCGCCATCGACCTGCTCGCGTACCTGCAATGTGTAGCGCCCATCGACGAAGATCGCCGCCTGCTCCGGCAGCACCACGGCGCTGCCCGCGGAACCCTGAAACCCGGTCAGCCAGGCTAGGCGCTGGGCATAGGCGCCGACATATTCGCTCATATGCTCGTCGGTCAGCGGCACGACGAAACCGTCCAGCCGGTCGCGCGCAAGCTGGTCGCGCAGCGCGTTGAGACGGTCTTGATAGGTGGACATTCATACTTCCTTGCGTATCGGCCCCTTGCGCAGGCCATAATGACAACAACATAAGCAGGCTGTAGCGCATATGCCAGCGCCCGCCTTGCTCCTTGCAAATGGATAGTGAATGACCGCAAACACCCCGCCGCCCGTTGCCGCTCCAATCGCGCTGGCCAGGCCGCACAGCATCACCCATCATGGCATCACCGTGACGGACGACTATGCCTGGCTGCGCGATCCGGGTTACCCGGACGTCAAGGATGCGGACGTGCTGGCCTATCTGGGCCAAGAAAACGCTTTCTTCGAGGCCGCGATGGCCCCGCACAAGGGGCTGACCGACGCGCTGTTTGCCGAGATGAAGGGCCGCATCAAGGAAGATGACAGTTCCGTGCCCCAAAAGGATGGCGACTATATCTACTGGCGCGCGTTCGAGACGGGCGCGCAATATCGCAAATGGTATCGCAAGCCGGTGGCTGGCGGGCCGGATCAGCTGATCCTGGACGAACCGGCGCTGGCGCAGGGGCATGACTATTTCCGGCTGGGCGCCATGTCGGTCAGCCCGGATGGACGCTACCTTGCCTATGCGATCGACAATGACGGGTCGGAACGGTTCGAGGCGCGGATCAAGGATCTGTTCACCGGCGAGATTTTGCCGGAATCGATCCCCGACACGCTGTCATCTTTGGTGTGGACGTCCGACAGCAAGGGGCTGCTCTATGGCCTGGCCAATGAAAATTGGCGCACCGACAATGCGCGGCTGCACTGGCTGGGGCAGGGCGTCGAGTCCGACGTCGAGCTGTTCCATGAGGATGATGAGGGGTTCCGCGTCTCGATCGGCCTCACCTCATCGGAAAAATGGATCGTCATTGCGACCGGCGATCATGTGACGACAGAAGCCTGGCTGATCCCCGCCGATAATCCCACAGCGCCGCCTCTGCTGGTGGCCGCGCGGCAGGCTGGGCGCGAATATGATGTCGATGAGCATGACGGCACGCTCTATATCAAGACCAACGACACCCACCCCAATTTCCGGCTGGTGAAGGCGACGCTGGATGCGCCGGACCAGTGGACCGAAGTGATTGCGCCTGACGCCCATTTCTACCTGACCGATTTCACCCTGTTCAAACATTTCTACGTCACCGAAGGACGGCTGGACGGTCTGGACCAGATCGAACTGCGCGATTATGCGACGCATACGCCAAAACGACTGCCGTTCCCGGAGGCGAGCTATTCCGCGTCGCTGGACGATAATCCCGAATATGATGTGACGGTGCTGCGCATCGGCTATGAATCGATGGTCACGCCCGACACCATTTTCGACTATCATATGGCCGAAGAACGGTTCGAGTTGCTCAAGGTGCAGGAAATCCCTTCAGGCTATGACGCGAGCCGCTATGCGACCGAGCGGCTGATGATCCCGGCGCGCGACGGCACGCAGATTCCGGTGTCGATCGTCTATCCCGCCGACCTGCCGCGCGACGGCGGCGCGCCGCTGCACCTCTATGGCTATGGTGCCTATGGCATGGCGATGGAGCCGGGTTTTTCGACCGGGCGGCTGTCGCTGCTCGACCGCGGTTTTGCCTTCGCCATCGCCCATATTCGCGGCGGCGATGACCTCGGCCAGCAATGGTATCTCGACGGCAAGCTGGACAAACGCAATAATACCTTCACCGACTTTGTCGATGTGGCCAAGGGGCTGATTGACCTTGGCTATACGAGCAAGGGGCGGATCAGCATTTCGGGCGGATCGGCCGGGGGCGAACTGATGGGAGCGGTGATCAATAGCGATCCCGACCTGTGGGGCGCAGTGGTGGCGCATGTGCCGTTCGTCGATGTGCTCAACACCATGCTGGACGAAACCCTGCCGCTGACGCCGGGCGAATGGCCCGAATGGGGTAATCCGATAGACGATAAGGCCGCGTTTGAGACCATTCTGGCCTATGACCCTTATGCCAATGTGAAGGCGCAGGATTATCCGCCGCTGATGGTAACGGCGGGCCTCAACGACCCGCGCGTGACCTATTGGGAGCCTGCCAAATGGGTCGCCAAGCTGCGTGCGACCAAGACGGATGACAATATCCTGCTGCTCAAGACCAATATGGGCGCGGGCCATGGTGGCAAGTCGGGGCGGTTCGAGAGCCTGCACGAAAGCGCGGAGGAATTTGCGTTCATTCTCTGGCAAATGGGGATGGCTGGAGCGTGAGGGAACCGTTCGCCCTGAGCCTGTCGAAGGGTTCGCCTGAACGTAGTGAAGGCACTTCGCTTCGCTCTGTGGGAGGCTTCGACTTCGCTCAGCCCGAACGGAGGATAGGATAATGCCCGCCGCCTACGCCACACGCATCACCGCCCAACCCGCCGACATCGACATACTCGGCCATGTCAACAACGCGGTCTGGGTCCAGTGGATGGAGCAGGTCGCGACCGAGCATTGGACCCATGATGCCGACCCGGCGCATGTCGATGCCTATGTCTGGGTCGTGACCCGCCACGAAATCGACTATCGCGGCAATGTGGCGGAGGGCGAGACGGTGACGGCGCGCACCTGGATACCCGATGGCCCACGCGGCGCGCGCTTCGACCGGCTGATCGAGTTCACCGGTCCCGACGGCAAGGTGAAGGTCATGGCCAGATCCACCTGGGCGATCGTGGACAAGGGTACGGGCCGGATCTTGCGCGTGCCGCCGGAGGTGGCGGCGAATTTTGTGGATTGAGGGCGGGGGACCACCTACCTCCGTTCGTTTCGAGCGAAGTCGAGAAACCTTGCGCACAGGTTTCTCGACTTCGCTCGAAACGAACGGAAAATGGTCTATTTCCGCACCACTTCAAACACATCGCCGATTCCCGGCTCGACCGGCATATCCTCCCGCTCGGCGGCCTGACGGTTCCACATCACCGCATATAGCCCGTCGGCGCGCACCAGATCGGCGTGGCGGCCGCGTTCGACAATGCGGCCCTGGTCCAGCACGATGATCTCGTCCGCATCGACGACAGTAGACAGGCGGTGCGCGACGATCAGGGTGGTGCGCTTGCGCGCAATGTTGCGCAGCACGTCCTGAATCTCATTTTCGGTGCGACTGTCGAGCGCGCTGGTCGCTTCGTCCAGCACCAGCACTGGCGGGTCCTTCAGCAGCGTCCGCGCAATCGCCACCCGTTGCTTTTCTCCGCCTGACAGTTTGAGGCCACGCTCGCCAACGCGGGTGTCATACCCCTTGGGCAGGCTCAGGATGAAGTCGTGGATCGACGCGGCTTTTGCAGCGGCTTCGATCTCCGCCTGGCTCGCGCCTTCGCGGCCATAGCCGATATTATAGCCGACCGTGTCGTTGAACAGCACCATGTCCTGCGGCACGATGCCGATCGCCGCGCGCAGCGATGCCTGCGTCACGCTGGCGATATCCTGCCCGTCGATGCTGACTTGGCCTCCCTGAATATCGTAGAAGCGGAACAGGATGCGCGCGATGGTGGACTTGCCCGCGCCGGACGGCCCGACGATCGCCAGCGTCCGTCCTGCCGGGACGGTGAAGCTGATATCGTGCAAAATCTCGCGTTCGGGATCATAACCAAAGCGCACATGATCGAACCGCACTTCGCCGCCGGACGGGACAAGGGCAGGCGCACCGTCCGCATCGGCAATCTCCTGCGGCGTGTCCATCAGCTTGTACATCGCCTCCATGTCGATCAGCCCCTGCCGGATCGTGCGATAGACCATGCCGAGCAGGTCCAATGGCCGGAACAGCTGGGCGAGCAGTGTATTGACCAGCACCACGTCGCCGGTGGTGAACTGGCCCCGGCTCCATCCCCACACGGTATAGCCCATCGCGCCCGCCATCATCAGGTTGGTGATCAGCGACTGGCCGATATTGAGCCAGGCCAGGCTATTCTCGCTCTTGACCGCCGCCTGCGCATAACGCCGCATCGATGTGCCGTAACGTTTCGCCTCGCGCGCTTCCGCGCCGAAATATTTGACCGTCTCGAAATTCAGCAGGCTGTCGACCGCATGGGCGACCGCATTGGTGTCCATGTCCACCATGTCGCGGCGCAACTGGTTGCGCCATTCGGTCACGGTGCGGGTGAACCAGATATAGAGGCCCACCATGACTAAAGTGACCGCGACCATCCACAGGCCGAACTTGACGTAGAAGATGGCGCAGACCGCGACCAGCTCCAGCACGGTGGGGGCGATGTTGAACAGCAGGAAATAGAGCATCGTGTCGATGCTCTTGGTGCCGCGCTCGACAATCTTGGTGACAGCGCCAGTGCGCCGGTCGAGATGGAAGCGCAGCGACAGGCGGTGGAGGTGGACGAACACATCGTCGGCCAGCCGCCGCCCGGCCTCCTGCCCGACCCGCTCGAACACCGCATTGCGCAGATTGTCGAACAACACGCTGCCAAAGCGCGCGCCCGCATAGACCGCGACCAGCGCGATGGCCAGGCTGGCGGCCCGCTCCATCCCCGGCACCATCCGGTCGATCGCGGCCTTGTACGCAAAGGGCATGGCCAGGCTGATGATCTTGGCCGCCAGTACGCACAACATTGCGACGACTACGCGGCGGCGCAGTGCGGGCGCATCGGCGGGCCACAAATAGGGCAGGAACCGGCGGAGCGTCGCCCAGACAGGGGGCAAAGGCGCGGATGTGGGCATGTCAGGGGGCATAGGCGCTATGTAGAGGGCGGCGCGGGATTATCCAGCGGTGGTTTAGAGGGTGCGATAACACACCACATCCGTTCGTTTCGAGCGCAGTCGAGAAACCGATGCACAGGGTTTCTCGACTTCGCTCGAAACGAACGACCAAAGTAGAAGCGGCCTTCTTACCGCCCAAATTTCTTCTGCGTTTTTCCGTATCGCAATTTCCGCGTCCCCGGCTTGCCCTCCGTCGCGCGCCCGCGAGGAGCCGCGACCTGCTGTTCGTGCGGCAGGCCCAGTTCCTCGGCTTCCAGCTTGCGGATTTCGTCCCTGATCCGCCCGGCTTCTTCAAACTCCAGGTCAGCCGCCGCCGCGCGCATCTTCTTTTCCAGATCCTCGATATAGGCGCGCAGATTGTGGCCGACCATGTGGGGCCGGTCGGCGTCGCCCGTCTCGACCAGCACGCTGTCCCTGTTGGACACATGGGCGATGATGTCGCCGATGTTGCGCTTGATCGTGGTCGGGGTGATGCCATGTTCGCGGTTATAGGCTTCCTGTTTCTCGCGCCTGCGCCCGGTTTCGTTGAGCGCACGCTCCATCGAGCCTGTGATCCGGTCGGCATAGAGGATCACCCGCCCGTCCACGTTGCGCGCGGCGCGACCGATCGTCTGAATGAGCGAGGTTTCGGAGCGCAAAAAGCCTTCTTTGTCAGCGTCGAGAATCGCGACCAGCCCGCATTCGGGAATGTCCAGCCCCTCGCGCAACAGGTTGATGCCGATCAGCACGTCATAGACGCCGAGCCGAAGATCCCGGATTAATTCAATCCGTTCAAGAGTCTCGACGTCGCTGTGCATGTAGCGGACCTTGATCCCCGCCTCATGCATGAACTCGGTCAGATCCTCCGCCATCCGCTTGGTCAGTGTGGTGACGAGCGTGCGATAGCCGTTAGCGGTGACCTTGCGACATTCGTTGATCAGGTCGTCCACCTGATCCTCGACCGGCTTGATTTCGACCGGCGGGTCAATGAGGCCGGTGGGGCGGATCACCTGTTCGCTGAATACGCCGCCGGTCTGCTCCATCTCCCATTTGCCGGGCGTAGCGGAGACGCTGACCGTCTGCGGTCGCATTGCGTCCCATTCGTTGAAGCGTAGCGGGCGGTTGTCGATGCAGCTGGGCAGGCGGAAACCATATTCGGCGAGCGTGATCTTGCGCCGGTGATCGCCGCGCGCCATCGCGCCGATCTGCGGCACGGTCTGGTGGCTTTCATCGACGAACAGCAGCGCATTTTCGGGCAGATATTCAAACAAAGTCGGCGGGGGTTCACCTGGCAGGCGGCCCGTGAGGAAACGGCTGTAATTTTCGATCCCCGCGCAACTGCCGGTCGCGGCGATCATCTCCAGGTCGAAATTGGTCCGCTGCTCCAGCCGTTGCGCCTCCAGCAGCTTGCCCTCCGCCTCCAGTTCCTTGAGCCGCTCGGTGAGTTCAAACCGGATCGCCTCCATCGCCTGCTTGAGGGTCGGGCCGGGGGTGACATGGTGGCTGTTGGGAAAAACCTTCACATAGTCGAGGCTGGCGACCTTGCGTCCCGACAGCGGATCGAATTCGACAATCGCTTCAATCTCGTTGCCGAAGAAGGATATGCGCCAGGCGGTATCCTCATAGTGGGACGGGAAAATCTCTAGATTGTCGCCCTTCACCCGGAAATTGCCGCGCGCAAAGCCCGCATCGTTGCGCTTATACTGAAGCGCGACCAGCTTGCGAATGATCTCGCGCTGATCCTCGATCCCGCCCTTCTTCATCGAGAAGGTCATCGCCGAATAAGTCTCGACCGATCCGATGCCGTAGATACAGCTTACCGACGCGACGATGATGACATCGTCCCGTTCCAGCAAGGACCGCGTCGCCGAGTGGCGCATCCGGTCGATGCTTTCGTTTACGCTGCTTTCCTTCTCGATATAGGTGTCGGACCGCGCGACATAGGCTTCGGGCTGGTAATAGTCATAATAGCTGACGAAATATTCGACCGCATTGTTGGGGAAGAAGCTTTTGAATTCGCCATAAAGCTGCGCCGCGAGAATCTTGTTGGGGGCCAGGATCAGCGCCGGGCGTTGTAACGCCTCGATCACCTTGGCCATGGTGAAGGTCTTGCCCGATCCAGTGACGCCCAGCAGCACCTGATCGCGCTCACCCGCCAGCGCCTGTTCCACCAATTCGGGGATCGCGGTGCGCTGGTCGCCCGACGGCTCATAATCGCTCACCAGCGTGAAGGGCCGCCCTCCCTCGCTCTTGTCCGGCCGCGCGGGCCGGTGCGGCACGAAATGGGCGTCGGTATCGGGCTCGTCGAGCGTGGTGCGGATATGGATGGCCATGGGGGCAATATGGGATCTTTGGGTCAGGACGCAATTGACGTCAGGGTTTCAACTCAAACGCGCCCTTGGGTGGAGGCGGATAGACGACGGGCTTGTCGCCGAAACGGGCGCGCAGGGCTGTGCGGCGGCGCTCTGGATCGACGACATCGACATTGACCTCTTCGGGATATTTGAAAGTCGCGTCGAATTTTCCATCATTTATAACATATTCCATGACCGACCACCGCATATTCGGTCCTTCGGGTTCGGCATACCAAGCTTCAAACAGAAGGTCGGAAAGAACCTCACTGTCGGAATCATGATAGCGAACCACATCCCCCTCATCCTTGAATATGCTTGGCCCAACCCACATGTCTCCGATCTCGACGTAGAGAAATATGCCATTTGGCTCTCCCCCGACGATTGTAACTAGTTCCTGTCCGATCTCGTCCATGAGTGGACCCAAGATGTCGAATTTATCTTTCGCCATCGGATCGACCTTTCGCTTGATTGGGGAAATTGTGAAAATTCTTTTGGCCATCGACGTACCAGATGACGTGGACGCTGTTTGGCCGTTTTGAGGTTCCAGCATATTTTGGGGTGATCTCAACAAGCACATTTCGTCCTGCCTGCAAATCCCTTGCCCAGCTATCTTCCATGGCACGATAGGCGCCCCGGTTGAAGTTGGCGTCTTGGGCGAAATGGTTGAAGCTCTCGCTGGGACCGTTGAAGCGAGCGGCGATAAAATGGCCGCCATCGTCGCTTGCAAGGCGATCAGGTTTGCCCGCGCTTGCCTGGTTACGGCGCGATCGGGATGCTTTTGGACCATCTGAAAGGTTGGCGAAGATTTTCCTCGGTCGCGCAATGACATCAATATGGAAATCATAGCCATTTTTCGTCTCCTTGCGCCAGTTCGTGTCGAGGATCTGGCTTTCCAGCGACGGTGGATTGGCCGGGTCGGGCGGCAATTTTCCGCCATGCGTGTCCATATAATAGGCGAGCGCCAGAAACTTGTTCTTGGCCGCACGTCCGGCATCCAGATAGGCCTGATGCGGCAGTTTGATCTGCTGGCCGATTCTCAGTGGCCGGTCGATCGGATGCTGGTTTAGCCATGCCAGATCGCGCGCCGTCAGTCCTTTGCGCCGCGCGGCAATGCGCGTGAGCGTATCGCCCGGTTGCACGATATGGGTCGAATGGTTGCCGGGATGATCGGCGCGCAGGTGGCGGCGATCCGGCACGCCATCGCTATCGGACCGATCCGGTCGCCGCACCTGTCCGCCCGCCGCTGCTTCCATGGTCTTTGGGCGAGTATTACCACCGCGCGGAAAATAGCGGCCTTGCCCGGCAAAGGTGAACCGCCCGTCCTTTTCATCATGCCACGGGTTGAATTTCACTTCGACCTGCACGGGCGGGGGTAAGTCAGTTCGCCTGCCCGTGCGCAGATACAGGTTGAAGGCTGTCAGTTCTGGCTGTCGGCTCAACTCGTTCCCCGGCATGTGCGCATCTCCCGATTTGCGGGAGACGAGCTATCATAATGAAAAGAACAAATCAAGAACAATTAGCCCAATCCCATCCATATCGGCGTCAATTTTGCAATGTCGCACGGGCTTGATATGCTCTCTTGTCCACGGCCCAGCATGTGCCGACGCGATGAGGGGATAAGCGATGATCAGAGCTACACTTGCTGCCGCCACGATGACGCTGTTGCTCGCCGCCTGTGGTGACAAGCCCGACGACGCTCCAGCCAATGGCACCGCCACCGGTTCCATGACCAAGGCGGAGGTCAAGGCGGCGGTCGACAAGGTGCAGTTGAAGCCGGGCCAGTGGGAAGGGCGCTTCACCGTGCAGGATATCGACCTGTCCAATATGCCGGGAGCGCCTGCTGGCATGAAGGACCAGATGAAGAGCATGATGAGCCAGACTTCGCTCAAATATTGCGTCACCCCCGAAGAAGCGGCCAATCCCAGCGGCGAGATGTTTTCCGGTCAGGAGAATAAGGACTGTAGCTATCAGGGCTTTGCCGTCAGCGGCGGCACGGTGAAGGGGCAAGTGTCGTGCAAGGCGGATGGCGGCACGATGACCGCGGCGATGTCCGGCACCTATGGCGGAGAGGCCTATGCGATGGACATGGACATGAAGATGGCAGGCGGCCCTAACGGCGCGGCCATGGCGATGAAGGCGCGATCCGAAGGCAAGTGGATCGGGCCGAACTGCACCACGGCGGAATAATCCCCACGCATTTCCGCTTGCGCTTTGGCCGCGACGGGTAGAGCCTTGCCCCCGTTCCGATTAAGAGAACGGGGGAGAGGATATGCAAAAGACCGTGCTGGCGGCGATTCCGCTTGCGATGATGCCGCTTGTAACGATTTTGGCCGTTAGCGGCTGTAGCGAACCGGCCCCCGCGCCGCAGGCGGAGGAAGCGCCGATCCTGATGCAGGCGGGCGAGTGGGTGCTGACCCGCAAGACCACCGGTTACAACACCCCTACCGTCACCCCCGCCCAATATCAGGCGGCGCTCAAACAGGTGAGCGAGGACAAGATCTGCCTCACCGTCGATGCCGAAGGGATGCCGGACGCCGCCGCTTTGGCGGGCAAAGATGGCACCGACTGCACTTATAAGGACAAGATGGCGCGCAAGGGCCGCCTGATCGCGACTTTGGCCTGCACGGCGGGCAAGGGTACGTCGGAGATTGCGGTGGAGGGCAATTATACCGCCGGCACGCTGACGCTGGGCGAAACCATGACCCAATCGGAAGGGGGCGGCGCAGTGCTGCGCGCGACCTATGACCTCACCGGCAAGCGGGTGAGGGATTGTCCCAAGGGCTGATGCGGGGGGCTATTCCAGCGCCTTGATCGCGCGCCGGTCGCATCGGCCTTTACCCCGCGGCACGGCGGAATAGCCCGGCACCATCAGCGACTGGCCGATCCGCAGCGGGGCGAAGCGCTGGCGCTCTATGCCTTCGCACGCCAGGAACAGGTCCAGCATCCGGGGCGGCGTATTCCATTGTTCGTAGGACAGGCGGAACGTCCCCCAATGGATCGGGATCGCGGTCGATGCGCCCAGCCGTTTGAACACTTCCACCGCCTGTTGCGGGCCGATATGCGCGTCCGACGCCATCTGCCCCTTCCAGAAACGGAAGGCGCCGATCGGGATCAGTGCCAGCCGGATCGGGCCAAAGCGCGCGGCCTCATAGGGCCAGCCCATGTCGCCCGCGCCGGTGTCGCCGGCAAAGAAGATATTGCCCGCGCGCGTTTCGATCAAAAAGCTCGACCAGAGCGCCCGGTTGCGATCCGCCCCCCAGCGGCTGCCCCAATGATGGTTGCGGGTCACATGGACGCGATAGTCGGGGCAATGTTCGTAATTGCCGCACTGGATCACCGCCTGCGGGGCGAGGCCATTGAGCGCCGCACCGCTGACCGACTGGCCCCAGTCGAGCGCGGT
The DNA here is from genome assembly GCF_057809795.1 of Sphingobium sp. FG125. Lineage (NCBI taxonomy): Bacteria > Pseudomonadati > Pseudomonadota > Alphaproteobacteria > Sphingomonadales > Sphingobiaceae > Sphingobium > Sphingobium sp. FG125. The sequence goes on from NZ_JBMDKQ010000004.1 coordinate 208,515, forward strand.
CGACGGGATGCCATGCGCCTTCAATATTGTGTCATTGCCCAGGCTGGTGACGATCCTGGGCCGGTCGCGGTCCCACAGTCGTTTCAGCGTCGGCAGGTCCATATGGTCGTAATGATTATGGCTCAGCACGATCAGGTCGATCTTGGGCAGATCGTCGAAGCGGATGCCCGGCTGCGCGACCCGCTTGGGGCCGAAGGGGGGCAGGGGACTGGCATGGTCCGACCAGATCGGGTCGGTCAAGATATTGATGCCCGCCGCCTGCACCAGCACCGTGGCGTGGCCCACCCAGGTCGCCACCATCCCGCGCGGCGCGGCAAAAGGCGCAGGGCGGGCGGGCTTGACCGCGATCGCGTCGGGCCATGGCGGCCGGTCGTCATGCCCCAGCAGCCAGCGGGCGATAAAGCCCTGCCGACTCGTCCCCGGCGGCGCCGGCACATCAATCACGCCATCGGGATTGAAGAAATGCGCGCCATCATAATGGCGGCTTCCTGGCCCTTCATAATAGATGCGGTCCAGGAAGGGCGGCACAATCGTCACAGCAAGGCACAGGGCAACCATTGCAAACAGCAATGTCACCCCGATGCCCTTCACGAATTTGGCAATCACTCCGCCGCGATGCCCGCCGCCTTGAACATGTCGGGGTCGGTGGCGTCGTCCGCGTTGGCGGGTGCCGCGCGGGTCTTGCGGCGGTCGAAGGCGTCCCAGACCTCGTTCCACTGGCCTCGCGTCGCACCCTTGGAATATTCGGTCGCGCGGGTTTCAAAGAAATTGGCATGTTCGACGCCATTCAGCATCGGGGCCAGCCAGGGCAGCGGATGCTCGTCGATCATATAGATGGGTTTCAGGCCCAGCTGGCCCAGCCGCCAGTCGGCGATGTAGCGGACATATTTTTTGATGTCCTTGGGCGTCATGCCGGGAACCGGACCCATTTCGAACACGAGATCGACAAAGGCGTCCTCGATGCGGACGGTTTTCTGGCACATGTCCATGATGTCGTCCTTGACCGCCGGGGTCAGGCACTGGCGTTCGGCGCAGAAGGCGTGGAACAGCTTGATGATGCCCTCGCAATGCAGCGTCTCGTCGCGGATCGACCAGGTGACGATCTGCCCCATGCCCTTCATCTTGTTGAAGCGCGGGAAGTTCATCAGCATCGCAAAGCTGGCAAACAGCTGCAAGCCCTCGGTAAAGCCGCCGAACATCGCGAGGGTGCGGGCGATATCCTCGTCCGTATCGACGCCAAATTGTTGCAGATAGTCGTGCTTGTCCTTCATCTCCTTATATTGGAGGAAGGCCGAATATTCGCTTTCGGGCATCCCGATCGTGTCGAGCAGGTGGCTGTAGGCCGCGATATGGACGGTCTCCATGTTGCTGAACGCGGTCAGCATCATCTTGACCTCGGTCGGCTTGAACACGCGGCCATATTTTTCGTGGTAGCAATCCTGCACTTCCACGTCGGCCTGAGTGAAGAAGCGGAAAATCTGCGTCAGCAGGTTGCGCTCATGATCGGACAGTTTCTGCGCCCAGTCACGGCAATCCTCCCCCAAAGGCACTTCTTCGGGCAGCCAGTGCAGCTGCTGCTGCCGCTTCCAGAACTCATAGGCCCATGGATATTCGAACGGCTTGTAGACTTTGGAGGCTTTGAGAAGGGACATGGGGGTTACTCCGAGAATGTCGATCACCCCTCTCCCATCGGGAGAGGGAGGGGCCCGCGCCGTCAGGCGTGGGAGGGTGAGGGCGTTCGATGGATTGGCGTATCGCCCTCACCCTCCCGGCGCTGCGCGCCTCCTTCCCTCTCCCGCAGGGAGAGGGAAATCTGGGTCAGGACACCGTCGATATTGCCCATCACATCATGGTTCCAGAAACGCAGGACGTGATAGCCCTGCGCTTCAAAATAGCGGGTGCGTCGCGCGTCCTGTTCGGTGCGTTCCGCATGGGTTGCGCCATCGACTTCCACGATCAGGTGCGCGCCGAAGCAGAGAAAATCCGCGACATAGGGACCATGTGGCACCTGACGACGGAATTTCACGGCCGGCAGCTTTTCGCGCAGGGCCGACCACAGGCGCTTTTCGGCGTCGGTGGCGTTGCGGCGAAGGGAGCGGGCGCGGATGACCGCGCCTGAGGGGAGACCCTCATAATGGCGTCGGCTCGTCATCATCCTCACCCTTCCGCCGCTGCGCGGCTCCCTGCCTCTCCTGAAAGGAGAGGGAATTACATCACTGACAGGCCAAACACTCGTCATAGTCCGTGGTCTCGCCAATCTCGAACTTGGGCGCGTCGATCGTGTTGTCGGCTTCCACGCCACCGGCGAAACCGGCGCGCTGCACGCTCTTGGAGCGCAGATAATAAAGCGACTTTATACCGAGTTCCCAGGCGCGGAAGTGGAGCATGAGCAGGTCCCATTTTTCCACGTCGGCGGGGATGAACAGGTTGAGCGACTGTGCCTGATCGATATAGGGGGTGCGGTCCGCGGCCAGTTCGAGCAGCCAGCGCTGGTCGATCTCGAAGCTGGTCTTGAACGTGTCCTTTTCTTCCTGGCTCAGGAAGTCGAGATGCTGGACGCTGCCGCCATGCTCCAGGATCGAATTCCAGACGTTGGTTGAATCCTTCGCCTTTTCGACCAGCAGCTTTTCAAGGTACGGATTTTTGATCGAGAAGCTGCCCGACAACGTCTTGTGGGTATAGATGTTCGCCGGGATCGGCTCGATGCAGGCCGACGTGCCGCCGCAGATGATGGAGATGGACGCGGTCGGCGCGATCGCCATCTTGCAGGAGAAACGCTCCATCACGCCCTGATCGGCAGCGTCCGGGCAGGGGCCACGCTCGATCGCCAGCTGCATCGAGGCTTCATCGACCTGCCCCTTGATATGCTTGAACATGCGCAGGTTCCACGACTTGGCCATCGCCCCCTCGAACGGGATGCCGCGCGCCTGAAGGAAGCTGTGGAAGCCCATTACGCCAAGCCCGACCGAACGTTCGCGGCTGGCGCTATATTTGGCGCGCGCCATTTCGGGCGGGGCGCGGTCGATATAGTCCTGCAACACATTGTCGAGGAAGCGCATGATGTCCTCGGCAAACAGCTTCTCGTCCTTCCACTCGTCCCATGTTTCCAGGTTCATCGAGGAAAGGCAGCACACGGCGGTGCGGTCATTGCCGAGATGGTCGCGACCCGTCGGCAAAGTGATTTCGGAACAGAGGTTGGAGGTCGAGACCTTCAGCCCCAGATCGCGGTGATGCTTGGGCATCATCCGGTTCACCGTGTCATTGAACACGATATAGGGTTCGCCGGTGGCCAGGCGGGTTTCGACCAGCTTCTGGAACAGGGCGCGGGCGTTGACGGTGCCGCGGATCGACTGATCCTTGGGGCTGCGCAGATGGAAATCGCTGCCGTCGCGCACCGCTTCCATAAATTCGTCGGTCAGCAGCACGCCATGATGCAGGTTCAGCGCCTTGCGGTTGAAGTCACCCGATGGCTTGCGGATTTCGAGGAACTCCTCAATCTCCGGGTGCGACACGTCGAGATAGCAGGCGGCAGAGCCACGGCGCAGGCTGCCCTGGCTGATCGCCAGCGTTAGCGAATCCATGACGCGGACGAACGGGATGATGCCCGACGTCTTGCCGTTGAGGCCAACCGGCTCGCCAATGCCGCGCACGCTGCCCCAATAGGTGCCGATGCCGCCGCCGCGCGAAGCCAGCCAGACATTCTCGTTCCAGGTGTTGACGATGCCTTCCAGGCTGTCGTCCACGCTGTTCAAATAGCAGCTGATCGGCAGGCCGCGCCCGGTGCCGCCGTTGGACAGGACCGGGGTGGCTGGCATGAACCAGAGGCGCGAAATATAGTCATAGACGCGCTGGGCATGGCCCTGATCATCGGCATAGGCCGCTGCGACGCGGGCAAACAGATCCTGATAGCTTTCGCCGGGCAGCAGATAGCGGTCGTTCAGCGTATCCTTGCCAAACTCGGTCAGCAGTGCGTCGCGCGACGGATCGGTCACAACGTCGAAGCGCCGTTCCTGCACGGCGGACGAGGATAAAGGCTCCGCCTTGGTCGGCGCGGCAGGCTGTCCGCTCACCCGGTCCATCACATCATCCATCACAGTCGCCACGTCGTTTGTTCCACCCTGTCCGCTATCACGAAAATCCATATACGCCCCCGAATGTTCCTGTTCCGTTCGATTCGGTCAAGCTGGTTCGGCGTAAGCCGGGAACCATAGCAGAAACCGTATCGCGACGGGGCGGAAATGGGACCAACTGACGCGATTGCAGGGACAAAATCCCCCTTGCGCTGAAAATGGGTCCAGCGACACAATCACAATCTGTTGGGTGACCCCCGTTTACCCGATACCACAGATAGTGCCATAGCCTGTTTTGGACGCAAGAGGGTAAATGACGGTTTAGGGACTCAGCTCGTCGCTGTTCCGATTCCTTTCGTCGCTGTTTTTGCCCGTTGCAACGCAGCGACGCATGGACTTCCCTCACTCCCCCAAAAGACAAGAGGGGGAGAGGCGAATAAAAAATAATTTTGCCTTGCCACGCAAATGCGTGCCGCGTCCAAAAAGCGCTATGATGGCGATCCAGCCACCACCGCCCGCCCCGTTCACCAGACGCAAAGGCCGACCGATGATTCTCTATTATCACCCGCTCTCTTCCTATTGCTGGAAGGTGCTGATCGCCTTTTACGAAAATGGCACGCCCTTCACGCCCCGAATGATGGAGCAGGAAGGCGTCGCGCAGGAATGGCTGGCGCTGTGGCCGATCGGCAAGTTTCCGCTGCTGCGCGATTCGACCCGCGACATGGTGGTTGCCGAAGCCAGCATCATCATTGAATATCTTGCGACCCATGAGCCGGGAACGTTCCGGCCGATTCCGCTCAATCCAGACACAGCGTTGCAGGTGCGGATGATGGACCGGCTGTTCGACAATTATGTGATGACCCCGATGCAGGCGATCGTCGCCGACCGGCTGCGCCCGGCCGATTCGCGCGATCCTTATGGCGTAGAGCAGGCGCGCGCGCTGATCGCCAAGGCCTATGATCTGCTGGAGCCGCGGATCGGCACGCATGGATGGGCGGTGGGGGAGAATTTCACCCTGGCCGATTGCGCGGCGGCCCCCGCGCTCTTCTATGCCGACAAGGCCGTGCCGATTGGCAGCGATCATCCGCGCCTTGCGGCCTATCTCGCCCGGCTGGTGGCGCGACCCAGCTTTGCGCGGGTGCTGGCGGAGAAGGAACCGTGGTGGCAGATGTTCCCCTTTGCGGGCGGGTAAGAGTTTGTCTCGAAATGCGCCTCCGGCGCATCCGCACCGGCCCACACCCCCACCCGACCTCCCACAGAGTGTATCCTGAATGGGAGGTCGGGTGGGGGTGAGGGCTGGTGCGGCAACCGAAATGCGCTCTTCCGCGCATTTCGAGACAGCCTCTAAGCCGCGCCTCTCTGGACAGGCGCGCGATTCGCCACTAGCCGCTGCCCGTGCAGGAACCCGCCGTGCAGGGCCGGGCCGCAGACATAAGGGATTTGGGTAAGATGACGCTCATCAAGACCGCCGACCTGATAGAGAGCGTCGCCGACGCGCTTCAGTTCATCAGCTATTATCACCCGATGGATTATATCCGCGCGCTGGGCAAAGCCTATGAGGCGGAACAAAGCCCGGCGGCCAAGGACGCCATCGCCCAGATCCTGACCAACAGCCGCATGTGCGCGGAGGGGCATCGCCCGATCTGCCAGGACACCGGCATCGTCAATGTGTTCGTCAAATGGGGCATGGAATGCCGGCTGGACGATAATAGCCGGTCCATGCAGGATGTGATCGACGAAGGCGTGCGCCGCGCTTACCTCAACCCCGAAAACCGCCTGCGCGCCTCGATCCTGCGCGATCCGGCGTTCAGTCGCCAGAATACCAAGGACAATACCCCCTGCGTTCTGTCGGTCGAAATGGTGCCGGGCAACAAGGTGGTCATCGACGTCGCGGCCAAGGGCGGCGGATCGGAAAACAAGACCAAGTTCAAGATGATGAACCCCAGCGATTCGATCGTTGACTGGGTGTTGGACATGATCCCGCAAATGGGCGCGGGCTGGTGCCCGCCCGGCATGTTGGGCATCGGCATCGGCGGCACCGCGGAAAAGGCGGTGGCGCTGGCCAAGGAAAGCCTGATGGACGCGATCGACATGGGGGAACTCAAGGCGCGCGGGCCGCAGACCGAGATTGAGAAGATGCGGGTCGAGATTTTCGACAAGGTCAACGCGCTGGGCATCGGCGCGCAGGGTCTGGGCGGCCTGTCCACCATCCTCGACGTCAAGATTTACGACTATCCCTGCCATGCGGCGGGCAAGCCCGTGGCGATGATCCCCAATTGCGCGGCAACGCGCCACGCGCATTTTACGCTCGACGGATCAGGTCCAGCCTATCTGGAAGCGCCCAAGCTGTCCGAATGGCCCGACGTCAACTGGACGCCGAGCAAGGAGGCGATCCGGGTCGATCTCAACACGCTGACCCCTGAAGTCGTGCAAAGCTGGAAACATGGCGACCGGCTGCTGCTGAACGGCAAGATGCTGACCGGCCGCGACGCCGCGCACAAGCGGATCAAGGATATGCTGAGCCGGGGCGAGAGTCTGCCGGTCGATTTCAAGGGCCGCGTCATCTATTATGTCGGCCCGGTCGATCCGGTCGGCGACGAAGTGGTCGGTCCCGCAGGGCCCACCACCGCCACCCGTATGGACAGCTTCATGGACATGATGCTGGAACAGGGCCTGCTGGGTTGCGTCGGCAAGGCGGAACGCGGTGTGGCTGCAACCAAAGCCATCGCCAAGCATAAGAGCGCCTATCTGATGGCGGTCGGTGGTGCCGCCTATCTGGTCGCGCGCGCGATCAAGGGGGCCAAGGTCGTGGGCTTTGAGGATCTGGGCATGGAAGCGATCTACGAGTTCGACGTGGCTGACATGCCGGTGACCGTCGCGGTCGATAGCGAAGGCCAGAATGTACACCACCTTGCTCCCCTGGTCTGGCAGGAGAAGATCAAGCGCGAAGGTTTGTTGGAGGGCGTGTGACGGAATGATCCTCCCCAAACAAGCTTGGGGAGGATTAGGTAATCGCACCAACCTGCATCAAGCTGCCGGAACCCCGGCCTCTACCCGGCATTGTCTCCGCATCCTTATCCCCGGAGACAGTCCCATGTCCTTCACCCAACTCGACCCTCCCTTGCCCGTCCAAGTGGAGGGCAAGGGGAAGGGCTATGCCGTAGCCGTCATCGATTATGGGCAGGAACATAATCTGATCTGGGTGACGGGCCTGTCCGACAGCGGCGAAATCTGGTGCGCCCCCAATCCGCTGGTGCGGTTGGAGGCGAACTGGACGATGGGGCGCGATTGGGTGCGCCACAGCCTTCCGGGCGTCAAACCCAGCTGAGCGCAAACAACTGTCTGGCAAGCGTCATACACCGCTGTTATTCTGCCCGCCATGACGGGGGAAATCGACGCGGCGGGAGACGCCATCACCGGAGCCATGATCGCGCGCGCGGTTGAACCAGGACATGGCGAGCCAGGTCATGGCGAGTCAGAGCATGAAGGCCATGGCGCTTGCCTCAATTGTGGCGCGACACTCGTCGGAGCCTATTGCGCGCAATGCGGGCAGGCGGCGCATGTCCATCGCAGTTTCAGCGCAATCGGCCATGATCTGGCCCATGGTGTGCTGCATTTCGAGGGCAAGATATTCAGGACGCTGCCCGAACTGGCGCTGCGGCCGGGCAAGCTGACGCGGCGCTATATCCATGGCGAGCGCGCGAAGTTCGTGTCGCCCTTTGCCCTATTCCTGTTCACCGCTTTCCTGATGTACGCCATTTTCTCGCTGACCAGCGGCCATGGCGCGAGTGCGGGCAAGATGGTGCAGATGGACGATGGCGCGATCGCCGAATTGCGCGCCGAAGAGGCCAAGGCAGACGCGCAGATTGCGAAGATCGAGACGCAGTTGAACGACCCCGGCCTGACTCCGGCGCGGCGCGCGGCGCTGAGCGAAAATCTGGCCGAGGCGCGCGAGGAGCGAAAGGGCATTTCACTCGCCGCCAACATGACCGAGACGTTGCGCGGTGAAGGCATGAACGGCGGGGTTGCCGCCACGGTGGGGGAGGTCGTCAGCGCGGCGGCGAAAGACCCGGAACTGGCCTATTACAAGCTCAAGGCCAATGCCTATAAATTCTCCTGGGCGCTGATCCTGTTTTCCATGCCGTTCGTATGGCTGCTCTTCCCGTTCAGCCGCCGCTTCAAAATGTATGATCATGCGATCTATGTGACCTATTCGATCGCCTTCATGTCTTTGCTCTTTTCGCTGTCGATGCTGTTGTCGGCGCTGCATGTCACCGCTGGACTGGTGACGACCGCGCTGCTGCTCTACGCCGCCTGGCATATGTATCGGCAGATGAAGGACGCCTACAGCCTGTCACGCCTTGGCGCGCTGTGGCGGCTGCCCTTGCTCTATATGTTCGCCTGCCTCGCGCTGGCGCTGTTCTTCACCATGCTGGTGATGATGGGGTGACGGGCAGACGCAGGGGGCTATAGCGGCGCGATGATCAGCTCCCCGATCTGGTTGCCCGCGACGCTGATGGCAGGCGGCGTGCAGGCGTGGCGCACCGCCGTCCAGCGACGTGTGAGTCAGAGCCTGTCGCTCAATGCGGCGGGGCTGGTGCGCTACCTGTATGGCGTGCCGTTCGCACTGCTGCTGCTGGGCGGGTATTGGCTGGCCAATCCCGCGACCCTCCCTGCCATCGGGCCGTTGTTCCTGCTCTTCTGTATCGGCGGCGGACTGGCGCAGATCATCGCTACCAACCTGCTGATCCTGGCGTTCGGCCATCGCAATTTCGTCGTCGGCACTGCTTATTCCAAGACCGAAGCGGTGCAGGGCGCTCTCCTGTCCTTCCTGCTCATGGGCGAGCGCTTGTCGCCGCTCGCCTGGGCCGGGATCGGCTGCGGCGTTGTGGGGGTGATGTTGTTATCGACCGGGGGCAAGCGCATGGGCGCGATGGATTTCGTCCGCGCGCTGGGCCAGCCCGCCGCCCTGTGCGGCATAGCGTCAGGCTTCTTCTTCGCGCTGACCGCGATCGGCATCCGCCGCGCGACGCAGCAGGTGGAAACCGGCGATCCGATACTGGCGGCGCTGGTCGTGCTGGCGGTGACGGTCGCGCTTCAGACCGTCATGCAGGGCGGCTGGCTGATGGCGCGAGAACCCGGCGAGATGCGGCGCGTTTTTGCTACCTGGCGGGTATCGGGACAGGTCGGGATGCTCTCGGCCCTTGGGTCGGCCTGCTGGTTCACCGGCTTTGCCACGGCGCCGGTCGCGCTGGTGCGGATTGTCGGCCAGGTCGAGGTGGCCTTCACCATGGGTTTTGCGCATTTTTATCTGAAGGAGCAGATGCAGCGCAGCGAGGCGATCGGGCTGCTGCTGGTCGTGACGGGCGTGGTGCTGGCGCTGGCCGGATCGCTCTGACGCATCGCTAATCTTTCCTTTACCATGTTGGATTAGCCCTCTTGCCTGTGGGTAGCGAAGCAAAATCCGAAACCGTTGCAAGAGCGGTGATGAAGGTAGCCAAATTGTCGGGCGACCTGGGCATCCGTACGCTCGATTTACAGGCCGACATCAGCGAACTGGCCGACCGGGTGACACAGCAGGCGCGCACGATCGAGGCGATCAGCGGCGCGGCAACGCAATTGTCGCACGATGGCGAAAGCGTGGCGAATGCCGGGCAGGACGCGCGCGCCAAGGCGATTGCCGCCCGCTCCATCATCGACGATTCAGGCCGGCAATTGTCCGCCGCCAACCATGTGTTTGTCGACCTGATCGATCAGGTCAGCCGCATCCATGATCGGCTGGACGGCTTTGGCGAAGCGCTCAAGACCGTCGCCCATGTCACCAATGTGATCAGCGGCATTGCCAGCCAGACCAATTTGCTCGCGCTCAACGCCACGATCGAGGCGGCGCGCGCGGGCGATGCCGGGCGCGGCTTTGCCGTCGTCGCAGCCGAAGTGAAGAAACTGGCGCAGGAAACGGGCGCTGCGACCCACACGATCGAACAGTCGATCGCGGCGCTGACCGGCGAGGCGGGCGGGATGCTCGACAGCATCAACCGCGGCGCGCAGACCGCGCGTACCGCCCAATCCGACACGCGCAACATAGAGGCGCTGGTCGAACGGCTGGGTTCCCTGATGGTCGACTTGTCGAGCAATAGCGAGGGCGTGGCCGAACGGATCGCGTCGATCGTAGGGTCGGCGGGCGAAATCCGCTCCGGCCTGGCTGCGCTCGCCAGTACCTCGGCGGACAATGCGGGCGGGCTGCAACGCCTGTCGGGCCGCATATCGACCGCCAGCGAAGATACCAACATGCTGCTGCAATATCTGGCCGAAAGCGGGGTCGCGATCCCTGATTCGCCCTATATCAGTTTCAGTCTGGAATCGGCCGAGATCGTCAGCCGCGCGATCGAGCAGGCAATCGACAGCGGGCAGATCAGCGAAGCGGCGCTGTTCAGCGACTATCCCACACCGATTCCCGGCACCAATCCGCAACAATATAGCCACCCCGTGCAGGATGTGATGCTGCCCGCCGCGCGCGCGCAGCAGGACAAGGCCCGCGCCTTCACCGGCCTGTTCGGCATGACCTTTACCGACCGCAACGCCTTTGGCGCGGTCGCCATGCCCGAACGCGCCCATCCCCAGCGGCCTGGCGATGACCCATGGAATGCGGAATATTCGCGCCAGGGGCTGATCTTCGATTTTCCCGACACGCGCGAACAATGTCGCACCACCCAGCCCTTCTGCATCAAGGCCTATCGCCGCCTGACCGCGTCCGGCGACGTCATCCTGCTGAAACAGGTGATCGCGTCGATCCATGTGAAGGGGCGGCACTGGGGGATACTCCAGATGGCCTATCAGGATCAGGGCTGACAGCCAGACTGTCGGGTGCCTGAACGATCCGGGTATCACGCAATTTCACCGTACAGATTCGGCTTGTGGCGATTTCGCCGCCATCCCGCCCCGCCTCATCCTGCTCCACGATGAACGGGCGGTTTTGTATCGTTCATGCAACATCCTTTATCGTCGGTGGTTCTGACATTTAAGACTGCACCCAAGCGAAGGACCCCGCCCATGACATTCACTTTCAGACAGGCCATTGCCGCCCTGTCGCTCGGCGCGATGACGCTGACCGGGCTTGCGGCCACGCCCGCCTTCGCCCAGCCGGGCCGCGACAATCGCGAACGGCGCGATGATCGCCAAGACCGCAAGGCGGACCGTCGGGATGACCGCCAGGATCGCCGAGCGGACCGCCGCGATGATCGACAAGAGCGTCGCGCCGACCGCCGGGATGATCGCCGTGACTGGCGTCAGGACCGCCGCGATGACCGCCGCGTCACCTACCGCCAGCCCGGCCGCCCGGTGTACAGCTATGACTGGAACCGTCCCGATCCGCGCTATGGCCGCAGCTATCGCCCCGACCGCTATTATCGCGCCGGTTATCAGCCCATCCGCGTCGATCGCCGCACCCGCATCTATCGCGGCTATGACGATCGCTATTATTGCCGCCGTTCGGACGGCACCACCGGCCTGATCGTCGGCGCGGCGCTGGGTGGCCTGCTCGGCAGCCAGATCGACCGTGGCCAGTCCAATGTCGCGGGCATCCTGATCGGCGGCGGCGCAGGCGCACTGTTGGGCCGCGAAATCGACCGTGGCAGCCTGAACTGCCGCTAAGTTGAACGAAGGGGCGGGCGCTGCGCGTCCGCCCTTTTTAACACCAGCCCCGCCGCGCCCCGTCCCATTCGCGCGCCAATCCTTCGGCCACCAGCATCCCGCCGATCGATTCGCCGCCGCGCGTCACGACCCTGAGCGCCCGGCCATAACGGTCGGTATCGCGGTCCCCGCTTTCCAGCGAGAACGCGCCTTCATTCATCAGCGCCTGCAACCGCTCCGTCGCCCGCGCGCCAAGGGCGCCCTCGGCGGCACAGCGCGGCCCGTGGGTTTCGGGCGTGTCGATATCGGCGATCCGGTATTTTTCGCCGCTGAACCAGAATGTGTCGCCATCCACCACGCAATTGACCCCGCCGCCGCTGTGGCAAAAGCCAAATTCCGCTGACAGCGTATCGGCAGGCGCGCTTTGCCGGGGCACTTCCAGCGGCGGCCACGCGCCGCGCTCCATCCACACCGGCCCGTACCAGCCAACCAGCAGCCCCAAGCACAGCGCGTAGATGAGCGCCGGGCCGCTAAAGCCCGCGCTGCGCCGTTGCGGTCGTCCATATCTTTGTCTCGCCATGCCGCCAGGATAGGCCGCCATTGCCAAAGAGGGCGTTAAAGCCGGTCCATCGTCTCGCCGATCCGGTGAGGATCGGCTTTGACGCGGATCAATGACGCGCAGTCCCCACGCGTCATGCTGGCCCCTCCTTCATCCGAAATGGAGCCAGTCGATGAACGCCGCCGCGCCGCCCAGCCCCTATGTCCGTATCGGCGGCGAACCGGTCGTTGCGGCGATCGTCAACCGCTTCTACGACCTCATCGAACAGGACAGTCTCTATGCTGACCTGCGCGCGCTCCATGCCGCCGATCTGGCACCAGTGCGCCATGGCCTGACCCGTTTTCTGTCGGGCTGGCTGGGTGGCCCGCGCGACTGGTTCGGGCGCGGCCAGTGCGTCATGTCGCTCCACCGCGCCTTCCCGATCACCCCCGCCCTGGCCGACGATTGGGCGCTGGCGATGACCTGCGCCATAGCGGGTCAGCAGGATATGGACCCTGCCATTGGTGATGCGATGGCGCAGGCACTGGGGCATATGGCGCGCGGCATGATCAATTTCGCGCTGGACGGCGGCAGCGCGGCCGCCTGATCGAAGGCTTCAGTCGTCGTCGCTTTCCGGCCCATCCTCATCATCCATCGCCGGTTCCCCGGCATAGGCGTCCATGTCGATCCGGCCGGACCGGTTCATGGCATTCATCGTGTCGACAAGGTCCGGCACGTCATCGGGGATGATCTGCGCCGGATTGCTGTGTCCGCCGCGTTCGCTATCCTCGCTCAGGTCGGTAGCCCGCGTCCGTGCGGAGTCCGCCACATCCTGCGCCTGCATTCCCGCTTCGCTCTGTTCGGCATTATCGTCGATATCATTGTCGGGGATAGGGTGGGCCATGGACGCTCTCCTGTAACAGGTTCAATCCCGTCCCAACGGTCCGCATCGCCCGCCGTTCCGCTTGGGCGTAGCTGAATCCACTGGACAGCATCGGGCCAAGGGGGCAAGGGCGGGCGCGATCCTTTCGCACTGCAGCAGGAATCCGTCATGTCCCGCCAGCTTATTTCGTCCGGCTCGCCCTTTGAGGCGCAGGTCGGCTATTCCCGTGCCGTCGTCCAGGGCGACTGGTGCTTCGTCGCCGGCACCACCGGCACTGATCCCGAAACCAAGACCATGCCCGACAGCGTTGCCGATCAGGCCACCAACGCGCTCAAGGTCATTGGCGCGGCACTGGACGAAGCGGGCTTTGCCTTTGCCGACGTGGTGCGCGTCACTTATTATATCACCGACCCTGCCTATTGGGATGAACTGGGTCAGGCGACCGCGCCGGTGTTCGGCACCATCCGCCCCGCCGCCAGCTGCGTCGTGGCCGGGTTGATCAAGCCGAACATGAAAATCGAAATCGAAGTCACCGCATTCAAAGGGTAAGCCGCCATGATTACGATGTACGGCATCAAAAATTGCGACACGATCAAGAAGGCGCGCAACTTCCTTGATAATGAGCGCGTGTCCTACGGCTTTCACGACTATAAAGTGTCGGGCGTGGACAAGGCGAAGCTGGAGGAATGGGTGATGGAGCATGGCTGGGAAACCATCCTCAACCGTTCCGGCACCACCTTCAAGGCGCTGGATGCCGGGGATAAGGCGCATATCGATGCGGACAAGGCCATTCTGCTGATGATGACCAACCCGTCGATGATCAAGCGGCCGATCCTGGACACGGGCAAGGAAACCATCATCGGTTTCAAGGCCACGACCTATGAGAATGCGCTGGCAGGTGCCATAGCATGATCGGGCGGCGCCTGATCCGCGCCTGCCTGACGCTCCTGCTCCTCCTTTTGCCGGTAGAGATCGCGATGGCCGAACCCTTGTTGATTGCCCATCGCGGGGCCAGCGGCGAACGGCCCGAACATACGCTCGCGTCCTATGAGCGCGCGATTGACGAGGGCGCGGACTTTATCGAGCCGGATCTGGTCCTGACCAAGGACGGCGCGCTGGTCGCCCGGCATGAAAATGAAATCAGCGGCACGACCGATGTTGCCGACCATCCCGAATTTGCCGATCGCAAGGCGACCAAGACGATCGACGGCGCGGCGGTCACCGGCTGGTTTACGGAGGATTTCACCCTCGCCGAGCTGCGCACCCTGCGCGCCCGCGAACGGCTGCCCTTGCTGCGCCCCGCCAACACCCGCTTCAACGACCTCTACCTCATCCCGACGTTCGAGGAGATATTGAAGCTGGTCCGCGCCAAGGAGGCGGAAGCGGGTCGCCGTATCGGCATCTATCCCGAAACCAAGCATCCCAGCTATTTCGCCGGGATCGGCCTGCCGCATCAGGCGCCGATGCTCGCGCTGCTGGAACAATATGGCTATCTGACGGAGGCCGACCCGGTCTTTATCCAGTCGTTCGAGGTCAGCAACCTTCAGGCCCTGCGCGCCGCCACCCGGCTGCGGCTGATCCAGTTGATTGACAGCAGTGGCGGACCGGTCGACCGGCCTGACCTGACCTATGACGCAATGATGAGCGTGGAAGAGTTGCGGGCCATCGCGGACTATGCCGACGGCATCGGCCCCTCGACGAGCCGGGTGTTGGCCGATGACGGCGCAACCGCACTGGTAGGGCAGGCGCATGATGCCGGGCTACAGGTGCATATCTGGACGCTGCGGATGGAAAATTTCTTCCTGCCCGCCCAATATCAGCGCCCCGACGACGCGCAGGGCCGGGGCGATTTTGCCGGCTATGTCCGTGTGGTGGCGGCGACGGGGGTGGACGCAGTCTTTACCGATTTCCCCGCCCAAGCGCGCACCGCGCTGGAGAAAGCCGCGCCTTGACTTGTCAAACGCATCGCCTGAGCGAATAACGCCAATATGCTGTCCCAAAAGACCCGTTATGCCATCCGCGCGCTCCAGCATCTTGCCGACCGCTATCGTCAGGGACCGGTGCCGCTGAACGAGATCGCCACGCGCCAGAATATTCCGGGCAAATTCCTGACGGTGATCCTGTCCGAACTGTCGCGCGAAGGTTTGGTGGCGACGCAGCGGGGCAGGGACGGGGGTTATTGGCTGGCACTCGCCCCGGTCGACATCAGCTATGGCGACATTGTCCGTCTGACCCGCGGTTCGCTTGCGCTGACACCCTGCGCCAGCCGCTTCGCGCATGAAAGCTGCACCAACTGCCTGCCCGAATCGGAATGTCGCCTGCACCGGGTGATGCTGCGCGTGCGTGACGAAACGGCGCGGGTGCTGGACGGCATCAGCCTGGCCGAGCCGTTTGCGGCGCTGGCAGAGGAAAACTAGCCAAGACCCGTTCGTTTCGAGCGAAGTCGAGAAACGTCGCGTGCATGTTTCTCGACTTCGCTCGAAACGAACGGAAGGTAGGGGCGTTCGCTTCCCCTTGCGTCCGTCCCGCCGCTCCGCCACATCGGCCGCATGACGACATCCCCGCAAGACCGCCCGCTTAAGGCCACGCTGATCCCGGTCACCCCGCTACAGCAGAACTGCACCCTCTTCTGGTGCACGGCCACCATGCGCGGGGCGTTTGTCGATCCGGGCGGCGATCTGCCGGTGTTGAAACAGGCCGCGGCGCAGCATGGCGTGACCATTGAAAAGCTGCTCGTCACCCATGGCCATATCGACCATTGCGGTCAGGCGGGTGTACTAGCCCGTGACTTGGGCGTGCCGATCGAGGGGCCGCATGAGGATGACCGTTTCTGGATCGACAAGCTGGCGGAGGATGGCAAGCGCTGGGGCGTGCCGGGCGAAAGTTTCGAGCCGGACCGCTGGCTGGTCGATGGCGATCAGGTAACGGTCGGCAATCTCACGCTCGACGTCCTCCATTGCCCCGGTCATACGCCCGGCCATGTCGTGTTCCATCACGCCCCCAGCAAGCTCGCCATCGTCGGCGACGTGCTGTTCCAGGGGTCGATCGGCCGCACCGACTTTCCGCGCGGCAATCACCAGCAGCTGATCGACGCGATCACCGGCAAGCTGTGGCCATTGGGCGGCGACACGGCCTTCGTCCCCGGTCACGGCCAGATGAGCAATTTCGCCCACGAGCGCCGCACCAACCCCTTTGTCGCCGATTCGGTGCTGGGCTAATCCTCGTCTGGCGCCCCTCCGTTCACCCTGAGCTTGTCGAAGGGTCGCTCTTCTTGAAGTAAAGGGCAGGGCTTCGACAGGCTCAGCCCGAACGGATGTTGGCTTCTACACCTGCGCGGCCAGCGCGGGTGGCGCAGGCACCTCGCGCGTGGCGGTATAGGCGATCGTCAGCGCCGTGATCGCCATCGCGACCATCACCAGCCAGGTCAGCATCGCCCCGCCGCCGCGCCACACGGTAGGGGCGTCTGCATCCATGCCGAACGCATGGGCGACCCGCGCCACGATATAGACCAGCGCCCCGATCCACAGCCATAGCGAGGCACCTACGGCCAGTTCCACGACCAGGAACAGGATCAGCACGATCGGCGTATATTCGATATAGTTGGCGTGCGCCCGCATCCGTCGCGCCAGTAGCGCATTGCCCGCATCGCCATGCATCACCCTGTCTGAAATGCGAATCCGTGCGCACCGCGTCGCGATCCACAGGTTGAGCAGTGCGCAGGCCGCAGCGAAGGTCAGTGTGATCGGCAGCAGCATCGGTTTTCCCCTCATTTCTATAGTCTGCACCCTAGCTGCCGGGACGGAGCGGGCAAGGAAGGACTTGCACCCCGATCAAAAAGCGCTATAGGCGCAGGGCTTCGCGATCACCCAGGGCCGCATGGGTCTGCGGCGCCTGTGGCGTCAGCTTTCATGTTGGATCTGGCCGTTCGCACAACCTGATAGATTTACGGAACAAGGTGCCGACATGGCTGTCCCCAAAAGGAAAACGTCCCCCTCCAAGCGCGGTATGCGCCGCAGCCACGATTCGCTGCGCGTCGAAGCATTCCAGGAATGCTCCAACTGCGGTGAACTCAAGCGCCCCCACAATCTGTGCGGCGCCTGTGGCCATTATAATGGCCGCGAAATCGTCGCCGTCGGGGCGTAACGACTTTTCGATCTCCGCAAAGGGGTGATCTAGGGTGTCCAGCCAACCGCGAATCGCCATAGACGCGATGGGCGGGGATGAAGGCGTGCGTGTGATGATGGCGGGTGTGGCGCTCGCCCGTCACCGCCACGAAGGGCTGCGCTTCACCCTGTTCGGCGACGAAACCCGCATCAAGGCGGCGCTCGACAGCCATCCCAATTTGCGCGCGGCGTCGGACGTCGTTCATGCCGATGCCGTCGTCGATGGTGCCGACAAGCCCAGCGTTGCGATTCGCAAGAAAAGCAGCTCGATGAGCATGGCCATAGCAGCCGTGAAATCGGGTCAGGCGGGGGCTGCGGTTTCTGCCGGCAATACCGGCGCGCTAATGGCCATGGCCAAGCTGGCGCTCCGTACCATGCCCGGCATTGATCGACCCGCGTTGGCCGCGCTGTTGCCCACGCTCGGCAACAATGATGTGGTCATGCTCGATCTGGGCGCGAACACGGAATGCGACGCCCGCAATCTCGTCCAGTTCGCGGTAATGGGGGCTGCCTATGCCCGCATCGCGTTTGACCTGGAACGGCCCCGCGTGCGCCTGCTCAACATCGGCACAGAGGAACTCAAGGGCACGGATGAAATCCGCGACGCCGCGGCCATCCTGCGCGCTGCGCACGCCCTGCCGATGAGCTTTGACGGTTTTACCGAAGGCGACAAGATCAGCCGGGGCGATACCGATGTCATCGTGTGCGACGGCTTTTCCGGCAATGTCGCGCTCAAGACGATCGAAGGCACGGCCCGCTTCGTCACCGACGTGCTGCGCAACGCCTTCACCAGCTCGATCCGCTCGAAGATCGGCTTCCTGATCTCCAAGCCTGCGATGCACCTGCTCAAGCATCACCTCGATCCCAACAACCATAATGGCGCGGTGTTCCTCGGCCTCAACGGCGTGGTCGTCAAAAGCCATGGCAGCGCCGACGCCAAGGGTATCGCCAATGCGGTCCATGTCGCCGCGCGCCTGCTGGAAGAAGATATCACCCGCCGCATCGCGGCTGACATGGCCGCCGTGCAGGCGCTCACCGCATCGTCAAAGCTGGAGCAGCCCGCCAAGTGATCCGTCGTGCGATTCTCCTGGGGACCGGATCGGCCCTGCCTGTCCGCGCGGTCAGCAACGCTGAACTGGCGCAGACCGTCGACACCAGCGACGAATGGATTGTCGAACGCACTGGTATTCGCAATCGCTATATTGCGGGCGACGATGAAACCACCGCCTCGCTTGCCACCGACGCCGCGCGCGCTGCGCTGGACGCCGCCGGTATTGCCGCGCAGGACATCGACCTCATCATCCTGGCGACCGCGACCCCGGACCAGACCTTCCCGGCGTCCGCCACCAAAGTGCAGGCAGCGCTCGGCATTAATGATTGCGTCGCCTTCGACGTGGCGGCCGTATGTTCGGGCTTCCTCTACGCGATCACCGTCGCCGACAGCATGATCCGTTCGGGCGCGGCGCATCGCGCGCTGGTGATCGGATCGGAAACCTTCAGCCGCATCCTCGACTGGGAGGATCGCACCACCTGCGTCCTGTTCGGCGATGGCGCGGGCGCTGTCGTGCTGGGCGCAGAGGAAAGCGCAGACGGCGCGCGGGGCATATTGGCCAGCAAGCTCCATGCCGATGGCCGCCACAATGGCCTTCTCTATGTAGATGGCGGACCGTCGACGACCCAGACCGTGGGCAAGCTGCGGATGAAGGGCCAGGAAGTGTTCCGCCACGCGGTGGTCAACCTCGCCTCGGTCCTGAACGAAGTCATGGGCATGGCGGGCCTGTCCAACAGCGACATTGACTGGCTGGTGCCGCATCAGGCCAATGCCCGCATCCTGGACGCCACCGCGCGCAAGCTTAAACTGTCGCCCGACCGGGTCGTCGTGACCGTCGATCGTCACGCCAACACATCGGCGGCGTCGGTTCCGCTGGCGCTTGACTGCGCCATGCGCGATGGGCGGATCAAGCCGGGTGACCTGATCGTGCTGGAAGCGATGGGCGGTGGCTTCACCTGGGGCGCTTGCGTCCTGCGGGTCTGATCCCGCAAGCACAGCGAAACTTGCCAAAGCCCTGCAAATCCCGCACATTCCCGTGGAGGCCATCCGACCGTGATGGTCCATGGGGTGGAAATGGGGAATCCAATGACGGGGACAGGCACTTTAACGCGCGCAGACCTTGCTGAAAGCGTCAACCGCCATGTCGGCCTGTCGCGGGCGGAGGCGGCAGCGCTGATCGAATCGATTCTGGATCATATGTCCGACGCGCTCGGACGCGGCGAGAATGTGAAGATTTCCAGCTTCGGCACCTTCGTCCTGCGCGACAAGACCCAGCGCATGGGCCGCAACCCCAAGACCGGAGTGGAAGTGCCGATCGAACCGCGCCGCGTCCTGACCTTCCGCGCCAGCCAGACGATGCGGGATCGCGTCGCAGGCGACTGAGAACATGCTGTAAGCAAACGTTTGCAATCGTCTCGACTTCTGTTATCCAGTCCCCTGGCGCCCATCGAATAATGGGGTGCGGGAGAGGATCGGGACGATGGCCAATGCGTTGAGCAAACCGCGGATGCGTCTGTCGCGTATTGTCGAAATGAACCTGGGGTTCCTCGGCATCCAATTCTCCTTCGGCCTGCAACAGGCCAATATGGGACCGATCTACCGCTATCTGGGCGCGGACGAAGCGACCATGCCTTTGCTCTGGCTGGCAGGCCCGGTCACCGGCCTGCTGGTCCAGCCGATCGTCGGGGCGCTTAGCGACCGCACGGTCAGCAAATGGGGCCGCCGCACCCCCTATTTCCTGATCGGCGCGATATTGTGCAGCATCGGCCTGCTGCTGATGCCCTACAGCCCCACCCTCTGGTTCGCCGCCAGCCTGCTCTGGATGCTGGATGCGGCCAACAATATCACGATGGAGCCATACCGCGCCTATGTCAGCGACCGGCTGGATGAAAGCCAGCGTCCGGTCGGCTTCCTGACCCAGAGCGCCTTTACCGGCCTTGCCCAGACGCTTTCCTATCTCGCCCCCTCGCTGCTGGTCTGGTGGGGCTTTGACGGCGACCTCATCGACGCCAACGGCATCCCGCAGGTCACCCGCATCGCCTTTGTCGCGGGGGCGGTCATCTCCATCACCACCATCCTCTGGTCGGTGCTGCGCGTGCGCGAACTGCCGCTGCCGCCGCAAGAGGTGGCGCGGATGCAGGCCGAGCCTCTCTCCCCCGTCACCGCATTGCGCGACTTTGTCGCCGCCATTCGCGCTATGCCCACCGCCATGCGCCAGCTGGCCCTGTCGATGCTGTTCCAGTGGTTTGCCATGTTCGCTTACTGGCAGTTCATTGCCTTCGCGCTGGCCCGATCATTGTTCGACACCGCCGATCCCGCCAGCAGCGGCTTTCGCCAGGCGGTCTTGCTCACGGGGCAGGCGGGGGCGTTCTACAACGCCATCGCCTGCCTCGCTGCCTTCGCCATGGTGCCGCTCAGCCGCCGCATCGGCGCGCAATATCTCCATGCCATCGCCGTCACCCTGTCGGGCCTCGCCATGCTCGCCATTCCGCAGGTGCGTGACACGTCGTATTTGTTCCTGCTGATGATCGGCATCGGCATTGGCTGGGCCAGCATGATGGGCAACCCCTATGTTCTGCTCGCCAACGCCATCCCGCCCGAACGCACCGGGGTCTATATGGGCATTTTCAATATGTTCATCGTCATCCCCATGCTGCTGGAAACATTGATCGTGCCGCTCATCTACCAGCCTTTGCTGGGCGGCGATCCGCGCAACCTGCTGCTGATGACGGGGATCATGATGGTGATGGCCGGCGCGGCGACTTTGCTGGTGCGCACCCGCGCGCGCGCCGCCTGAACCACAGGCCGTTGTCGGCGGCGCAACTTTGCCCTAGTCTTAAATGCGATGGACGACAGCAAGCCCGAACAGGTCAAAAGCATTGCCGATCTGGCGCGTATAGGCGGCGTTTCCGTCTCCACCGTATCGCGCGCGCTGACCGGCAAGGGCGCGCTCAACAAGGATACGCGCGAGCGGATACAGGCGCTGGCCGACCGGCACGGCTTCAAGCTGAACGTCGCGGCGCAAAATCTCCGCCTCGGCCGCAGCGGGGCGATCGCCGTGCTGCTGCCGCTGGGGCATGAGCGGGGCCAGCATCTGTCCGACCCCTTCTTCATGGTGATGCTGGGTTTCCTGGCCGATGCGCTGGCCGATCGCGGCTACGACCTGCTGCTTTCGCGCGTATTGCCGCAGGGCGACGACTGGCTCGACAGCTTCATCCGCACCGGCCGCACCGACGGCGTCATCATCATCGGCCAGTCGAACCAGAGCGCAGTGCTGGACCGCTCCGCCGCCCATTATGCGCCGATGGTCATCTGGGGCGAACAATCGGCCCGCAACGCCCATATCACCGTTGGCACCGACAATCGGGCGGGCGGCGCGCTGGCGGCGCAGCATCTGGTCGAACGGGGCCGGCGTCGCCTCGCCTTTTTCGGCAATGTCGCGGTGCCTGAATTTGCCGCCCGCTATCAGGGCTTCGTTGCCGCGCTGCCCGCCGAATTGCGCGACACGGTTGAGCTGGTTCATACCCATATCACCCCCGAAGCCAGTCTGGAGGTCGCCGCCGCCTGGTTTGCGGCGGGCAACCGCCCCGACGGCCTGTTCGCCGCGTCCGACGTGGTGGCGATGAGCCTGTTGTCCGCCGCAACCGACAATGGCCTGTCGGTGCCGGGCGACCTGTCGATCATCGGCTTTGACGACATCCCCATGGCCCGCCTCACCAGCCCGCCGCTCACCACCGTGGCGCAGGATATAGAGGCCGGCGCGCGCCAGCTGGTCGACCTGTTGTTCCGTCGCCTCGCCGGGGAGGATGCGGGGTCGATCAGCATCGCCCCGCGCCTCGTCATCCGCGAATCCAGCTAGATTTCACCCCTCTGCCACCGCCGTCGACAGGCCCAGCCCCGGCACGCCGATGGAGCGCTTGCCCGAAAAATCGGTGCGCGCGACGATGACGCCCAGTTTTTCCATATAGTCGATCAGGCGCCGGACCCGGCCCGGCGAACTGGTGCCGTAGGCCCGCGCCAGCGCTGCGTCGTCGGGGCAGGGGTGGCCCTGCATTGCGGCGCGCGCGATCAGCAGGAAGGGGGCCAGCATATCCTCCGGCAACGGATCGGCGGCCCGCATCGCGGGTTCCCAGCGGACATCGGCGGCATCCATCATCCCCGCCTGCGCCATGGCAAATCGCTTGCGGAAGGCGGGCAGGTCGAGCGGCGGGGTGCGCAACCCCTTCATCCGGCAACGCACGCCAAAATCCTGATAGAGGGTCGATATGCTCGGCGCAGCATCGCCCAGATCGGTAACGATTTCCTCCAGCACCGCCATCACCACCGGCTCATTCTGGCCGAAATCCAGTTCGGGCGCGGCGGGCTTGGCCTGTGGCGAATCGGCCAGTGCGCGGATAATCTCCTCAGCCGCGCGGGGTGGGGGATCGGCGCGGGGCGGCGCGACCGGGGCGGCATCCGACGCTTCGGGCGCAAACAGCAATTCCTGAAAATCCTCGCCGCTCGTCACCGGCGGCGCCATCAGCTTGTGCGTGCCACCGCGCGTGCTGGTCTTGACCGCGCCGATCTTCACGGCGACCGGGCGACGGCAGATCGCCGGACCCAGCGCCAGAAAACGCCCGCGCTCCAGATCGCGAATCTGCTCCGCCTGCCGCCGCTCCATGCCCAGCAGGTCGGCGGCACGCGCCATGTCGATGTCCAGAAAGGTGCGCCCCATCAGGAAGTTGGAGGCTTCCGCCGCGACATTCTTGGCCAGCTTCGCCAGCCGCTGCGTCGCGATGACGCCTGCCAAGCCGCGCTTGCGCCCCCGGCACATCAAATTGGTCATCGCCGCCAGCGACACCCGGCGCGCCTCGTCGGACACGTCGCCAGCCGCGGCGGGGGCGAACATCTGCGCCTCGTCCACCACCACCAGAGCAGGATACCAATGGTCGCGCGGCGCATCGAACAGGGCGTTCAGGAAAGACGCGGCGCATTTCATCTGGGCGTCAATCTCCAGCGCCTCCAGGCTCAGCACCACCGACGCGCGATGCTCGCGAATCCGCGTCGCCATCTTGACGATCTCGCGCTCATTATAGTCGCCCGCGTCAATCACCACATGGCCATAATTATCGGCCAGCGTGACGAAATCCCCCTCCGGGTCGATCACCACCTGCTGCACCAGCGGGGCGCTCTCCTCCAGCAGGCGGCGCAGCAGATGCGACTTGCCCGACCCCGAATTGCCCTGGACGAGCAGCCGGGTGGCAAGCAATTCCTCCACGTCGACCATCACGTCCTTGCCGTGGCTGTCGGTTCCTATGCTGATGCTGGCGGTCACGCTCGTCCTTTGGCCCAGTGAGCCGGGTTGGCGCAAGAAGAAGCTTGCTCACCAATTTTCAACCAGTCTGCGTTAACCGTGAGAAGATGGTAAAGAAGTCCCTCCTCTTTCAGGCCCGACATATGTTGCGCAGGCGTGCATTGCTGGCGGGCAGCAACAATCTGGGGGACACGATGGTGCCGCTTGGCGGCGTCATCCTGCTGGCCATAATCGGCACCGCCATCCTCCTTGGCCTGCTCAGCGCCCAGATCGAAAGCAATGCCGACGCCTACCTCCATCGCGTCGTCAATGGCGCGTTGCTGCGTGAGCGCGCGGCACTGGCCGATGCCGTCATGGCATCGGCGCGCTGGGACGATGCGGTCGACCATGTTTATGGCGGCTTCGACAGGGAATGGGCCGAAAGCAACCTCGCTACTGAAGTGGCCGATGCCTATGTGCTTGATGTCCGTGGACGCACCGTCTGGGCAGCGGCGGGCAGCGAGCTGCCCCGGCGCGCGCCTCGCCAGTCGCTGGATCGGGCGCTGGCCCTGCCTGTCTTGCATGATGTGATGGCGGCGCTGCCGCAGAGCCATCGCGCTGCGCTGGGCGAGCGCCAGGCGATCGTGCGTTTTGCCCGGTTGCAGGGGCAGGCGGTGATCCTGGCCGTCCGCGCGATCACGCCATGGAAAGACGTCGCCCGCCTGCCGTCCGGGGATTTGCGCTATCTGGTATTGACCAAGCCGATCGACGCGACGCTTCTGGCGGATATGAGCCGCACCAATCAATTGGCGCTGAAATGGAATGTCGGCACCACCGGGGACAGCGAAAGCGGGATTCGGGTCAAGGATATTACCGGCCAGGTCCTTGGGCAGGTGGAATGGCGCCGATCATCGGCAGGGGCCAAGGCGCTGCGCCAGATTATCCCCGCCATGGCCTGCATCATCCTGACATTCCTCGCCATGTCGGGCTGGCTGGCATGGCGGCTGGTCGCGGCGCATGGTGCTTTGCGCAAGCAGGTCCAGCTGTCGCGCGATGCGGAAAGTGAAGCGCGCACCGCCGCCCAGCAGGCCAGCGACGCGCTGGTGCAGGCGGAAGCCGCCCGTCGGGCACTGGCCGCCAGCGCCGATCAGGTCGCGACCGAGGAACGGCGCCATCAGGAAGAATTGCGGCGCAACGGGCGCGTGATAGCGGAGGCGCTGGAACGATCCATGGCCGTGCTGGTGGCCCGATTGTTCGAAACAGCCGCCGCGCTTGAACATAGCGCCGACGATACGATGCGCACGATCGACGAGCAGCAGCGGCATGTCGATACCGTAACCGCGCGTGCACGCGATACTGCCGGGTCGGCCCAGGCGATTACCGCGACCATTGACGAACTGAGCGCATCGATCGGTGCTTTCACCGGCACCGCCTATGACATCCGCGAATCGGCGGCAACCGCCAGTGGCCAGTCCGCCGCTGCGCATTACGCCAATGATAATCTGCGCCGCCATGTTGGCAGCGTCAACGAAGCCACCAAGCTGATTGCGGAGATTACCGGCCAGACCAATCTTCTGGCGCTCAATGCGACGATCGAGGCGGCCCGCGCCGGGGAAGCGGGACGCGGCTTCGTGATCGTCGCCAATGAAGTCAAGGCGCTGGCTGCCCAGACGGCCCAGACCACGCGTGAAATTCAGGCGCGTGCCGACGGCATAGAGCAGGCCGCGGAGCAGACGTTCGCGCTGGTCGGGTCGGTCGACACCGTCCTCGCCAGTCTGGTCGAGGCGATCGGGGTGGCCGCATCCTCCGCCCAGCAACAGCTTGCCTCGGTGGAGGATATTCAGCGGGTTTCCCGTTCGGTCGCGCTGGATGCGGGTGCAACCAATCAGGCAGTCGATGCGATTTCCGATGCACTGCGTCATTCGGCGCAGGCCGCCGCCACGACGCGGGCACAGGGCGCAGCCGTGCGACAAGGGGTCGAACAGGTGCAGGCTGAGTTCGGACGCCTGATCGAGGCGCTCAAGGCGGCCTGAACATGGCTGTAAAGCGATGGGAACTGCTTGACCCATTCCCTGTTGCAATGCAGCATCGTTACCATGGCGACTCTCTCCTCCTCCGCATCCGCTCCTGCGATCACGCAGAACCCTGACATCCGCTATCTGGGGCGCCTGCTGGGCGACGTGATCCGGGCCTATGGCGGGGAAAGCCTCTATCGCCAGACCGAATATATCCGCTCCGCCTCGGTCGATCGGGCGCGCGGCATCCAGGGGGCGGATTTTGTCGATACCGGGCTGGATGCGCTCAGCCTCGACGACACGCTCAATTTCGTGCGCGGCTTCATGCTTTTCTCGATGCTCGCCAATCTGGCGGAGGACCGGCAGGGGATAGCGGCCGAACCGGGGGCCGATGTCGCGTCGGCCATCGCCCGGCTGGATTCGCATGGCATTGATCGCGACGCCGTGCTGGGCCTGCTGGCGCACAGCCTGATCGTCCCCGTCCTCACCGCCCACCCGACCGAGGTGCGGCGCAAGAGCATGATCGATCACAAGAACCGCATCGCCGACCTGATGCTGCTCAAGGATGCAGGCCGCGAAGAGACGGACGATGGCGAAAATCTGGACGAGGCGATCTTCCGCCAGATCGCCCTGCTGTGGCAGACTCGTCCGTTGCGCCGGGAAAAATTGTTCGTCGCGGATGAGATCGACAATGTCCTCGCCTATTTCCGCGACACCTTCCTGCCGGTGCTGCCCGCCCTCTATGCCCGGTGGGAGCGGGTGCTGGGCGCGCGTCCGCAAAGTTTCCTGCGCGTGGGCAGTTGGATCGGCGGCGACCGTGACGGCAATCCGTTCGTGCAGGCGCCCCAGCTCCAGTTCGCGCTCAAGCGCGGGGCGCAGGCGGCGCTGGCCTATTATCTCGACGCGCTGCACGCGCTGGGCGCTGAACTCTCGCTCTCGACCGAACTCGCCCATGTGCCGCAGGCGGTGCTGGACATTGCCGACGCCAGCGGCGACACGTCGCCCAGCCGGCAGGACGAACCCTATCGCCGCGCCCTGTCGGGCATCTACGCCCGGTTGGCCGCGACCTATGCGACGCTGACCGGTGGCCAGCCGCCGCGCCCGTCCGGCCTCAAAGGGCGGGCCTATGCCAGCCCAGCCGATTTCCGCCGCGATCTCGTCACCGTGGCGCAGGGGCTGGCGAGCGAGGGCAATGGCGCGCTGGCGAGCGGGGGCGCGCTTGGCCGCCTGATCCGCGCTGTCGAGACGTTCGGCTTCCATCTCGCCACGCTGGACATGCGACAGAATAGCGATGTGCATCAACGGGTTGTTGCAGAGCTGCTCAAGGTCGCCGGAGTTGAGCCGGACTATGCCGCGCTTGACGAATATGCCCGTATCGCGCTGCTGCGGCGGGAGTTGGCGAACAACCGTCCGCTGGGGTCGCGCTTTGCCGATTATTCGGAAGAGACCGCATCCGAACTGGCGATCGTCCACGCCGCCGCCGAAGCGCACCGCATCTACGGCCCGGCCTGCATCACCCATTATATCATTTCCAAGGCGGAAAGCGTGTCGGACCTGCTGGAGGTCAACATCCTGCTCAAGGAAGCGGGGCTGTGGCGCGCCGGTGTCGATGGCGCCCCGCCGCAGGCGTCGATCATGTCGATCCCGCTGTTCGAAACCATCGCCGACCTTGAGGCTGCGCCGCAGATCATGTCCGCCTATTTCGGCCTGCCCGAAATTGCCGGCGTAGTGAAGCAGCGCGGCCATCAGGAAGTGATGATCGGCTATTCGGACAGTAACAAGGATGGCGGCTACATCACATCGACCTGGAGCCTGTTCAAGGCGAGCAAGGCGCTGGAGCCGGTCTTTGCCGATGCGGGCGCGGCGATGCAGCTGTTCCACGGGCGCGGCGGCGCGGTCGGGCGCGGCGGTGGCTCCGCCTTCGCTGCGATCCAGGCGCAGCCGCGCGGCACGGTGCAGGGTCGCATCCGCATCACCGAACAGGGCGAGATGATCGCGGCGAAATTCGGATCGCGCGACGTTGCCATGACCAATTTGGAGGCGATGACCAGCGCGACCCTGCTCGCCAGTCTGGAGCCTGAAGGCATTTCGGACAAAGACGCCGCGCGCTTTGCAGGCGCGATGGACGAGCTGTCCAAAAACGCCTTCAACGCCTATCGCGACCTGGTGTACGGCACGGAGGGGTTCAAGGAATTTTTCCGTGAGCTTACGCCGATTCAAGAAATCTCCGGCCTCAAGATAGGCTCCCGCCCCGCCAGCCGCACCAAAAGCACGGCGATCGAGGATTTGCGAGCGATCCCCTGGGTGTTCAGCTGGGCGCAGGCGCGGGTTATGCTGCCCGGCTGGTACGGCGTGGGCCATGCGATTGCCGCGTTCGAGGACAAGGCGCTGCTCGCCGATATGGCGCAAAGCTGGTCCTTCCTGAAGTCCGCGATGGGCAATCTGGAAATGGTGCTGGCCAAATCTGACCTTGGCATCGCGGCCCATTATCTGCCGCTGGTGGAGGATCAGGCGCTGGCCGAACGACTGTTCGGTCGCATCCGCGAGGGCTGGGCGCAGACCCATGACGGGCTGCTCGCCGCCACTGGCCAGAGCCGTTTGCTGGAGAAGAATCCGACGCTGGAAACCTCGATCCGGCTGCGGCTGCCCTATATCGAGCCGCTCAATCTGCTCCAGGTCGAACTTTTGAAGCGCCACCGCGCGGGTGAGGATGATCCGCGCATCAAGGAAGGCATCGAACTGTCGATCAACGCCATCGCGACGGCGCTGCGTAATAGCGGCTAGTCGGGGAATCCGGGACGGCGGCAGTCCAATGCGCCGTCCCGGACCCCAGTCCCTGATCAGGGCGGACCCTGATCGGGGATTGGCCGGTGGGGCAGGCCGCTACAGCCCGCCAAACCTTTTAGAATTTCGCGACGACACCCGCCATCGGGCGGATCGATCGGAAATTGCCCATCGTGTCGGCCTGAACGCGCAAACGGATGTTGCTGCTCTGGGCCGATCCGCCCATGTCGGCGGGCGAGAGTTCCACGCCCGCGCCATAGGTGGTGCCATGGAAATCGCGGCTGTTGGGGCCGAGTGCGTCGAAATTGACCCACTTGTAACCGACCTTGCCGAAGATCAGGCTGTCCTTGCCCGCCTTCACGCCGACGCGGCCTGCGGCATTATATTCCCAGTCGATATCGCCCGACACGCCCTTGGACGCGCCACCTTCGACGCCGACGACCAGCGGGCCAGCGACGTTATAGTTCACGCCTGCGACGCCTTCGACCATACGGCCCTTATAGCCGACCGGCGGGATGCCTTCCTTGCCGGTTTCGCTGTCGAAATTATGCACGCCGCCCATCACGCCGACATAAGGCTCGATGCGACTGGTAGAGCCAGCCTGATCCTGGGCCATGGCGGCAGGAACAAAGGACGCGGCAGCAACTGCCGTCAAAAGCAGTGTCTTCATGGGTATGACCCTTTTTCTGTTGTGGATTGGTGCGACGGTGTGGACCCGCCGGGTCGCACGAACGAGCGCTGCAAGCGGCTCAGGCGACGGGGGATAAATGACCGGCCCTGTCCGAAGGTTTCCTGAACAGATCATAAAAATCGGGCAAAAGGCGATTATGTGACGGAAAAAGCACGCTTTCTGTCGCCCCGATGAACAAGAGCCGGCTTATCTGAACCTGCGATAAACGCTGGACGGCCGCCACCAAATCCATTCACAACCAATTCAACCGCCGGGCGTTACGCCATGATCAGATGGAGAAGAGGAGAAAGACGATGACGGGCTTCCGACATCGGATTGCGGCCATGATAGGATTGGCAGGCGCGCTCGCACTGGGCGGCTGCGCCTATGATGACGGCTATGGTTATGGCGGCGTGAGTGTCGGCACCGGTTACTATGGCGGTGGTGGCTATTATGGCGACGGCTATTATGGCCCGACCGGCTATTATCAGCCCGGCCTCTATAACGGCTGGCACGACAATGTTTATTATCCCGGCACAGGCTATTATGTCTATGACCGCAATGGCCGTCGCCAGCGCTGGAACGACGGGCAGCGCCGATATTGGGAAGGCCGCCGCGCGGAGCGCCGCGATGACCGACGGGACGACCGGAATTACGGCCAGTGGCGAGGCCGCGATCGCGACGGTCGAGATGGGCGCTGGCAGGGCCGTGACGGCCAGGCCGGCAATGGCCAGAATGGCAACTGGACCAATCGCCCCCGCCCGCCGCAGGGGACGGGCACCCCGCGCGGTCGCGGCAACTGGCGCGGCAATGACGCGGTGCGCCCCACGCCCCAGCCGGGCCTGCGCCAGCCCCAGACGCGCCCGCAAACAAGCCAGCCGCGCCCGCAGCGCGACTGGAGCGCCCGTCCGGCCCCGTCCGAACGCGCCGTCCGTTCGCGCGCGCCCGGTGCCTCGCGGCAGGAACGCCCTGACTGATGCGGGCCCCGGTACAGGCCACCGTCTTGCTCTCCCTCCTGCTCGTCGCGGCCTGCGACGGGCGGGAGGAGAGCGCGATCGACAATCTCGCCAATGGTGCCAATGCGGTGCAGGTGGAAAATAACGTCCGCGCCGAAGCGATGGCAGTGATGGAGCCGCTGACCCCGCCGGAACCGGGAACGCCCGGCGGCCTGCCCGACGATCGCACGCCGCTGGCGGAAGGCGCAATCGACCCCGATAGCGCGCAGGGCGCGGCGCAGGTGGTGCAGGGCTATTATGGCCTGCTGGAGGAAAAGCGCTTCGAGGATGCGCAGGATCTGTGGAACTCGACCGGCGCGATCGGCCAGCAGGACGACGCCCATTTCGCCGCGCGCTTCCGGGGGTTCAGCGAAATCCACGCCAATATCGGCGCACCCAGCGCGCCGGAGGGCGCGGCAGGCTCACTCTATGTCAGCGTACCGGTGCAGATTTACGGACGCCTCGCCGCCAATGGCAAGCCCTGGTACGCGCTGCGGCAGGTCGTGTTGCGCCGGGTCAACGACGTCCCCGCCTCAACCGGCGAACAGCGCCGCTGGCATATCGAGCGGATCGGGTCGTACACGCCGCCGGTAGTCGATGCAGCCGATAATGGCGCAGAGGCGTCGCAGGCCGTTTCCGCGACCGATGGGATGGCGGCGAAGCGTTAGCGACTTAAATCCTCCCCTTTAAGGGGAGGTGGCTGGCCGAAGGTCAGACGGAGGGGTGTTACCCTATCGAGAGGGCAACACCCCTCCACCATCGGCTACGCCGACGGTCCCCCTCCCCTTGCAGGGGAGGATTTTAAGATCGCACCCAAAAGAAAAGGCCCGCCTCCATGCTCTGGAGGCGGGCCATTTGTTTAGTCTTTCAGCCAATCAGGCGACGGTCGCCTTGACGATCTTGCCCGGCGTGCGCGGCGGCTCGCCCTTGGGCAGGGCGTCGACATGCTCCATGCCCGACGTCACTTCGCCCCACACGGTGTACTGGCCGTCCAGGAAGGTGGCATCGTCGAAGCAGATGAAGAACTGGCTGTTCGCGCTGTTCGGGTTGGACGAACGGGCCATCGAGCAGACGCCTCGGATATGCTTTTCGCGGCTGAATTCGGCCTTGATGTCGGGCAGCTTCGATCCGCCCATGCCGGTGCCGGTCGGGTCGCCGCCCTGCGCCATGAAACCGGGGATGACGCGGTGGAACACGACGCCGTCGTAAAAGCCCTCCTTGGCCAGCGTGGTGATGCGCTCGACATGGCCGGGGGCCAGGTCGGGCCGCAGCTTGATGACGACGTCGCCGCCACTGTCGAGGCTAAGGGTCAGGGTATCGTCAGCCATGAAAAATCCTCTCATTGGGGGAATGGGGTAGTGATGCCCCCATATAGAGGCTGCAAGTCACGATGGAAGCCCGTGTTTTGGGCTTCCGGTCGCTCTGCGCCATTGCAATTATATTGTGCATCGGCGAAAGGATCGCAATGCAACAGGAACCGGACAGTAGGGGGCGCCATGAGCGAGCGCGGCGACACAGCCCAGCCCCTGTTGGACGGGGATGACGCAGACGAAGCGATCGCTGCCGCGGCAGAATCGCGCCACGATGAGGATGACCGGCTAAAGCCAGAATTCGTCTCCGCCGTGCTGGACGCGGTGGAGGAGGGCGACGCCGAACGCGCGCGCGAACTCGTCTCGCCGCTGCACCCCGCCGACATTGCCGACCTTCTGGAACTGACCCCTGCCGACCGGCGGGGCGAAGTCGCTGCGGCGCTCGGCGATCTGGTCGGCGCGGAAGTGCTGTCCGAACTCAATGACTACGTCCGCGACGACCTGATCGGCGATCTGGCGCCCGAACAGGTGGCCGAATTCGCGTCCGAACTCGATACCGACGACGCTGTCGCCATGATCGAGGATATGGACGATGCCGATCAGCAGGCCGTCCTCGACGCGCTGGACCCCGAAGATCGCGCCGCGATCGAAAGCGCTTTGTCCTACCCGGAGGAATCGGCCGGCCGCCTGATGCAGCGCGATCTGGTCGCGGTGCCCGAACATATGACCGTGGGTCAGGTGATCGACTATCTGCGCGACCATGGCGACCTGACCACCGATTTCTGGGAAATTTATGTCGTCGATGCCAAGCATCGGCCGATCGGCTATTGCCAGCTCAGCTGGATTCTCACCTGCCCGCGCGCTATCGCCATGGCCGACCTGATGAAGCGCGAACAGACGTTGATCCCGGTCGACATGGATCAGGAGGAAGTCGCGTTGCGCTTCCAGAAATATGCGCTCATCTCCGCCGCGGTGGTCGATGGCAGCGGGCGGCTGGTCGGCATGATTACGGTCGATGACGTCGTTCACATCATTTCGCAAGAAGCGGGCGAGGACATCCTCCGCCTGTCGGGCGCGGGTGAGGGCGACATTAACGAACCGATCCTGATGACGGTGCGCGCGCGCCTGACCTGGCTGGTCGTCAACCTTGGCACCGCCATGCTCGCCGCCTCGGTCGTCGGCCTGTTTGAAGGGACGATCGAACGGTTCGCCATGCTCGCCGCGTTGATGGGCATCGTGTCGGGCATGGGCGGCAATGCGGGGACGCAGACGCTGGCCGTGGTCGTGCGCGCGCTCGCCACCAATCAGCTCACCAGTTCCAACACCGCGCGGATGATCGGCCGCGAATTTCGCATCGCCGCCACCAATGGCGCGACGCTCGGCACGCTGATCGGCATTGGCTCCTATGTGATTTACGGGCGGATGGACCTGTCGCTGGTGTTCGGCGCGGCGATCCTGACCAATAATCTGGTCGCGGGACTGGCGGGCGTGCTGGTGCCGATCACGCTGGAACGCCATGATGTCGATCCGGCCGTGTCCTCCGCCGTATTCGTGACGATGATGACCGATTCGCTCGGCTTTTTCAGCTTCCTGGGGCTGGCCACCCTTTTCCTGCGTTGAACCCCGGCCACGCCGTCCCCAGATCGCCGCCATGCCGCTGCACATCACCAAGATCGCCTTCCAGAGCGAAAGCCCCGCGACGCTCAAAGCCTGGTTGGAAAGCCACGCCGATGAAGCGCGGCTGACCACCCGCTATCTGCCCAAGCGGGTCGAGGAAATGGCGGGCGGTTCGCTCTACTGGATCCACGGCCACCGCATCGTCGGCCGCAGCCCGATCCTTGGCTTCGCCGAAACCGGGCAGGGCCGCCACTGGATCCGCCTCGAACCCCGCCTCATCCCCGTCCATCCCATGCCAAAGCGCGCGCATCAGGGCTGGCGCTATCTGGCGCAAGAGGACGCGCCGCGCGATCTGGGCGAGGGCGAAGAGGATGCCACCGCTGCCATGCCCGCCGCGATGCTGGGGGAACTGGCGAAACTGGGGTTGGTGTAGAGGCGCGCGCTCCGCTTCCTTCTCCCCGCCGGGGAGAAGGATGTGAAGCCTTGCCGCACACAGTGCGGTTAGGCGCAGTTGGAAGAGGGGGATCGACCACTAACGACCAGAAATTGCCGTTCTTGTCGCTGAGCAGGATTGCGGATTGCAGACATATAAAGCATGCCAGATGTCAGACTTGCAGAAGGCTACGCTTCCAGATGCGCAACATCGCCACCAGCATCCTCTTTGGATTTGGGCTATTCGTCTGGGTTTGCATTGGGACGGCCCTGTTGCCGATTTGGCTTTCGATCCTATTATCACCCCTCCCGATAGTCCTCCTCATGGCAACCTACTTGATCAAAGCGTTGAGACTGGAAAGAGCAGCAAAAATCACCCGATCCGACGTTTCAAAGTCAAAATAGGCACGCACCGTTCGCGCAGATTTAGCCATCCGACCAGAAACGACCAGAATCAGACGTATCCTGCTAGTTGGAAGGTTCTTGTTTGCAGACATGAAATAGGCAGGTAAGCACCGCGCTATAACAGCTTACGCAATTAGCGATATTCTGGAGGAAGCGTTTGATACGTGCGGCTCAAGGGTTGGGATGTGCGCTAACGATAATACTGTTTGGCGCATTATTTGCCACATCCGCCAATCCTCGCGATCATGTCTGGGGACAGCTCATCGGAGCGTGGGGCATTGGTTTAGGCGTAGCTATCGCTCTGCCGTCATGGCCCATTGTCAAAGCAGCGAGATTAGGGCTTATCTTAGGGGCGGTGATTTTTCTTTTCTGGTGCAGCTCGCAGCAGCCTTAAACCGACGACAACACGGATAATCGCGACGACTGCGATTTAGTGTCAGCTTTTATCTGGGTGTCGGTGCGAAGCAGCCCGTCCGCTTCCCACCCCATGCAACCCTTTCACCCCAATCCCCTCACCCGCTCCCCCACCATGCGCAACTCCTCGACAAACCGCGCCCGCTCCTCCGCCGCTTTCGTCGCGTCGGGCAGCCGCAGCAAATAGCTCGGATGTACCGTGATCCAGGCTTCCGCGCCGTCCGCCAGCGGGATCGGCGCACCGCGCACCTTGCCGATCGCCACCGCCTTGCCCAGCAGGGCGCGCGCCGCCGTTGCGCCCAGCGCCACGATCACGCGCGGGCGGACCAGCGCCAGTTCCTGTTCCAGCCACCATCGGCACGCCTGCACCTCGCCCGCCTGTGGGGTCTGGTGGATGCGGCGTTTGCCGCGCGGTTCATATTTGAAATGTTTGACCGCGTTGGTGACATAGGCGCGCGCGCGATCCACCTCGGCTTCGGCCAGCGCCGCGTCGAACAATTGCCCCGCCGGACCGACAAAGGGCCGCCCGGCCAGATCCTCCTGATCGCCTGGCTGCTCGCCGATGAACAGCAGGGGGGCGTCGACCTGCCCTTCCCCAAACACCGTCTGCGTCGCGGGGCCGTGGAGCGGGCAGCGGGTGCAGCCGCGCGCTTCCTCGCGTAGCGCGGTCCAGGCGGCCATCGCGTTGCCGGGCCGTTTCGTAGGCGTAGGGGCGGTGGCGATCATCGCCGCCTCGCGCGCCTGCGCGCCTGCAACCAGCGCGGGGATCAGCGCCGCTTCGGGCAGATTGCGCCAATATTTCCTGGGCATTTCGGACAGCATCGCCCCGACTTTCAGCCGTGCGGGATTGAAGATGGCGGCATAATAGCCCTTCCACACATCCTCCACCGGGTCATCCCCCGGCGCGTCGCCCCGCCCCTCGGTCAACGTCTCGCCATCCCAGTGGATGCTGGCCTCCGGCGTCAGGATCGACCAGCGCATTGTCGCAAAGCGCCGCACGAAAAAGCCGGCATTGGCCCGCACGATATGCTGCTCCGGCTCGAACCAGGCGATAAAGCGCGTGCCATCCGGATCCTCCAGCGCGCGGAAGCGGATGAAGGCGCGCATCTTGTGGATGTCGCGCCGCACCGCCTTGGCCAGCCCTTCGATCCGGCGCAGCAGCGGATCAGCCTTGTCCTCCATCGTGCCGGGCCGGTCGCGCAGCCGCACCAGCAGCGCGTAAAGCAGGGCAAAACGCTGCGGATCGCGATGCAGGATCGCTCTTCGGGCCAGATCAACAAAGGCGCGCGGCACTGCGAACGCGGCCTGCGCCGCCAAGGGTGGCGGCGTATCGCTGGCAAACAGGTCGCCGCCGTCATCGCCCACCTGCCAGACGATATCGGCAGGATCGACCCCGGCCAGCGCAAAGCCACGCGCCGCTGCCCGCCAGCCGTCAAAATCATCCGGGGCGGCCAGCGACGCGCGATACATAGGTGTTTATACCAACATGCAATGATTGTGACTCATCTCCCCTCCCCGGCGGGGAGGGGGAGCGAGGCGAAGCTGAGCGTCTGCGCTGGCGGCAGCACACCCCCACCCGACATCCTCCTCAAGGGGGAGGAGAATTATGGATCAAGATTATCATATGTTGGGCTTAGCTGTCGGCCTCGGCGCGGGCCAGTTCGGCGGGCTTGCGCTTGGCGAAGGTGGCGGCGAGTTTCTTTTCCTCATCCGCCGTCAATTCCTTCGCGGCGGCGGGGAACATCTCTTCCTCTTCCTCGTCGATATGGTGGAGGTAGCGTTCCTTCATCTTCGCGAATTTCTTGCGCCACGCTTCGCCGTCGAATTTCAACTCGGCCAGCTCTTCCAGATAATCGTCGATTTCCTTATGCTCGGATACGCTATGCTGCGCATCTTCGCGCAGGTCGGGGCGCGCCAACATGGTGGCGTAGAGCGTTTCTTCCTCCGCCGCGGCGTGGGCGGTCACTTCAACCTTGAACTGGTCGAACAATTTTTCCAGCCGATCGGCATCATCCTTCGCGTCCGCCATTTTGGCGAACAGCTGGCGATGCGCGTCATGATCCTGTTTCAGACGGTCGAAAATCGTGGCGTTGGCCATGGCAATATCTCCTCCAGATGCTGGGAGGAGAACGACGGAATCTGCAATTAGGTCCGTGTCAGCCGAACAGGAAGCGGAAGATGATGGCGACCGGTATCCACAGCATCGCGCCGACCAAGCTGGCAACCCACAACTGGAGCAGGTCGCGACGGAAGCGCAGCGCCAGCCCGCTGTGCGAAAGGTCGCTGCGTTCCAGCATCTGCCAGCGCCGCTCCAGCCCGCGCGCCGCCACGGCAAAGCCGCCGATTGCGACGATGATGCCCAGATGCAGCACCAACGATCCACCCATCTTGGCGACGATGAAGATCTGCAACAGGCAGAAGGTGACAAGCGCGGCCGCCAGATGCGTGCTGATGCGCTTTGCGTAGCCGACGCGGCGGCTGCCGATGGCATGACTGTCGAACATTGCCGCCAAGACCCTGACCCCCTTGGATGACCTAGCCCCAAGAGTTTCACGAACCACCCGCGCGATCAACCGCAAAATGCGTCTTTTTCATGAAAAAAGGTCGAGTTGCGCGGGGGCAGGGACCATCTGGCGACGCAGGTCGGCCTGGTCGGCCAGTTGCAGCGGTCGCCAGTCGCTGGCAATCAGGAATGGGCGCAGCTTCTTGATCGACGTCGTCAGCCGCGCCACATCATCCAGCCGCAAGCGGCGATGGCGGCGACTGGCCAATATGCGGTTGACTGCCTTCACCCCCAGTCCCGGCACGCGCAGCAGCATCTCGCGCGGGGCGCGGTTTACATCGACCGGAAAAATCCCGCGATGCCGCAGCGCCCAGGCCAGCTTGGGGTCGATGTCGAGCGGCAGGCATCCCGTCAGCGGATCGGTCGCGCTCGCCACTTCGTCGGCCGCATAGCCGTAAAAGCGCATCATCCAGTCCGACTGGTAGAGCCGATGTTCGCGCAGCAATGGCGGACGCTTGAGCGGCAGCACGGCGCTCGGCGAAGGGATCGGCGAAAAAGCGCTATAATAGACCCGCCGCAACCGGTGCCGGTCATAGAGGCTGCTGGCGCGCGTGATGATCGCGCTGTCGCTGGCATCGTCCGCGCCCACGATCATCTGGGTCGATTGGCCGGCGGGGGCAAAGCGCGGCGCATGGCGATATTTGCGCCGCGCCTCACCCATATCCTCCATCGCGCTCCGCATCCCCGCCATCGCGCCCTCGATCCGCCCGCCATTCTTTTCCGGGGCCAGCCGTTCCAGCCCCGCCTGTGTCGGCAATTCGACATTGATCGACAGACGGTCGGCAAACAGCCCCGCCTGATGCGACAGTTCGGGGTCGGCGTCGGGAATGGTCTTGAGGTGGATATAGCCGCGAAAATCATGCTCTTCACGCAGGCAGCGCGCCACCGCCACCATCTGCTCCATCGTATAGTCGGACGAAGCGATGATGCCCGACGAGAGGAACAGTCCCTCGATATAATTGCGGCGGTAGAAGCTGAGCGTCAGATCGACGACCTCGTGCACCGTGAAGCGCGCGCGCCGCACATCGCTCGACCGGCGGTTGATGCAATAATGGCAGTCGAAAATGCAGCTGTTGGTCAGCAATATCTTGAGCAGCGATATGCAGCGCCCGTCCGGCGCATAGGCATGGCAAATCCCCATCCCCTCGGTCGATCCGATCCCCTTGCCCCCGCGCGAATCGCGTTTGTTGGTGCCGGACGAGGCGCAGGACGCATCATATTTGGCCGCATCGGCCAGGATTTCGAGCTTTTGACGGGTGGAAAGGGCGACCATATTGTTCCTGATATGTTCTAAATCCCGCCCTGTCCACAATCTTGATCAATAGAGGGGCCGGGCGCGCACTTGCCATTGCGCGCCCGGCCCGCCATCACCCGCGCATGGACTGGCAATTCTGGATCGATCGCGGCGGCACCTTTACCGATGTGGTCGCGCGCGACCCGGATGGGCGACTGCACACCGCCAAATTACTGTCGAGCGACCCGGAACGCTATGTTGATGCCGCGGTGGAGGCGGTACGGCGGCTGACCGGGGCGGGGGAGGGCGTTATCCCGCCCTGTTCGTTGCGGATCGGCACGACCATCGCGACCAATGCCCTGCTGGAGCGCAAGGGCGAGCCGACCCTGCTTGCGATCACGCGCGGCTTCCGCGACGCGCTGCGCATCGGCTATCAGGACCGGCCGGACCTGTTCGCCCGGCATATCATTCTGCCCGACCCGCTCTATGCCCAAGTAGCGGAAATGGACGAGCGGGTGATGGCCGACGGAACGGTGCTCACGCCACTGGACCAGGAGGCGGCCCGCGCCGCACTGCAATCGGCCTATGACAGCGGCTTGCGCGCGATCGCTATCGTGCTGATGCACGGCTATCGTTATCCGGCGCATGAACAGGCGATCGCCGCGATCGCCGCCGATATCGGTTTCACCCAGATTTCGACCAGCCATGATGTCGCGCCGCTGATCAAGCTGATCGGGCGTGGCGACACGACTTTGGCCGACGCCTATCTCTCCCCGGTGCTGCGCGCCTATGTCGATGGCCTGCGCGAAGCGCTGGGCGATCAGGCCGACATGCTGTTCATGCAGTCGAGCGGCGGCCTGATCGACGGCAGCCTGTTCCGGGGCAAGGATGCGATACTGTCCGGCCCGGCGGGCGGCATTGTCGGCCTGGCCCGCACCGCAGAACAGGCCGGTTTCCGCGAAGTGATCGGCTTCGACATGGGCGGCACTTCGACCGATGTGTCGCATTATGCGGGGAGCTATGAGCGCGACAATGAGGCACGGGTGGCGGGAGTCCGCCTGCGCGCGCCGATGATGCGCATCCACACCATTGCTGCGGGCGGCGGCTCCATCTGTAGCTTCGTCGATGGCCGTTTCCGCGTTGGCCCGGAATCGGCGGGCGCAGTGCCGGGACCGGCCTGCTACCGGCGCGGCGGGCCGCTCACCATCACCGACTGCAACCTGCTGCTCGGCAAGATCCAGCCCGATCATTTCCCCAGCCTGTTCGGCCCGCATGGCGACCAGCCGCTCGATCCCGCCGCGGCGCAAACCCGCATCGCCGCCATCTGCGCGCAGGTGCAGGCGGAAACCGGCCGCATCCTGACCCCGCGCGACGCCGCGCAGGGCTTCATCGCCGTCGCCGTCGCCAGCATGGCCAACGCGATCAAGCGCATATCGGTCGCGCGCGGCCATGACGTGACGCGCTATACGCTGGCCAGCTTTGGCGGGGCAGGGGGGCAACATGCCTGCCTGGTCGCTGATGCGCTCGGCATGGACCGGGTAATGATCCATCCTTTAGGTGGGGTATTATCCGCCTATGGCATGGGCCTGGCTGATCGCCGCGCAGTGCGGGAGCGGACGCTGGCGCTGCCCCTCGACGCGCAGAATATGGCGCAACTCGATCAGGCGCTGGCGGCCCTTGCTGCCGACGCGCGCGCCGATTTGCCGCAGGCCGACCGGATCGAAACCCTGCTGCGGCTGCGCTATGACGGCACCGACAGCCTGTTCGACGTGCCGCTGGCAGACATCGACGCCATGCGCGCCGATTTCCTGACCCAGCATAGCGCCCGCTTCGGTTTTGTCGGACAGGGCCGCATCCTCATCGACATGGCGCGGGTCGAGGCGATTGCCGACACCAGCGAAGCGATGAGCGCCATCGTCACCATCGCCGCGCAACCTGCGCCACCGCTGGCTCATATCGACTATGCAGGCGAAACCGCCCCGGTCCACGACCGGGCGGGTCTGGCCGCCGCCAGCGTCATCGACGGCCCGGCGCTGATCATCGACCCGGTCTCCACCACCGCCGTGGAACCGGGCTGGCGCGCCCGGATCGACGCGATCGGCAATCTGATCCTCACCCGCCACACCCCCCGTCCAGCGCCGCAGACGGGGGACGCCAGCGCCGTCGATCCCGTCCGGCTCGAAGTCATGGGTGGCCTCTTCATGGCAATTGCCGAGGAAATGGGGGCCGCGCTCCAGAACAGCGCCTCCTCGGTCAATATCCGCGAACGGCTCGATTTTTCCTGCGCGCTGTTCGATGCGACGGGCAATCTTGTCGCCAATGCTCCGCATATGCCGGTCCATCTGGGCAGCATGGGCGACAGCATCCGCACGATCATGGCGCGGCGCGGCACCGGAGCAGACGGGCAGCCGATTGACGGGCGCGGGATGCAGTCGGGTGACGTCTACGTCCTCAACGCCCCCTATGATGGCGGCACCCATCTGCCCGACGTCACCGTCGTCATGCCGGTGTTTGTCCATAAAGACGCCGCGCCTGCCTATTATGTCGCGGCGCGCGGCCATCATGCCGATATTGGCGGCATCACCCCCGGCTCGATGCCGCCGGGCAGCATGAGCGTCGAGGAAGAAGGCGTCATCCTCGACAATATGCTGCTGGTCGATCGCGGCACGTTCCGCGAAGCCGATATCCGCGCGCTGCTGGCGTCGGGACGATGGCCTGCACGCAATATCGACCAGAATGTCGCCGACCTCACTGCCCAGATCGCCGCCTGCGCGCGCGGCAGTCAGGAACTGTTACGGATAAGCAACGATTATGGCCCGGCCACCGTCGCCGCCTATATGGCCCATGTCGAGGATCAGGCCGAAGCTGCCGTCCGCCGCCTCATCACCCGCCTGTCCGACGGCCAATTCACCTATGCGATGGATAATGGTGCGATTGTTCAGGTCGCTGTCCGGGTTGATCACGCGACCTGTTCCGCCACCGTCGATTTCACCGGATCGTCGGCCCAGCTTCCCGGCAATTTCAACGCCCCCGTCTCGGTCGTCCGCGCCGCCGTCCTTTACGTCATACGCACCCTGATCGACGAGGCGGTGCCGATGAACGACGGCTGTTTGAAGCCGATCACCATCATCGTTCCTAAAGGCTCGATGCTCCGTCCCCGCCACCCTGCCGCCGTGGTCGCGGGCAATGTCGAAACCAGCCAGGTCGTCACCGACGCGCTGTTCGGCGCTTTGGGCGT
This sequence comes from Sphingobium sp. FG125, assembly GCF_057809795.1. Lineage (NCBI taxonomy): Bacteria > Pseudomonadati > Pseudomonadota > Alphaproteobacteria > Sphingomonadales > Sphingobiaceae > Sphingobium > Sphingobium sp. FG125. Next base: position 249,798 of record NZ_JBMDKQ010000004.1, read on the forward strand.
GATGGCCGGGGCGCAGGGGACGATGAACAATCTGACCTTTGGCAATGCCCGCCACCAATATTATGAGACGATCGCGGGCGGCTCCGGCGCTGGCCCGGACTTCGACGGCGCGCCGGTGGTGCAGACCCACATGACCAACAGCCGCCTGACCGATCCCGAAATCCTCGAAACCCGTTTCCCGGTACTGCTGGAAGAATTTGCGATCCGCCCCGGCTCCGGCGGGCCGGGCTTTCACAAGGGCGGCGACGGTGCGCTGCGCCGCATCCGTTTTCTGGAGGATATGACCGCCGGCATCCTCTCCAACCGCCGCATCGTCCCGCCCTTCGGCGTGGCTGGCGGCGCGCCGGGCAGCCCCGGCCGCAACGCGATCGAACGGGCTGACGGCAACGTCGAACCGCTTGGCCCCACCGCCACCGCCCATATGCAGGCAGGCGATATTTTCATTATCGAAACCCCCGGTGGCGGCGGCTTCGGCGTGTCTGATCCCGCTTGACAAGACACCCCTGCGGGTCTGTTGTGACCGGCAGGGGAGGGGCCGATGACGCCGGACGCGACAACGCAGATCAGATGGGGCGTCGGGGCCGCGATCCTCGCCGTGGCGCTGGTCGCGATACTGGCGCTGGTCCCCGATCCCTTCTTCCGCCAGCGGATCATCGCCACTACGCTCGACGATGTCGAAGGCGTTTCGCCGGGCGTTCAGGTCTATTTTCGCGGCGCGCCCATCGGCCAGGTCCGCTCGGTCGAGCTGGACGGGGCCAGCCGCACCTTCGCGGTCCATATGGGCGTGGCAAAGGACTGGCGGCCATCGCCCTGCGCCTTCGCCACCGTCGCCGCCGCCAATCCGCTGACCGCCCCGCGCATCGAACTGGTCGCGCTGGAAACCGCCACCGCCCAATGCGCTACCGCCCGCCGCGCTTATGGCTGCGACAGCATCGCTGGTCCAGCGACGTCCGACGCCATTGCTGGATGCCGCCGCCCCGCCGACCTGTTCGAGACCGCCTCGGTCGCGATTGGCGAAGCCGCCGCCGTCGCCCGCACTGCCAACGCCATGGCGCAACGGCTGGCGACCATGTTGCAGGGCGACGGATCGGGCAGTGCAGTCGACATGGCGCAGGTCGCCCGCAACGCCACCGAAACCCTCGCCGCCCTGAACTCGCTCAGCACCCAGCTCGACCGCAGCTTCACGCCGGGACAGGGCGATATTGCGCTGACCCTCTCCCACGTCCGCAAGGCGACCGGCCGCGCGTCGGAGATCGACATCGCGGCGCTCAACGGCATATTGCGCGAAACCCAGGCGATGGTCGCGCAGAACCAGACCAGCATCGCCGGGCTGCTCGCCGAAGGGAAGGGCAGCGCCAGCGAAGCGCGGATGATCCTCGAAGGTGCCTCCGCCTCGCTGATCGCCACCAGCGCCAATCTGGAACGCACCAGCGCCAGCCTTGGCAATTTGAGCGAGAGGCTGGCGGGCGATCCGACCTTCGCGATCCGGGGCCAGCGCTATGCCGATCCGCCACCGCCGGGAGGACAGAAATGACGCGCTTTGCCTCGATCCTCCTGCTCCTTACGCTTCCCGGCTGTGCCGCGCTGAAAGGGGGCGATGCCCCGGTCACCATGCGTGTTTCGCCTCGCTTTACCCCCGGCCCGGTCCAGCCTGCGCCGACGCTGGCGGTCGCCCCCGTGCAGGCGCGGGGGTTGAGCGGCGGACTGCGCTACGCCTATGTCGACGCCGCCACGCCCGGCGAAATCCGCCAGGCCGCGACGCTGTTCTGGGAAGAACCCCCGGCCACCATGCTCGCCCGCGCGCTGGTCGCCGGGCTACGCACCCGCTTTGCCGCTGTCACCGGGCCGGACCTGTCGCTCGCCGCCGACCGCCGGGTTGTGGCGACGCTCGACCGGTTCGAGGAAGTGACCGGTGCCGGAGCGGCCCAGGCGGTGGTCGCCTTCGACGTGACCCAGGTGGCGCAGGGCAAGGCGGTGTGGACCGGTCGCTATTGCGCCACCCAGCCGATCGCCTCGGCAGCAGGCACCACCCGTGCGGTGGCGTTTCAGGGCGCGATCGAACAGGCGGTCGCGGCCTTTGTTGAGGATGCGGTGTCGGGCAAGGTTAGCACTGCGCCTTGTTGACGTTCATTACCTCCGTTCGCCCTGAGCTTGTCGAAGGGCTTGCCTGAGCGAAGTCGAAGGCACTTCGCTGTGCTCAGTGGAGGGCTTCGACTTCGCTCAGCCCGAACGGAGGTTGGTCATACCAACCGCCCAGCCTCCAGCCGACACACTCGCTCGCACAATCGCCCCGCCAGCGCCGCATCCTGCGTCAGCAGCAGCAGCGCCCGGCCATGCGGCACGATCCGCCGCCGCACTTGCTCCTCCAGTGCCGCGCCGCGCGCATAGGCACCCTCGAACGGCTCGTCCAGAATCAGCAGGTCAGGATCACGCATGAAGGCGCGCGCCAGTTCCGCCCGTCGCCGCTCACCGATGGACAGCATGTCGGCGCGGATGCTGGCTGCCTGCTCCAGCCCATATTCCAGCAACAGCCGGTCGATCCGCCGCGCCGCCCGCGCGTCACGCCCGCCGACGCGGCCCAGCGCCAGCCGCATATTCTCCTCGACGCTCAGGTCGCCCAGCAACGACCCGCCCTGCATCGCCAGCCCGCACCGCGCGCGCAACAGGCGGCGCTGGTCCGTATCGGCATCGTCCAGGGCAACCCCCATCAGCCGCACCGTGCCGCTGCCCGGCTCCGCCAGCCCTACGCCCAACCGCAACAGCCAGCCCTTGCCCGATCCGCTCTCGCCTACGATGGCGACCCGCTCGCCCGCCGCGATGGTCAGGTCGATCCGGTCCAGCAACCGCACGCCGCCCAACACCAGACTGACGCCCGCAAAGGCCAGCAACTCGCTCATGCCAAGGCTGTCCACACCGCCGCCGCGGCAAAAATCCCCAGCAGCCCGGCGGTAAAGGCGGTGGTCGCGCGGCGGCCAATGTCGGCGGGCGATCGCACCGGCTTGGCCCCCACCGCGCCGCCCACGCCAAAGGCGATCAGTGCATAGACCAGCACCTTGCCCATGCCGGTCAGCATCGCGCCCGCCGCGTCGTGGGAAAAGGCAAAGCCCGCCCATTGCGCCCAGTCGATATTGGCCATGATCGCCAGCGGCAGGGCGCAACCGACCAGCGCAGCCAGCCCGGCCAGCATCATATGGATCGGCACCGACAGCAGCACTGCGACCAAGGCCGGGCCGAGCGCATGGCCAACCGGATCGCGCCCCAGCGCCTCCAGCGCGTCAATCTCCCGATTGAGCGACATCGCCCCCAGCCGCGAGGATAGCGCCACCGACACGCTGCCCGACGCGAACAGCCCGACCAGCAACGGCACGATGTCGCGCAGCAACGTCTGCGCCAATGTCGCCTGCACCGGAATCTGCGCGTTATACAAGGCCAGCAGCCGCGCCGCGCCAATCCCGGCGATCATCCCCGCCAGCGCGGCGAGCGGCAGCAGCGTGCGCAAGGGTCGCCACACATGCAGCGGCAGGCCATCGGCCAGTTGCCGCTGCGCCAGCCGGTCGCCCGCCACCAGCCGCCGCGCCATGCCACGCGCCGCGCGCCCGATCAGCCACAGCCCGGCCCCCAGCGCGGCAAGGATTTTGCGACTGCCCCTCAGCGCGCCCATGGCGCCCGGACAATCGCGCCATCGCTGCCCAGTTGCACGGCGCGATTATCCTCCATCGGACCCGGCGTGAGGACCAGTTGCGCATCCGACAGGACCGCCGGATCGGCCGTGGCGTAAATGCTGTCCGCCGCGCGCACCAGTTCCGCCGCCATCCTTGCGTCGCTGCCATGCAGCCTGTCGATGATCGCCTGGACATGGCTGGTCAGCCTCAACTGGATCAGCCGCCCCCGCTCATACAGCGCGCCCATCATCGCCCGTGACCAGCCATCGGCCAGATCGCCCGCAAACAGCGGTACCCGGTCGGGATAATGCACATCCAGCGCCGCCAGCAGCGCGCCCGGATCGGGCGGCGCGGCCTCGCCACCCGGCAGGATCGCCATGCGCAGCACCCGCAATGCCCTTCGTCCTGACGCGCCCAGCAACCGCGCCATGATCCGCACCTGCTCCCGGTCCAGATCCTTGATCGCCTCGCTCAAATCATCATAGGGAATGATGTCGGGATGCAGCCGCTTGGCGTCGTCGCGCACCGGCCCGAATGTCCAGCCCTGCACCAGCTTGGCCGCCATCCAGCGATCATGCTCGGCGCGCGACAACTCCTCCAGCTCATCGGGCGTCAGCAGCAGCGACGGTCCGCTGCCCTCCACCAGCCGCGCGCCAATGTCGCGCAGTTTCAACTGATAGCAGTCGGCGACCAGCCGGTTATCGTCGCGGAAGCTTTCGGGCAGATTTTCCCATTCCTGCATCGACGCCCTTACGCCGATCCGCTCCCCTTCGGCAAAGCGGCCTTCCAGATAGAAATCATGGATCGACCGGGCCAGCGCGTCATGCCGGTCCTGCAACAGCATGTCGGGATCGGCCAGATCGGCCAGCGCCCCGAACGGCAAAATCCCAGCACCCAGCCGGGCGTCATGCCCGCCATCCATCCGCACATGGATGGGGGGCGCGACCAGCGCGGCGGCGCGATAGCGCGCATCGACCGCCAGCGCGATCGCCAGCGCCCGGTCATCCCCGCCCGCATCGATCAGGATCGCAACCGGCTCACCCTGCGCCGCGACATGCAGGTCAATCAGCGCCCCGATCCCCGCCGGGTCAGGCCGCGCCTCGACAAAGCGCACAGGCGACAGGCTGTCCGCCCCCGGATTGCGCGCGCGGAAACCAGCCTCAGCCATCGCCGCATCGGCCAGATGGATGAAGAAGGACGGCTTGCCCCCGTCGCGATAATGGCCGCCCGCCAGCGTCCGCAGCACATAGCGTTCGACCAGCGGGGTAAAGCCGATCACCAGCACCCCGCGCCCAGCCTGTCCCGCACGGGCAAAACCGTCGATCGGCCGGGCCAGCGCCAGTTGCCGTGCCGCAATGTCGGGCAGCGCCGCCAGCCGCACCCGCGCGGTCTTGCGGTCGCCTTGCTCGAAACGCTGCTCGACGCTGCGCCGCAGGTCGAGATCATCCACGCGCAATATGACGTCCAGCGGATCGCCAGCGGCACGCACCCGCGCCGCTTGCCCCAGAACGGCAGAGGCCAGCGCGATATTGGTCCGCGCCTCCCGGCTCAGCAGCAGCACCGCCCGCGCCTTGTCCAGCGCCAGTGCCTGCACGCTACAGTCTGTTTCCGCCTGCTCGACCTCCGCCGCCCCGGCCTCGATCGCGTCTGCGACCCAAACAGTGCGTGGATCGTCGGGCCACAACAGCACCCGCCGCCCCTCATCCAGTGCGCCGGACGCCGCCTGTGCCGCCAGCCCGCTATCGGCGTCGCCTGTAATCACGAGATGGTCGCCGCGCGCCCGGATCATCGCCAGCCGCCAGGGATTGCGCAACTGCTCCCACGCCAGCGCGACGGTGGACCAGAAGGTCAGCAGCGGCAGCGCCCAGCGCGCGATATGCAGCGCGACGGGCAAATCGCGCGCCTCCAGCGCCTGCGGGAAATTGCCGACGATCAGCCGCAGCGACCGGAACGCATCCTGCGCCAGGGTGGAGGCGATTCCGGCCTGCCCATAGGCTTGGCTAAAGCCCCATGTGCCAAGCAGAAAGGCGACCCCCATCGCCCCGAACCGCACGATTGGCGCGACCGGCGGTAGCCTTAGTCCCTTGCCCTGCTTGCCCCCGCGCATCGCCCCGGTCACTGCGAGTGTCAGTTGCTGGTGTGCAGGCGGACGAAGGCGGCGGACACGCCGTCACCGGGATGGCTGACCAGCTTGGCGCGCAGCCGCGTCAGAAACTGCCGTTCGGTGCCATTGACCACCTCATCATCGCCAAACAGCGGCTTGTCGGACGCCAGCGCGACGATCAGTTCCGGGCCGAAGGGCGGGGCGACGGCATAGCGTTGCGCGGTCTTGGACAGGCCGATCATCACCTGCCGCACGCCCTTGCGATCGGGTTCGGGATGGCCGCGATGCAGTTCCACGGCGCTGCCATCGGCCTGTAGATAAATGATGCTTAGGTAAGGCCGCGCCGCTATGGTGGTCGCGCTGACGCCGAAAATCTCATTTTCCTTCATCGTCACCGGATCGCCCTCGCGAGGCGCGCCCGCCTCGGTCAGCGCCGCGATCCGCGTCCCCGCGCGCGACAGTGGTGCAGCGAGCGTCAGCGCCGCCTCGCATTGCGGCCAGGGCAAATGACGCACCTCGAACTTGGTCCTTGGGTCCGCCTTCAACGCGGCTTCGCGCAAGGCGGCGATCGCGTTCAGGTCGCCGGAAAAGCCCGATACCGCGCCGCCCTTCACGCTGACGGCGCCGCACGGCATGGCGGCGGCCTGTTCACTCACCATCTGCGCCGCGCTCTTGGGCGCAGACGGCAGCGTACCGGGCGCTGCCGGGGTCACCGGCGCTTCGAGCGAATAGGCTTCCCCGGTCAGCAGCCGGAAGGTCGCATAGTCGATCCAGGCATAGCCCTTGTCGCCCCAGATCGGACCCCAACTGTTCATGATGCGCAGCGCCTGCCGCTCTTCATCATAGCCCACGATCGCCATGGCGTGATAGCTGGCCTTGTCCGGCTTGTCGGCACGGGCATAGATGCCATTGCCCCGATGCGCCTTGAAATCGGCAGGCACCGGCATGGCGAAGATCACCGGCGCGCCGCGTGCCAGTGCGCCCTTGACGTCATCCAATATGATCGGCGTGCGCCAGTCGTCCTTCACCTCGCGGTCGACCGCGCGCCAGTCGAGCAGGCGATAATGGCCCGCCTTGGCTTTCAGCGCTTCGGGCGCGGGGATCGCACATTTGGTCATATCGTCTGGGAAGTCGGCCAGGCTGACCGTCCCCTCATTTTTGAGCAAGGTCAGCGCCTGGACGATGCTGATCGTTCCGCTGCACGGCGATCCGGCCGGGCGCAGCCGGTTATAGACATAGGCCGGACTCATCTGGTCGGCGGGGGTGGCGGGCTGCACCGCCTTGTCGCGGAAATTCAGGAAAGTGCGCGCGGCATAGGTGGTGGCCCAGGCGACGCAATTGGGCTGTGGTCCCTGCGATCCGGGCGGCGGATAGGCGTTGGACAGGTCCACCCGCTTGGGCAGATAGGCCCGAAACCGCCCCTGCTTGGGCAGTTTCGCATAATCTTCGGGAGAAACGGGCTGCGCGCCGGTCATGAATAGCGGATCGTCCGCCTCCTGCGCCGATAACGCCGAAAGGCCGACCCCCGACAGCGCCAGCAATGCCGCAACACCCCAGCTTCTGGCCCCATGCGTCATCGCCCGTTCCTCCCCTTGGATGTGCCGCTTTTAGAAGCGATAGCCGATGGTCAGCGTCACCGCGTCATAGTCGAAATCATGCGAAAAGCTGCTCGTGCCATGGGTGTAGATCAGGCCGATGCGCAGTTGCTCCGCCTTGCTCTTCTGTTCCGCCTCGCGGGTACGGACACCGATGCTCAGCGCCGCTTCATGGACATTTTCATAGGATTGCGGATCGTCGGTCAGCTTGGTCCAGGTGTAGCTGGCGCGCAGCGATCCCTGCCGCCCGCCGAACATCCGCCCCTTGAACGGCAGCTGATAGGCCACGCCATTGCGGAAGGTGAACACATTTTCCTTCAGATAGAAGGCCGGGTCACGGCCCAGCCCCCAATTGGTGGTGGTGGACCAGCCGATCATATTGCCGATCGTCAGGTCGCCGCGCCCGACCTGTGCGATCTTGTAGCGGCTGCTGGCCGACACGGTGATCAGGTCGCTGCTGGTCGATCCGAAAAAGGCGCCCGCGTCGGTCACGCCATAGGCGATGCGCGGGGTGATCAGCCAGTTGGGCTGGACCGGTATCTCGATCCCGGTGGACAGCGTCCCCATCGTCGCGGTCGCGCCATTGTTGACGTGCAGGACATTCAGCACCGGGTCGATCAGCACGCGGGCGCGGCTGCCCTCGAACGGACGCAGCGCCTTTTGATAGCGCAGTTCGTAGCGCTGACCCTCGACCCCTGCGGACCCCCAATAGCTGATCGCGCCGCCGATCGTATCGGCATCCCCCTCCATGTCGAAACCGGGCGTATCCGGGTCATCGTCATAGTCCAGGTCATTAAGGTTCAGCGCCGTGGTCACCGCGCCATGTTGCAGACTGTTAGGACTGCCCACCGTCGCCAGATAGGCCGAAGCCTGCGCCGTCCCCGGCACAACCGCCATCAGTGCCGCCGTCGCCAGATATTTCCTCATCATCTCACCCCTGTTGCGGAACCGGCTTCCCTGTCCGGTTCCTCCCCTCATTAAAAATTGTCAGGACGCGCCGACTATCTCGTCCGGGTCCAGATCACGTACGACACGCAGCCCCGCATCCTGCCGTCGCTTGGATGGCGCAACGGTGAAGCGATTGGCCGATCGCAGCGCATCGGGTGCGCTCTCGAACGATCCCCCACGGATCACCCGCGTCCGGCAGGACTGGTCGGTGCAGCCCGACGTCCATTCCCACACATTGCCTTGCATCTGGTTAAGACCAAAGGCGTTGGCGGGGTAACCGTTCACGCTTTCGGGATAGCCACGATAGGGCGCGGTATCCGATCCGCGATAGCGGGCGGTATGGTCATAATTGGCCTGGCTTGGGCTGATGTCATCGCCCCACGGAAAGGCGCTCGGCGTACCGCCCCGGCTGGCATATTCCCACTCCGCCTCGGTCGGCAGGCGATAGGTGCGCCCGGACTTGACCGTCAGCCAGGCCAGAAACGCCTGCGCATCCTCATAACTAATGTCGGTCGCGGGGATCAGCGGGTTGGGATTTTCCTTCGCCCAATTGCCCAGCTTCGTGCAGGCATTGTCCCGCACGCAGCCATTCCATTCCGCGATCGTCACTTCATAGACGCCGATCGCAAAGGGCCGTTCGATCCGCACATTGGCCTGCACCGGCTCGTCACTGCCGCGTCCCGGCTCCGATGGGGGCGACCCGAACGGCGTGGTGCCGGCGGGGATGGCGCGCATCCACGGGCAGTTGGCGCAATCATAGAAACGGTCGTTCGCCGCCCGGTCGCAGGAAATGAAGCAGGGCGGGGCACCTTGCAGGCCATAGTCGAAGGTCGGCTTCTGGAAATTCTTGCCTGATGACAGCGCGACCCGATCCGACACGCGCTTTAAGGCATCGGCGATATTCTGCTGGGGGCGGCGGATTTCTTCGGCCAGCACCTTGGAAAAAATGCCATCGTCAAAGGCGAACTGGTCGGCGCTGGTGGAAAAGGCGACCAGATAGCCCTGATCGGGCCGGATCGCGGCGGCGGGCGCGCGCACCATGCGGCGCAGCCCCTTGCTCCCGGCCAACTCGCCCACTGCGCTGGTTTCCACTCCGGTCTGGTCGGCGATCATCTGCGCCAGCGATGGCGGCGGCGCGGCCAGCACGTTGCGGCACATGTCCAGCACGATCAGCATGGTTTTTGCGCCCGAACCCAGCAGGTTGCGGGTCAGCGCCGCGCGGGTCAGCGTTGCCGTCTCTGCAGTCACGTCGCGCCCGGCATCGACCGGCAGCAGCATGACGTCGCCATAGCTGCCCAGCGCCGCGCCATGGCCGGAAAAATAGAGCATCCCGAACGCCTTGGGTCCGGCAGCGGTCAGCTTGGCACGAAAATCGGCAATCGCGGCCAGCATCGCGTCGCGCGACAGGTCGCGGCGCACCTGCACCGGCCCCTCGCCGCTAGCATCGACAAAGCCGGTGGCGTTGAGCGCGGTGGTGATCTTGTCACCATCGGCATAGGTGGCTGCCAGCCTGTCGAACGACTGGTAGGCGCCATTGACGATCACCAGCGCCAGCCGGGGTTCGTCCGCGGCCTGTGCCGCCCCGCCGCCAGCCAGCAGCGCGACCAGCAGGCCGAGCGCTGCCATGGCGCGGAACAGGGGCGCTAGAGACAAAGCAGCGCGCGCGATCATTTCATCGCCTTGCGCGGCGCGAATTCCACTTGAGTGACGATCTGGTCGACCGCATCGACATGCAGCACTGCATCATAGGCGCGCGCGGCCTTATATGGTTCGGCAGGGCCGCCGCCGAACAGCTTGGCTAGGAAGCCGCCAAGACCGCGCCCCTTCTGGCAATAGGGGCTGACCGTGACCATGCCGCCGCTCTTCTCAACCTCGTTCAGCCAGGCGCCCAGCGGCGCGGGCGCTTCATTGGCGACCGGATAGGGCGCATCAAGATCGACCACGACGGTCTTGCCCCGCCGCAACGCACCTTTAAGCGCGCGGTCGAACCGGGCGGGATCGGCAAAGCGGAGCGTGGGCTTGGACACCGGCCGGTCGCAGGCTTTCAGCACTGCGGGTGCGGGGGCTGGCCGCGTCCCGACGGGATCGGCCGGACGCAGCTTCACCGGCGCGATCGCATTGGTCGCATGAGGCTTGGTGGCTGGAGCGGTTTGTTGCCCATTCGCAACAACGTTTGCGGGTGGCGCTTCGGGGGCGATGATGCGCACGCCCCGTGCAGCCGCGCCGTCGGTCGCATGGCCCTGCTGATCCTGCGGTGGGGTTGCGGGGGTGCTGGCCTGCGCCAGCGCAACGGACGCCACGCTCAGCGAAAGTCCCGCAGAAGCAATGGCTAAGAAGCTTCTGACTATTATCATCGTTCCACCCTGAGTCATGATATAGTTATTGCTCCCCCAACCATTATGAGATTATGGGGTTATAACTGAACAGGCAACAAAAAAGCGCGGGAGATTCCAAGTGGCGAAGGGGCTTCGTGGACTCTGGGCAACAGTATTAGCGGCTTTTGTCACAATATTGGCATCTCCTTCGATCGCCAAAGCCGAAACCCGCGCCCTGCTGGTCGGTGCCTGGCAGTTCCGCTCCTCGCTCATCATGGATCTGGCCGGTCCCGAAAATGACCTCCAGGCCATGGAAACAGTGATTCGCGGCCAGGGTGCCAGCGATGTCACAGTGTTGCGTAATGACGGCGTCAGTCGCACTACAGTCGAAACCGCACTCCATGCTTTGGGCCTTCGTTCCAAACCGGGTGACTGGATCTTCCTTTACTATACCGGTCATGGCGCGCTGGCCGAAGCCAGCGTCAAGGGGACGCGCGACGGCGATACCGATCAGTTCCTGCCGCTGCCCGGCTTCGATCCCGACAGCAGGGACGCCGAACGTTTCATCGTCGACAAGGATTTTTACACCTGGCTTGCCCTTTATGTCCCGCGCGGGGTGCAGGTGCTGATGATGGCCGACACCTGCCATTCCGGCACATTGCACCGCTCGGTCGATCCGCGCGCCATGGGAATGACCCCGCGCCTGACGCTGGGCGGGCGCAATGTCGAACTGGGGTCGCGCCCTGCACCGCGCTTCGCCAGCACCTTGGTTTCGGCAGAGGGGGCCTCGGTCGAGGGCGCGGCGCTCACCGCCACGCGGGATGATCTGCCCAACCTCTTCTATATCAGCGCAGCCCGTGACGATCAGGTCGCCTGGGAAAATGCCTTGCCGGTCGAGGGCGCGCCGACGCGCGGTTTTCTGACCTGGTCGTTCGAACAGGGGCTGACCACACCGCGCGCCGATGGCACGGGCATGGCGGCGGATCAGGATGGCGATGGCAAGCTGACCATCGGCGAACTGGGCACCTATCTCAATGTCCAGGTCCGCATGTTGAGCGGCCAGCGGCAGGAAAGCAGCAGCATCATCCCGCCGGGCCGCGAAGGGCAGGGGCTGTTCGCCACCGTGCCGCCGCCCCCCGCGCCCCCTGTCGCGCCGCCGCTGCCCGGCCTCTATGTCGCGGATGTGAAGGCGCGGGCCAGCGTCACCGGCGACCATCCCTGGCGCATCCTGACCGATGGCAAGGGCGCGGATTTCGTCTGGGACACTGTCCGTCACGCCATGCTCCGCCGTACCGGCGATATGGTCGCGCAAAATGTCAAAACCCTGCCGCAACTACGCGGGGTCATCGACAAATGGGCCGCGATCGAGGCACTGCGCCCGCTTCTGTCGGAACAGCGCACCCGGCTGATGGTCGGCCCACTCGACAATGGCGCGCGCTATCCGTCCGGCGCGCCCGTCACGCTGGCGCTGGCGCAGCAGGGGACCGCTCAGTCAGTAGCCGCACCCCAATATGCGACAGTATTCAACATAGCGTCGGACGGCACCGTCCAGCGCCTCTTCCCCGCCGCGCCATCGGACGGCGATGGTCGCCTTGCGCCCGGCCAGTCGCTCCCCGTCCTCGAAAGTCAGGTGATCGCCCCCTATGGCGCGGACCATGTCGTAGCCCTGGTGACGCCCCAGCCGCCCGAAGCCTTCCGGGTTCTGTTGCGCACGGTCGAAAATCAGCGCGCCGCCGCCCGGCTGGTCGCGCCGATCCGCGATCTGTTGGCCAAGGCGCAGGGGCAGGCCAGCCTGTCGATCGGCGAACTCTATACCGGCAACTGACGCGATGCCGATTTCAATTACTCAAAATCACCGTCCGGCTCTTGGCCGCGCTCTTGTTGCCGATGTCGATGCGATATTGTCCCGACGCGCGCGGCGTCACCGCGCAGACCGGCGCATAATCGGCATTATCGTCCAGGCACAATTGCTTGCCCGACGCATCGAGCAGGCGGATATACATGCTGGTGCCAATGTCGCCGATCGCGCCGATGCGCAGCGGCTCGCCACCTTTGGCCGTCACAGTGAAGCGATAAGCGTTGCGCGCGCCGACATCCTGCACCCGCCGCACCAGCCCCTTGCCAAAGGCCGACGCGGTTACGCCGCGCCCCGCCGCCGACTGGGCCAGCCGGATCTGCAACAGCAACGCCTGGTCGTCGCGCGCCAGCGCCTTGGCCTCGGCAAACAGCGCATCGGGCGAAAAGGCCGCGTCACCCTCCGCCGGAGTCGCGCCATCGGTCATCGGCACTTGCTTGAGCATCCGCGCAGCGGTCAGCATCGCATGGGGATCGCCCTCGCGCCGGGCAAAGTCGGCGACCTGCCGCGCGGCGATCGCCTGCGCGAAGGGGTCGGCGGGTGCCTTGGCAACAGGCGCTGCATCCTGCGCCATCGCCCCACTCGCCGCCAGCATCATCGCCCCGCTTGCGATTAGGATTTTGCGCTTCATGTCCAACCCTTTCAGCAAGATCATCTCCATCCCCGTGGATACTGCCGCCATGGTCGGAAAGCCAGTGCTGAGCGGTGGCGCGGACCTCGCCAAACAGTTGACCGCGCTGGTCGGTGGGGCGGGGGCGGGGCGCTATGCCGCCTTCATCAGCTACAGCCATGCCGATATGAAGGTCGCCCGCTGGCTCCACCGCGCGATCGAAAATTATCGCGTGCCCAAGGCGCTGGTCGGCACGCCGGGCGATCGTGGCCCGATCCCCGCCCGGTTGCGGCCGATTTTCCGCGATGAGGATGAACTGGCCGGGGCCGCCGAACTCGGCCCCAAATTGCAGGGCGCGCTCGCCCGCTCCGACGCGCTGATCGTCATCTGCTCACCAAGCGCCGCCCGATCGGTCTGGGTCGACAAGGAAATTCGCAGCTTCAAGACGATCAACCCGGACGCCCCGGTATTCGCGCTGATCGCGGCGGGCAAGCCTGGCGATCCCGCCACCGACTGTTTTCCCGCGCCGTTGTTGTTTGCCCTGGACGCCAATGGCGAACTGGACCGCAACCAGCCGCTCGAACCGCTGGCGCCCGATCTCCAGAAGAATGACCGCAATATCGTCAAGCTCAAGCTGATCGCCGGGCTGCTCGGCACCCCTTATGCCAGCCTCTATCGCCGCGACCAGCGCCGCAGCCGTCGCATCGCCGCGGCGCTGGGTGCCTTCGCCTTCCTGCTCATCGTCGTGCTGAGCGGCCTGTCGATCGCTGCCTTCACCTATGCCCGCATGGCCGTGCAGCAGCGCAACGAGGCGCAGGCCGCGCGCAAACTGGCAGAGGAAAATGCCGACAAGGCCGAACGCCGCGCCTGGCTGGCCCAGGTCGCCGCGCAGGAGGTGCGACGGCTGGCCGATGAGGGGAATAGCTGCCCGCCGCCTTGAAGCCTATGGAGGAGGGGATTAATCCCGCCAGCTCCGGTCCACCCGGTCGATCAGCCGCACCATCGCCTGAAAATCCGGCACGCCCGGCCCGACTGGCAATTGCACCCCGGCCAGATCGCGCTGATGCACCGCGATCACGTCTGCGCTCAGTTCCACCGGCGTCCCCGCCGCGCCTGCTGCCACCTGAATCTCGCAGGCGCGCTGGAGCATCCAGTGTTTCAAAAAGGCTTCGGGCAGGCTCTGTGCCATCACCAGCGTGCCGTGGTTGCGCAGCATCATCACCCGCCTGTCGCCCAGATTGGCGATCAACCGCTCGCCTTCCTCGCCGCGAATCGTGACGCCCTCAAACTCATGATAGGCGATCCGTCCGGCAAAGGCGGCGGCGTAGAAGCTGATCGGGCGCAGTCCCTCGGCGCAGGCGCTCACCGCCGCTCCCGCCGTCGTATGGGTATGGATGATGCAATGGGCGTCGGGCAAATGGCGGTGGAACACGCTATGCTGGACAAAGCCCGCCCGGTTGACCGGATAGGGGCTGCCGTCCAGCACCGTGCCGTCAATGTCGATCTTGACCAGGTTGGACGCGGTCACCTCATGATAACCAAGGCCAAACGGGTTGATCAGGAAGGCGCTGTCCTCGCCCGGCACGCGCACGGTGATATGGTTATAGATGAGTTCGGACCATCCCATATGGTCGAATATGCGGTAGCAGGCGGCCAGTTGCTGGCGCGCCTCCCATTCGGCGGGGGATATGTCGGGGCGTTTTGCGGCGCTGGCCATGGGCGATCCTCTCTTATATAGTGGCAAATATTATCCACCTTCCGCGCACGTAAGTCCAGAGCGCGGGCTTTGGGGTTGAACTGCCGCGACTCTGCTGGTAGGGCGCGCCCCACACGGCGTAGGGTGACCTGCGACGACTCACAGGCTTTGCTATTGCGACGGGCTGTCGGGACGGATTGGAAAATCCCGGCAAAACGCTCGTTTTCGATTGGAGATTGACGGACTTATGCAGATCATCGTTCGCGACAACAATGTCGACCAGGCCCTCCGCGCGCTCAAGAAGAAGCTGCAGCGTGAAGGCGTGTATCGCGAAATGAAGCTGCGTCGTCACTACGAGAAGCCCTCGGAAAAGCGCGCCCGTGAGAAGGCCGCTGCCGTGCGCCGCGCCCGCAAGATGGACCGCAAGCGCGCCGAGCGCGACGGCGCGAAGTAAGCGCCGCCGGGGCGGCCCGCGCCGTCCCGCTTTCCTGCTGCC
Organism: Sphingobium sp. FG125; assembly: GCF_057809795.1. Taxonomy (NCBI): domain Bacteria; kingdom Pseudomonadati; phylum Pseudomonadota; class Alphaproteobacteria; order Sphingomonadales; family Sphingobiaceae; genus Sphingobium; species Sphingobium sp. FG125. The sequence goes on from NZ_JBMDKQ010000004.1 coordinate 265,079, forward strand.
TGCCCGCTCATAATTGCGAGAAGCTTCGCCATGTCCATAACGGCCGTTCCCCTTCGTCCTATCGCCAGGGGGTCTTTGACGCGCCTCTGGATTGGTGTCGCCGCGCTTGCGCTGGCGGCTGGTGGCCTCGCCTGGGCCGGGCAGCAGGGCATTGAAGCCTCGCCGTCCACCTTCATGGCGCAGAATGCCGGCGCTGACGGCGTGATCACCACGCCATCGGGTCTGCAATATCAGGTGCTGACCGAAGGCACCGGACCCAGCCCAACCGCCGCCGACGTGGCGCTGGTGGGTTATAAGGGCACGCTGCTCGACGGCACCGTGTTCGACGAAAATCCGCAGGCGCCGATGCCGATCGACGGCGTCGTCCCCGGCTTCTCCGAAGGCCTGCAAAAGATGAAGAAGGGCGGCAAATACCGCCTCTGGATTCCGCCGCAGCTTGGTTATGGCGATCAGGCCGCAGGGCCAATCCCCGCCGGTTCGATCCTGATCTTCGACGTCACGCTCCACGACTTCAAGTCGCGTGCCGAAATCATGCAGATGCAGCAGATGATGCAGCAACAGCAAGGCGCAGCAGGCGCCCAGCCGCCCCGCTAAGGGCACGCAAAGCCGATGAGACAAAAGGGGCCGCCCAGTCGGCCCCTTTTTTGTGCGCCGGGCGGAAGATGGCGGCGAGAAGCAACACGCCCTTCTCCCCTTGGGGGAGAAGGATATGAAGCCTTGGCGACGCAGTCGTCTAGGCGGAGTTGGATGAGGGGGATCGACGCGAGCGGCGCGCGTCCGCGTGAGGCCGTGACACCCTCATCCAGCTACGACTAAGGCTGCAAGCAGCCAAGTCTGCGCACCCCTCTCCCTCAAGGGAGAGGGGTAGGGGGAGCGTCCGCAAGCGACCTTTGCGGAAATCTGATCGGTAGGATAGCTTGTCAACATGCGGACTGTCTTCTGTGGATGGCTCCCGCGTTGCAAGCATAAAGTGATGATCTGACGTTCCGTCGG
>NZ_JBMDKQ010000040.1:0-8756 GCF_057809795.1 Sphingobium sp. FG125
GGTTTCTCGACTTCGCTCGAAACGAACGGAGAGGAGAATGACTACGCTGTCACAGGGGTGGAGGCGCGGCGCGGGGTCTGATAGACCCGGCGGGATGACGCTTTCATCATCGCTCGATCAATCGTTGCTGGACCATGCGGCAGATGCGCCAATGCTGGCGCAGGTGCAGGCCTGGGCCGCGGTGAACAGCGGGTCACGCAATCTGGACGGGCTGGGCGTGATGGCCGGGTTGCTGGCGGATGCTTTTGCCGTGCTGCCGGGCGACGTGCGGCTGGTGGAGGCCGCGCCGGTCGAGACGGTCGCGACCGATGGGCGGATCAACAGCGTCGAATCCGGTCGGCACCTGCATCTGTCGGTCCGGCCTGACGCGCCAGTGCGGCTGCTGCTCACCGGGCATATGGATACGGTATTCGGGATAGATCATCCGTTCCAGTCGCTGCGCTGGCTGGAGCCAGGGGTGCTGAACGGGCCAGGGGTGGCCGACATGAAGGGCGGGCTGGCAGTGATGCTGGCAGCGCTGTGGGCGTTCGAGGCATCGGGCGAGGCGGCAAGGCTTGGCTATGATGTCATTATCAACAGCGACGAGGAAGTGGGCAGCCCCTCCTCTGCCGCACTGCTGCGGCAGGCGGCGGCGGGCAAGCTGGCCGCCTTCACCTATGAGCCCGCGCTGCCCGATGGCACGCTGGCGGGCGCGCGGGCGGGGAGCGGCAATTTCTCCATCATCGTCACCGGACGCAGCGCCCATGCCGGGCGGAACCCGGATGACGGGCGCAATGCGCTGCTGGCGGCGGCGGATCTGGCGCTGCGGCTGAAGGCGGCCAGCGGCAAGGGTTTTTCCTGCAATCCGGCCAGGATTGACGGTGGTGGACCGAATAATGTCGTACCCGACCATGCCGTGTTGCGAGTGAATTTCCGGCCGATGACGCCTGCTGACGAGGTGGCGGCGCAGGCGTTGCTCGATCGGACTATAGACGACGTGGCGCGCGACCATGACGTCAGCCTGCATTGCCATGGCGGCTTTGGCCGTCCGCCCAAGCCCATGGACGCCAAAGCGCTGGCGCTGTTCGATCTGGTGCGGCGATGTGGCGCGGAACTGGGGCTGCCGATCGGCTGGCGCGATACGGGCGGAGTGTGCGATGGCAATAATATCGCGGCGTGCGGCGTGCCGGTGGTCGATACGATGGGCGCGCGCGGTGGCAATATCCATAGCGACGCGGAGTTTCTGCTGACCGACAGTCTGGCGGAACGGGCGCAGCTTTCCGCGCTGGCGCTGCTGCGGATCGCGCAGGGGCAATATAAAAGAGAGGGGATGATCGCTTGAGCTTCATCATGCGCACCGCGCGCGCGGACGATTTGCAGACCTTGTACGAGATGGCCAAGCTGACGGGTGGCGGCTTCACCAACCTGCCGCCCGATCGCAAGGCGCTCAGTGCCAAGCTGGAGCGGACGGCGACTGCGCTTGGGCGCACTGATGACGGCATCAAGGACGAACTGATCGTGCTGGTGCTGGAGAATGTCGAGACGGGCCAGGTCCGCGGCACCTGCCAGATTTTCAGCACCGTGGGGCAAAGCTGGCCCTTTTATTCCTATCGGTTGGGCGTGCTGACCCAGCATAGCCGGGAGCTGGCCCGGACGTTCCGGGCGCAGATGCTGTCGCTGACCACCGATCTGGAGGGATCGACCGAGGTGGGCGGGCTGTTCCTGCATCCGCGTGAGCGGGCCGAGGGGCTTGGGCTGCTGCTGGCGCGCAGCCGCTATCTCTATATTCGCGGGCATCGGGCGCGTTTTGGCGACCGGATCATCGCCGAATTGCGCGGGGTGATTGACGAGGCGGGCGGATCGCCATTCTGGGATGGGCTGGCCGGGCGCTTCTTTGGCATGAATTTTCAGGAGGCGGACGAATTCAACGCAGTGAACGGTAACCAGTTCATCGCTGACCTGATGCCCAAGACGCCCATCTATACCGCGATGCTGACTGACAGCGCGCGCGCCGTCATCGGCCTGCCCCACCCCAATGGCCGGGCGGCGATGCGGATGCTGGAGACCGAGGGGTTCATCAATGCGGGCTATGTCGATATTTTCGACGGCGGGCCGACGATGGTGGGTCAGATCGACCAGCTCAAGACAATCGCGGCGGCGCGTGACGTCACTTTGTCATCCTGCCATGAAAAGGGCGGCGTCAAGATGCTGGTGTCGACCGGCACGCTGGCCGACTATCGCTGCACCTATGGCTTTGTGGTCGAGGATGAGGGTGGCGCGGTGTCGCTGGACGCGGCGAGCGCGGCGCGGCTGCATCTGGAACCGGGGCAGAGCTTCACCATGGCGGGACGGGCATGAGCGTTACCGAGATCAACTTCGACGGGCTGATCGGGCCGAGCCATAATTATGCCGGACTGAGTTTGGGCAATCTTGCCTCTTCGCGCAACGCGGGCGCGGTCGCCTATCCGCGCGCGGCGGCGTTGCAGGGTATCGAGAAGATGCGCGGCAATATCCGGCTGGGGCTAGCCCAAGGACTGTTCCTGCCGCAATGGCGGCCTGACGGGATATGGCTGGCGCAGTTGGGGACGGATATTGGCGCGGCCGAGCCGCATATCCGGGCGGCGGCGATGTCGGCATCATCCATGTGGGCGGCCAATGCGGCGACGGTATCCCCCGCCAGTGATACCGCGGACGGGCGTACCCATCTGACCGTCGCGAACCTGGTCACCATGCCGCATCGCAGCCATGAATGGCCGCAAACGCTGGCGCAGTTGCGGGTCGCCTTTTCCGATCCGCGCGCCTTTGCGGTTCATGCACCTGTGCCAGCGCCGTTCGGGGATGAGGGCGCGGCCAATCATATGCGGCTGTGCGACCATCATGGCGCGGCGGGGATGGAGATATTCGTCTATGGTCGGTCGGGTGGCCCCTTCCCCGCGCGCCAGCATCTTGAGGCGAGCAAGGCGGTGGCGCGGCTGCATGGGCTGGCCCCGGCGCGGACCCTGTTTGTCGAGCAGTCCGAGGAGGCGATCGCGGCAGGGGCGTTTCACAATGACGTCGTGGCGGTCGCCAATGAGCGGGTGCTGTTCGCGCATGAACTGGCCTTTGCCGACAAGGCAGGCTTCTATGCCGATCTACGCGCGGCGATGCCCGGTGTCGAGATTGTCGAGGTGCCAGCCAGCGCCGTCAGCCTGACCGATGCGATCAAATCCTATCTGTTCAATGCGCAACTGGTGACGCTGCCCGATGGCGGCATGGCGCTGATCCTGCCGACCGAGGCGCAGGAAACGCCAGCGGTGTGGCAATGGCTAGAGCAGATGGTGGTGGGCAACGGACCGATCCGGCGGCTGGTGCCGGTGGATGTGCGCCAGTCCATGGCCAATGGCGGCGGCCCCGCCTGCCTGCGATTGCGGGTGGTGGCTGACCCGGCGACGATCGACCCACGCTTCATGATGGATGAGGGCAAGCTCGACGGGATCGCACGGATCGTCACGGATTATTGGCCCGAACAGATCGCGCCGGACGACCTGTCCGACACGCGGCTGATCGCCCGGATCGAACAATCATGGTTAACCCTTGTTGACCATTTGCAGCTTTCGGGCGATCTAATCCCATAGCGGCGGGCCGCAATGCCAGGTGGGATCATAATGGAACGCATCAAACGCCTTTTCACCATAAAGACCAAGTTTGAGGCGTTTCTGATCATCTATGCGCTCGCGCTGGGTGCGTCCGAGCGCGGCCTCGTCTATATGCAGCAATATCCCGGCTTTGGCGGGCAGTTGCTGGCCCTGGCCTGCACGGGCGCGGTGTTCATGGCGGGGGGCAAGATGCTCGACGCGCTCGACTATCAGCGCGCCTACGGCAGTTAAATCGCGCTTCACTCCGAAACGGAGTGGTCTGTCGATTCACCTTTTGATCCGGTCCTGTATCGTGGCTTCCTTACATGAACAGGGAGCCATGGAGCCATGCTGGATGACCGTCGCGGGCAAAGCGTTGCCGCCGCTGAACTGGTACGCAATTTCGCGCATTGGCGGGAGGTCGGCGCGCGGGAGCCGGTGATGATCACCCATCATGGCCGCGAGACCCATATCTTCATGGGGGTGGAGAGTTTCCGCAGTCTGGGTGTGAGCGATGGTCCCGCCGCAGCGCCGGACCGGATGCGCGAACTGGCAAACCGCATCTATCAGGGGCTGATCCTGTGCCGCAGCGACCTGAGCATCGATTATGTCAACGGCGTGGCGCTGGCGATGACCAAAAGGTGGGACCGGCATCTGGAAGGGCGGTCGTTATGGGAGGCGCTGCCGGAATTTGCCGGCACGCTGACCGAGGCGCATATCCGCCACAGCCTGGCGTCCGGTGAGGCCAGCGCGGCGGACATCCCCTCCCCCTTCCGCAGCGACGCCTGGCTGCATTTCGAGACATTCCCGTTCGGCGACGGCATCGCCTTGCTGCTGCGCGACATTACTGCGGACATGCGCCGTCACCGGTTGGCCGACGTCAAGTCCGCGATCCTGAAAGCCATGAGCGTGCATGGCGGGGTGGGCTATGTGCGGATATCGACGCGCGGGTTCATCGAGATTGCCGACGACACATTCTGCACGATGATCGGCCTGCCCGAAGAGAGGCTGTCGAGTGTGTCCCTGCCCGACGTCGTAGAAGTATCGGCGCGGCCGCACTTTCGCGAGCAATTGGAACGGGTGCTGCGCGGCGAGGGTGACCGGCGGGTGGCGACGCGGCTGCTGACCAATGGCGGGGCAGTGATGCCGGTGGAGGCGGCGATCGCGCAACTCCATGGCACCTACGGCACCGAGGGCGCGGTGATCGTGATGACGGGCCAGCGTGTGGCGGCCACACAGGGCACGTAAACGGCGGCCGGTGCGGCTTTTACGCAAATTCATGGTCCGATTCGGAGGGAGTGGATCAGGATCGATTGATCCGCCGGATCGGTGGGGCCGAGATATGCGGGAATTGCGTACTATCCACCGCAAGCCGATCAAACCGGCTGTTGAGCGTGCGACGCTATGCTGTCCTTATGCGCCAAAGCCCCTCCCCCCGGTTCCGGCCGATCGCCTCCCTGCCCCGTCATGACGCGGGCAGCGTCTTAGTTGAGGCAGCCTTTGCCCTGCCGCTGCTGATCAGCCTGCTGTTTGGCATATTAGTCTATGGCAGCTGGTTCATGACCGCCCACAGCCTGCAACAGGCGGCCAATGATGCGGCACGGGCGGCAGTGGCGGGCCTGGACGCAACCGAACGACGCGCGCTGGTGGAGCAGAGCATTGTGGCCAGCCGCGCCGCCTTCCCCGCGCCCGCCGCGCAGACGATCAGCATCGGCACGGACGAGAGCGGCGGCTATTATCGAGTGACGCTGAGCTATAATCTGAGCAACGCGCCAATCTTTGCGGCTACCCCCATTCCCCTTGCCGCCACGACGCTGCAGCGCAGCGCGGTCATACGGATTGCGGTGCCGTGACCCGGCGCGGCGCGATGCGCGATGCGCGCGGCGGCATCAGCCTGATCCTGGCGGGATCGCTGTTCATGCTGGCGGGCGCGGCGACGGTCGCAGTCGATCTGGGATCGATCTATCTGGCCAAGCGGCAGTTGCAGGGCATTGCCGATGCGGCGGCGCTGGCGGCTGTCGGTGGCGGGCGCAGCGCCGCGGAAGGACTGGTGGGACAAAGCGGGGTCGGCGGCATCGCGCTGATCGGCTTGGAGGGCGGCAGCTACCGGGCCGATAGCGCGGTTCCGGTGGCCGATCGCTTCGTTGCAGGCGAAGGCGGGGCGATGCGGGTCGAACTGCAACGGCGAACGCCACTCTTCTTCGCCCGGCTGCTGGTCGGGCGCGATGGCATCGACCTGCGCGCGCGGGCGATAGCGGCACGCCAGGACGCGGCGGCCTTCTCGATCGGCACCGGGCTTGCAGCGGTCAATGGCGGACTACCCAATATGCTGCTGTCGAGTCTGGCCGGTACGCAGCTCAACCTGTCGGTGATGGACAGTCAGGGGCTGGCGAGCCTGAACCTGGACCTGTTGGGCGTTGCCGACGCACTGCGGGTGCGGACGGGGCGCGATGGCGAGGCCTATGGCGCCTTGTTCGACCGTGACATCCCGGTGTCCGATGTGATTGGCGCGATGGCCGACAGTGCAGGCGGCAGTCAGAGCGCGGCGGTGCTACTGGCTATGGCGGGGCAGATCGCGGGACGATCGGTGCGGCTGAGTGATGTCATCGATCTTGGCCCGATGCGCGGCGCGGCCAGTGCGACGGGGCAACCCAATGTGCTGCTCGACGCCTTTTCGATGCTGCGCATGATCCTGAGCCCACCGTCGGGGACATCGGTTCCGATGGATTTGCACTTGACCGTGCCGGGGCTGACATCGACCCGGTTGATGCTGGTGATGGGTGAAGGACAGGCGCGTTCTCCCCTGCTGAGCGTGACGGCGGACAAGTCGGTCGTGCTGCGCACCGCGCAGACCCGCCTCTATCTGGAAAGCAGTGTGGCGACGGCGCTGTCGGGTATCGCGTCGGTGCGTCTCCCGCTCTACGTCGAACTGGCGGCGGCGGAAGCACGGCTATCGGCGATCGACTGCACCACGGGATCGGCAGGCCAGGGCGTGACGCTGGCGGTGACGCCGTCGATCGGCACGGCGGCGCTGGCGGATGTTGATGTGCAGGCGCTGACCAATTTCAACGCGCCCGCCAATCCGCGCCCGGCTGTGCTGGCGCAAGTGCTGGGCACGAAAGTGACAGGCTATGCCAATATCGCGCTGGGTGGTGTGCAGCCGCAAAATGTGCATTTTTCGCCCACGGAGATCAGCGCGCAGACAGCCAAGCGGGTCAGTACCAATGATCTGACGCAGGGGCTGGCCGAGAGCCTTGCCAGCCGAACGCAGGTGCAGGTGTCCGTGCTGGGCATCAATCTAAGCCTCAGCCCGCTGGTGCCGGCCATCGGCACGCTGCTGGCGACGACCGCACCCTTGCTGGACGGCATATTGGCGAGCGTAACGGCAACGCTGGGGGTGCAACTGGGCTATGCCGACGTGCGGGTGCATCAGATGCGGTGCGGGATGGCGGCGATCGTCGCCTAACGGCTTGCGCTGGCGGCACTGTGCCGTCAGGAGCGGGAGCCATGGGCGCTATCATGCTACAGGGAACCGGATCGGACGTGGGCAAATCGGTGCTGGTCGCCGGATTGTGCCGCGCGCTGGTGCGGCGTGGCTATTCCGTGCGGCCATTCAAGCCGCAGAATATGTCCAACAATGCGGCGGTGACCAGCGACGGCGGAGAGATTGGCCGGGCGCAGGCGTTGCAGGCGATTGCGTGCGGAGTGCCGCTGCACACGGATATGAACCCGGTGCTATTGAAGCCGCAGGCCGACCGGACGTCGCAGCTGATCGTTCATGGTCAGGTGCGCGGAACGCTGGGGTCGGGCAATTTCCGCAGCGCGCGTGGAGAACTGCTGGGTGCTGTGCTGCAAAGCTATGCGCGATTGAGGGCGCAGTGCGACATTGTGGTGGTCGAGGGGGCGGGATCGCCCGCCGAGATCAACCTGCGCGCGGGCGACATTGCCAATATGGGTTTTGCCCGCGCGGCAAACGTGCCGGTGATTCTGGTGGGCGACATCGACCGGGGCGGCGTGATTGCGGCCGTGGTTGGCACGCGCACGGTGATCGACCCTGACGACGCGGCGATGATCAAGGGGTTCCTGATCAACAAGTTTCGCGGTGATCCGGCCCTGTTCGAGGATGGCTATGCGCAGATTGCCGCGCTGTCGGGCTGGCGCGGCATGGGGGTGGTGCCATGGCTGGATGCGGTGGCGCGATTGCCGAGCGAAGATGCCGTCGTGCTGGAACGGCGCGCCCCTTCCGCAGACGCGCCGCTGGTCATCGCCTGCCCGGTGCTGCCGCGTATCTCCAATTTCGATGATCTCGATCCGCTGAAGCTGGAGCCGTCGGTCGAGTTGCGGATGATCGGGCCGGGGCAGGTGATCCCGGCCGACGCGGCGCTGGTCATCCTGCCGGGGTCGAAAGCGACAATTGCCGACATGCGCGCGATGGTCGCGCAAGGGTGGGATATCGACATTCGCGCCCATCATCGGCGTGGCGGGGCGGTGCTGGGGATTTGCGGCGGATACCAGATGCTGGGGCGGACAATCAGCGATCCCGAAGGTCTGGAGGGAGCGCCGAGCGCGGTAGCGGGTCTTGGGCTGCTGGAGGTCGACACGCTGTTGTCGGCGGGCAAGGCGCTGGATCTGGTGCAGGGACGTGGTCTGGGCGCAGATTTCAGCGGTTATGAGATGCATATGGGCGCAACCAGCGGGGCGGATTGTGCGCGGCCCTTTGCGCTGCTGGACGGCGACCGGGCCGATGGGACGATCAGCCGCGACGGGCTGGTCCTGGGCAGCTATGTCCATGGACTGCTGGCCAGCGCGCCGTTGCGCGACGCATTGCTGCGGCGGCTGGGCGGGCAGTCGGCACTGGCCGATTATGGACAGACGGTCGAGGATGCGCTGGACGAGGTTGCCGCGCTGCTGGAGCAACATGCCGATATCGACGCGATGGTCGCGCTGGCGCTGTCATAACAGGCAAATGGTGCACCCAGAGCGATTCGAACGCCCGACCCTCAGATTCGTAGTCTGATGCTCTATCCAGCTGAGCTATGGGTGCGCTGGAAGGATTAAAGCCTGGCGTAAAGCCGGACTCGACGTCCTTCAAAATGTTGGTGCACCCGGAGCGATTCGAACGCCCGACCCTCAGATTCGTAGTCTGATGCTCTATCCAGCTGA
>NZ_JBMDKQ010000041.1:0-5770 GCF_057809795.1 Sphingobium sp. FG125
TGGTTGCGGGAGTAGGATTTGAACCTACGACCTTCAGGTTATGAGCCTGACGAGCTACCGGGCTGCTCCATCCCGCGTCACCAACTGATAAAGGGCGGACCTTTTGGGTCCGCCCTTTTATGGACTGTGAATGGGTTTTTATATCCGTATATGCGCGTGCTTCAATGCCTGGCGACGCCCTACTCTTCCAGTGCTTGAGCAATAGTACCATCGGCGCAGTCAGGTTTCACGGCCGAGTTCGGGATGGGATCGGGTGGGTCACAGACGCTATGGTCACCAAGCAATGAAGCAGGCGCATATAAGGGTGTTTTAATCGATACCGTGCACGTTCAAGCATTTTACTTGGAAAATGTGCCAACAGGCTCATTTTCATGTGTAATCTAGCTGGCTTAACAACCGACCATGTTCGTCAGGCTTCTGTTTCCAGAGCTGTCATTGATGGTGGGACTCTGCGGTTCGTTATGAACCGTTTAAGCGCGAATAGGACAATTAGTATCGGTTAGCTCCATGCGTTACCGCACTTCCACATCCGATCTATCAAGGTCGTGGTCTTCGACCGTCCTATGAAATCTTATCTTGAGGGAGGCTTCCCGCTTAGATGCTTTCAGCGGTTATCCCGTCCATACATAGCTACCCTGCTGCGCCACTGGCGTGACGACAGGTACACCAGAGGTATGTTCAACCCGGTCCTCTCGTACTAGGGTCAACTCCTCTCAAATTTCGACGCCCACGGCAGATAGGGACCAAACTGTCTCGCGACGTTCTGAACCCAGCTCACGTACCACTTTAATTGGCGAACAGCCAAACCCTTGGGACCTGCTCCAGCCCCAGGATGTGATGAGCCGACATCGAGGTGCCAAACGATTCCGTCGATATGAGCTCTTGGGAATCATCAGCCTGTTATCCCCGGCGTACCTTTTATCCGTTGAGCGATGGCCCTTCCACGAGGGACCACCGGATCACTATGACCGACTTTCGTCTCTGCTCGACTTGTCAGTCTCGCAGTCAGGCGGGCTTATGCCATTGCACTCTAACAGACGGTTTCCAACCGTCCTGAGCCCACCATCGCGCGCCTCCGTTACTCTTTAGGAGGCGACCGCCCCAGTCAAACTACCCACCACAGAGGGTCCCTGCACCGGATAACGGTGCGAGGTTAGACATCAGAAAACAGCAGGGTGGTATTTCACCTATGGCTCCACATCAACTGGCGTCGATGCTTCAAAGCCTCCCACCTATGCTACACAGCTCTTTCCTAATGCCACTCTGAAGTTGCAGTAAAGGTGCACGGGGTCTTTCCGTCTAACCGCGGGTACTCCGCATCTTCACGGAGAATTCAATTTCGCTGAGCATATCCTGGAGACAGTGGGGAAGTCGTTACGCCATTCGTGCAGGTCGGAACTTACCCGACAAGGAATTTCGCTACCTTAGGACCGTTATAGTTACGGCCGCCGTTTACCTGGGCTTCAATTCAGTGCTTGCACACCTCCTCTTAACCTTCAGGCACCGGGCAGGCGTCAGGCCCTATACGTCGTCTTGAAGCCGACTTAGCAGAGCCCTGTGTTTTTGCTAAACAGTCGCTACCCCCTGGCCTGTGCCCCCCACAAGAGCTTGCGCTTATGTGGGGCCTCCTTCTTCCGAAGGTACGGAGGCAATTTGCCGAGTTCCTTCAGGATACTTCTCTCAAACGCCTTGGTATACTCTACCATTCCACCTGTGTCGGTTTAGGGTACGGTCTATACGGAGGGGCTATTTCCTGGGACGATTTCCCAGCCAGGAGCAATCCAATAAGCCCTGACCAGTTACACCATCCGTCACACACCTCCAGGCCCACGAATATTAACGTGGTTCCCATCGACTACCCCCTTCGGGCTCGTCTTAGGGGCCGGCTTACCCTGCTCAGATTAGCTTTAAGCAGGAACCCTTGGAATTTCGGCGACAGTGCATCTCACACTGTTAATCGCTACTCATGTCTGCATTCGCACTTCCGATACCTCCACGACCCATTACCAGATCGCTTCAACGGCCTACGGAACGCTCCGCTACCGCGTGCAGTAAACTGCACACCCTAAGCTTCGGTGCATCACTTTAGCCCCGTTACATCTTCGCCGCAGGATCTCTTGTTTAGACCAGTGAGCTGTTACGCTTTCTTTAAAGGATGGCTGCTTCTAAGCCAACCTCCTGGTTGTTTTGGAAATCCCACATGCTTTCCCACTTAGTGATGACTTGGGGACCTTAGCTGTAGGTTAGGGCTGTTTCCCTTTTGACGACGGACCTTAGCACCCGCCGTCTGTCTGCCGAACTAGACTCGTTGGTATTCGGAGTTTGGTTAGTGTTGGTAGATCTCGCGACCCCCGCAACCATCCAGTGCTCTACCCCCAACGGCAATCATTCGACGCTCTACCTCAATAGATTTCGCGGAGAACCAGCTATTTCCCGGCTTGATTGGCCTTTCACCCCTAAGCACAACTCATCCGACAATTTTTCAACATTGAACGGTTCGGTCCTCCAGTGCGTGTTACCGCACCTTCAACCTGGTCATGCATAGATCGCCGGGTTTCGGGTCTAATGCATCAAACTCTGTCGCCCTATTCAGACTCGCTTTCGCTGCGCCTACACCTAACGGCTTAAGCTTGCTTGATACACTAAGTCACAGACCCATTATGCAAGAGGTACGCGGTCAGGGCTCAAGGCCCCTCCCACTGCTTGTAGGCATCCGGTTTCAGGTACTGTTTCACTCCCCTCATCGGGGTGCTTTTCACCTTTCCCTCACGGTACTGGTTCACTATCGGTCATGTACGAGTATTTAGGCTTGGAGGGTGGTCCCCCCATGTTCAGACAGAGTTTCACGTGCTCCGCCCTACTCAAGTCCTGGATGTTCGCTTTCACATACGGGGCTGTCACCCGCTATGGCGTGCCTTTCCAGACACTTCTGTTAACTAACATCCAGGCACTGGCCTGGTCCGCGTTCGCTCGCCACTACTAACGGAATCTCGGTTGATGTCTTTTCCTCCGGGTACTGAGATGTTTCAGTTCTCCGGGTTCGCCTCACCAAAGCCTATTTTATTCAGCTTAGTGATACCTCTCCCATTTAACACGGGGCCTGAGTTTCCTCAGGGCCAGTCTTAAATGGTGAAGGTGGGTTGTCCCATTCGGAAATCGCGGGATCAAAGCCTGCTCACGGCTCCCCCACGCTTATCGCAGCGTGCCACGTCCTTCATCGCCTGTACATGCCAAGGCATTCACCAGATGCCCTTACCTCACGCTTGAGAGTCCACACCACCAACGACAACACTGGAAGATCAAGTGCTTTTCCTGCCGTCAGAAAATGTGGTTATTAAACTCAGCTAGATAATCATTCGTGTACAACGCTTTGCCGATCTTCCCTGCATCAGCCTTGCAGCTTCTGCCAAAAAAACCAACACCGCGTCGCCACGGCATCGATTAAAAAACCCATTCACAATGTCAAAGAGGAGCGCAATGCGCTCCATATCACCAGCCTTGGCTGGTAAATCGTTTCTCTTCATCTCTGGAAATGTCCACTGCACGCTTATGCTGCACAGTTGCTTGGTGGAGCTTATCGGGATCGAACCGATGACCTGATGCTTGCAAAGCAACCGCTCTCCCAGCTGAGCTAAAGCCCCCAACCAAGCAATGGTGGGCCGGGGAGGAGTTGAACCTCCGACCTCACGCTTATCAGGCGTGCGCTCTAACCACCTGAGCTACCGGCCCGTTGTTTGTTTCGCCTCAAGCGCCGGCGCCGACATCCGTCGGCTTGGCTTTCGCTGCATAAGCAGCGGCGGCCGTTCGGCCTTGCGGACCTTGCAGGTCCGTTGGCGCAAACCAAACAGGGCATAGCCTGCTCAGGCAGATACGTCTCTTACGAGGCGTATTTTCCAGTGATGAAGGGACATGAGGACGGCGGCATATGTTCTTTGGAATGGAGGAAGCTCTTTCCGAGACTAGCCCGGACGCTTTCCGCCGATATCCTTAGAAAGGAGGTGATCCAGCCGCAGGTTCCCCTACGGCTACCTTGTTACGACTTCACCCCAGTCTCTAAACCCACCGTGGTCACCTGTCTCCCTTGCGGGTTAACGCAGTGCCTTCGGGTGAATCCAAATCCCATGGTGTGACGGGCGGTGTGTACAAGGCCTGGGAACGTATTCACCGCGGCATGCTGATCCGCGATTACTAGCGATTCCGCCTTCATGCTCTCGAGTTGCAGAGAACAATCCGAACTGAGACGACTTTTGGAGATTAGCTACCGCTCGCACGGTTGCAGCCCACTGTAGTCGCCATTGTAGCACGTGTGTAGCCCAGCGCGTAAGGGCCATGAGGACTTGACGTCATCCCCACCTTCCTCCGGCTTATCACCGGCGGTTCCTTTAGAGTACCCAACCAAATGCTGGCAACTAAAGGCGAGGGTTGCGCTCGTTGCGGGACTTAACCCAACATCTCACGACACGAGCTGACGACAGCCATGCAGCACCTGTCACTCATCCAGCCGAACTGAAGAAATCCATCTCTGGAAATCGCGATGAGGATGTCAAACGCTGGTAAGGTTCTGCGCGTTGCTTCGAATTAAACCACATGCTCCACCGCTTGTGCAGGCCCCCGTCAATTCCTTTGAGTTTTAATCTTGCGACCGTACTCCCCAGGCGGATAACTTAATGCGTTAGCTGCGCCACCGAAACACCATGTGCCCCGGCAGCTAGTTATCATCGTTTACGGCGTGGACTACCAGGGTATCTAATCCTGTTTGCTCCCCACGCTTTCGCACCTCAGCGTCAATACTTGTCCAGCGAGCCGCCTTCGCCACTGGTGTTCTTCCGAATATCTACGAATTTCACCTCTACACTCGGAATTCCACTCGCCTCTCCAAGATTCTAGCAATCCAGTCTCAAAGGCAGTTCCGGGGTTGAGCCCCGGGCTTTCACCTCTGACTTAAATCGCCGCCTACGTGCGCTTTACGCCCAGTAATTCCGAACAACGCTAGCTCCCTCCGTATTACCGCGGCTGCTGGCACGGAGTTAGCCGGAGCTTATTCTCCCGATACTGTCATTATCATCTCGGGTAAAAGAGCTTTACAACCCTAAGGCCTTCATCACTCACGCGGCATTGCTGGATCAGGGTTGCCCCCATTGTCCAATATTCCCTACTGCTGCCTCCCGTAGGAGTCTGGGCCGTGTCTCAGTCCCAGTGTGGCTGATCATCCTCTCAGACCAGCTAAGGATCGTTGCCTTGGTGAGCCTTTACCCCACCAACTAGCTAATCCTACGCGGGCTCATCCCTGGGCGATAAATCTTTGGACTTTCGTCATCATCCGGTATTAGCTTCAGTTTCCCGAAGTTATTCCGAACCCAAGGGTAGATTCCCACGCGTTACGCACCCGTGCGCCACTAGATCCGAAGATCTCGTTCGACTTGCATGTATTAGGCATGCCGCCAGCGTTCGTTCTGAGCCAGGATCAAACTCTCAAGTTTGATGTCCAGTCCCTGCCAGGCGGAATAAGCCCAACAGAAACCGCTCATTTCCAGGAGCCATTCCTGCACAATATATAAACTAGTGGATATATATTGAGACATATAGGAACGGCCTAAATTTAACCGATCGCACGACGCCTGAAAGCCGCCGCAGACCGGAGCCGCCGCCCACATGTCCCTTCATCTGACTAACAATGTCAAAGAACCACAACCAAACTAAAAACCGGACAACCATCCCGCCCCGATACCTAAGTGCCGAGGGAATGGCGTCCAACCATAGTGGCGACCGT
>NZ_JBMDKQ010000042.1:0-3359 GCF_057809795.1 Sphingobium sp. FG125
CTTGTCTTATGGGCAGATCCAGTAATGGAGAGCTGGCAGTGACCCGTTGGCCCCTTCGCCGATTTCGCCGCCAGCCCCACTCACCATTACGTTGTGCTCTTCAACAGCGCCATCAGCTTGTCGGTTGGTTGGAATGTCCCACGACGCAGATGCGGCGGCACGACCGCTTCCATGGCTTCGAGCTTTTCGGTTGGATCTCCGCGCGTATAGACTTCGGTGGTCGTCATCGTAGCATGGCCTAGCCACAGCGATACTTTCCGGATGTCTTGGGTCGCCTGCAGGATGATCATCGCACAGGTGTGCCTGAGGACATGTGGCGAGACACGCTTTTTGGCGAGCCCTGGCTGTTGCCGTGCCGCGGCTGCGGTGTGCTGCTTGAGTAGATAGGCGAAGCCCCATCGGCTCAACGGTTCACCGCGCACACTGACGAACACTTCGGGCGTCGCAACCTTTCCACGAATGGCGAGCCATGCGCGGAGTGCGGTCGCTGCCGGCTTCCACAGCGGCAGCGCTCGTTCCCGCCGTCCCTTGCCGACGATGCGTATGCTCATCGACGCCATGTCGATATTGTCGATTGTCAGGCCCGTAAGTTCCGAGACGCGCAACCCTGCACACACGGCGACATGCAACATTGCTCGGTCGCGGATGCCGTCGCGCGTTGCCGGGTCTGGAGCGTCGAGAAGCGCCTGCAGTTCCTCGCGTAGTAGATAGGGAACGAGACGCGTGTCGGTCTTCTTGAACGGGATCGCAAGCACGCGACGGACCTGATCGAGGGCCGCCGGCTGTCGGTATTCGAGGAAGCGGAAGAACGACTTGATGGCCGCCAAGCGAACGTTTCGCGTCACGGCGGCGTTATGACGATGATCCTCAAGATGCTCGATGAAGGCGCTGACCAAGCCGGCATCGATCTGCTCCAGCATCAACCTGGATGGTCTGCTCTTGAGCCTTTCAGCCGCAAACTCGAACAGGAGCTGGAAACTCTGAGCATAAGAATCGCAGGTGTGTCGGCTAGCGCCACGTTGATGGACGAGTGTTTCGCGCAGGAACGCTTCGATGAGGGGAGCGATGGGTGTCATGCTCGTTTCCCCTCAGACATGAACGCATCGCCGGCCATGGCGATGTCGCGCACGAGGTCGGCGGTTGCCTCCAGATACCAATAGGTGGCGTAGATGTTGACGTGCCCCATGTACGTTGCGAGCGCGACCATATGCGCACCGCACCGATTTCGACCCGTCGGACTGTCTTGTAATGCCCGCACCGCGAATGTGTGCCGCAGATCATGCAGCCGCGGGCGAAGCGCCGACGATGGCCGGATGACAGCTTTGCCGACCAGCCTGTCAAAGGTCTCTTTGACTGCAATGTAGCGCAGTGGTTGGCCATTCGCGTCGGCGAACACAGGGTCATCTCCAGAGCCGGAGCCGCGGCGTTGCAGGTAGCGTTGCAAGCCTGCCGCCGCCGTATCGTGCAGGGGCACAAGACGGGTCTTCCGGAACTTGGTCTCGCGGATCAGCAAACCGTCGCTCGATATGTCGGCGAACGTGAGATTGAGGGCTTCGGAGATGCGCAGCCCTGTGGCCGCGAGTAGGGCTATCAAAGTCGCATAAGTTAGCGGGCGCAGGCTTCCTTGAGGTCGAAGCTGGCCAGCGGTTTCGATCAGGCGAGCGATCTCCGTGCCCGAGTAAATGTGCGGTGATCGGCGCCTTTTGCGGGCACCGAAGTGATTGCCCGGGGGCAATTCGTGCCGCACGTCTTCGATGCGGATATGGCGCGCGAAGCGGCAGACAGCTTTCAGCCGAGCGTCGCGCTGTGCAATTGACGGTCCCAGTGCAGCCCAATCGATGGCTGTTTGCGTTTGAACATACGCCTGTCCGCGCTCAGCCGCGAAGCCGGCGAAGCTTTTGAGCAGATACTCGGCATTCGACATCTCAAAGCCCGTGGCACGCCGCAGTGCGAGATAGGTCTCGATGGTCTTCAACATCAGAGCACCTCCGGCCATGGCTGCGCCACCTGCTTCAGAAGCGCGACATCGGCTTTGGCGTAGTGGGCCGTCGTGTCGATGCCACTATGTCGGAGGACCAGACCGATCTTGTCGAGCGGTACCCCGTGGCGCAGCATCTCTGTTGCCGCGGTGTGGCGTAGGACGTGGGCACCCTTGAACGGTGTCATGAGGCCAGCCCGCTTCATGACGCGCCTGACCACCGAAGAAACGGCGTCACCGTTCAAGAACGGGCGACTGGGCGCGATCGTGCTCAGGAACACGCGATCACTTCGGCAGAAAGACGGTCGGCATTCGAGATAGGCCGCGACCGCATCCCCGACGTCCTGGGGCAGCGGCAAGCGAACTTCATGGCGCGACTTACCCGTGACCCGCAGCGAACCCGCCTGCCACTCGATATCGATGAGGCGGAGCTGTGCCACGTCGCCGGCCCGCAGTCCGAGGCGAGCCAACAGCAGAACAATGGCGCGATCCCGCCTGCGCGCGCCGGCGTCTCCATCGCAGGCGGCAATCAAGCGACTGACCTGTTCGCTCGATAGATATCGCGGCATCTCGGCAAGCTGCCAATGGGCATAGGCCGGAACGGCATTGTCGAGGCCGGCGCGGCAATGCCCTTGCGTGGCGAGGTAGCGCAAGAACGCCCGCAGGCTTGTGGTCATCTTCTCGATGGTGCCGCGGCCGCATGTGCTCGCGCGCGTCATGAAATAGCAGCGAATATCGGCGGGACACCACTGTGTCGGCTCCGCTCCAAGTGCCGCCATAAAACTGATCGCATTGCGCGCATACAGCCCGATGGTAGCATCAGATGCCCCGCGATGCTTGCTGAGCCATGCTTTAAAGTCGGCGACGAACTGCGGTTCAGCAGGGTGCATCGCGGCGACTGCCGGCTTGCACACGCCTATTTTCTCGAGGTGCCGACGAAAGAGCCTCGCACCGTAGATGGTGTGATGGTTGCGGCGCCCTCCCTTGGCTCGCGGGCATTGGCACGCCCTCAAATGTTGTTCGAACGCTGCTAAATCCATGTCGCTCACGCTGGCATCGCGCTCTGCCATGACATGGCCGACGTGAGCTGCCGCCCGCAAATAGCGCACCGCCGTATCGGGTCCATAGCCCTCCCGTTCGAGCGAACCGGCAAAGCCATCTAGAAATGGTCCGCACGGCCCGTTGCGCAGATGCTCCAGCGTCTTCGACGAAGAAAAGTAGATCTCCAACATGTTTATCCCCGCTCGTAACCGGCCATCAGTGGCCGAGCAGACGGGGCACCACTGGCGCCATATTA
Source organism: Sphingobium sp. FG125 (assembly GCF_057809795.1). NCBI lineage: Bacteria > Pseudomonadati > Pseudomonadota > Alphaproteobacteria > Sphingomonadales > Sphingobiaceae > Sphingobium > Sphingobium sp. FG125. The sequence goes on from NZ_JBMDKQ010000042.1 coordinate 3,276, forward strand.
TGAAGAGTGAAAAATCGACGGCTCACGGGATAATACTGGCGGCGCAGTCGCCAGCTCTCCATTACTGGATCTGCCCATAAGACA
>NZ_JBMDKQ010000043.1:0-3012 GCF_057809795.1 Sphingobium sp. FG125
GAGCGATCCGGCCAGTCGAAGGAGATCATCCCAATGTTCGACAATCAGCCTGGTGCAAACTCTGACACGGTTTCCAAGATTGGGCTCATGTACTGTCAAGGTCAGTTGCGATGAACGATTTCAAAGGACGGCATTTTACCGGCGAGGTCATCCTATGGGCGGTGCGCTGGTATTGTCGATACGGCATCAGCTACCGTGATCTCGAGGAAATGCTGTCCGAGCGTGGGATCGATGTCGATCATACGACGATCTATCGCTGGGTGCAGCGCTACGCGCCGGAGATGGAGAAGCGTCTCCGCTGGTTCTGGCGGCGCGGCTTTGATCCGAGCTGGCGTCTGGATGAGACCTACGTAAAGGTGCGGGGCAAATGGACCTACCTGTACCGGGCGGTCGACAAACGGGGCGACACGATTGATTTCTATCTGTCATCGACACGCAGCGCCAAAGCGGCGAAGCGCTTTCTGGGCAAAGCTCTTCGTGGCCTGAAGGACTGGGAAAAGCCGGCCAAACTCAATACCGACAAGGCACCCAGCTACGGCGCAGCAATCGCTGAGCTGAAACGCGAAGGCAAACTGGCGGCGGAAACCGAGCACCGGCAGGTGAAATATCTGAACAACGTGCTCGAGGCCGACCACGGCAAGCTGAAGATGCTGATCAAGCCGGTACGTGGCTTCAAGTCGATGCCAACGGCCTACGCCACGATCAAGGGCTTCGAGGTCATGCGCGCCCTACGCAAAGGACAGGCCCAGGCATGGTGCCTGCAGCCAGGTATCATGGGGGAGGTGCGCCTGGTTGAAAGAGCATTCGGAATTGGACCCTCGGCCCTGACCGAAACCATGATTATGCTCAATAAGCATTTCGCCAATGCTGCCTAATCCCCCAACTGGGTGACGCCGCGCGGCCGTGCCCCATGTTTGCAACAGAGCCTGAACATTAGCGACTACTGAGGAAAGCCCGATCTCGCGCAAGAGGATTGGACATGATGCCGCCGATGCGTATCATGATTTCCCTGTAAACCGCTATTCTACCGCCGGCGGCCAATCGGCGCACCGCTGGTGATTTCTCGAGAGGAACCCGTGATGGAAAAAGATGACACCAAGCGTTGCCCCGTAACCCATTTGACCACGGATTTTGGTGCGCCCGTGGTCACCAACCGTGACAGTCTGACCGCCGGTCCTCGCGGCCCCCTGCTCGCGCAGGACGTGTGGCTCAACGAGAAGCTGGCCGGGTTCGTGCGGGAAGTTGTCCCGGAGCGGCGTATGCACGCCAAGGGTTCGGGCGCCTTCGGCACCTTTACGGTGACCAAGGACATTACCAAGTACACCCGCGCGCGGATCTTCAGCGAAGTGGGCAAGAAGACCGAGATGTTCGCCCGCTTCACCACGGTGGCCGGCGAGCGCGGCGCTGCCGACGCCGAGCGTGACATCCGCGGTTTTGCCCTCAAATTCTACACCGAGGAGGGCAACTGGGACATGGTCGGCAATAACACGCCGGTGTTCTTCATCCGCGATTCGCGCCAGTTCCCCGACCTGAACAAGGCCGTCAAACGCGACCCCCGCACCAACCTGCGCTCGGCCACCAACAACTGGGACTGGTGGACGCTGGTTCCCGAGGCGCTGCACCAGGTCACCGTTGTGATGAGTGACCGCGGTATTCCCGCAAGCTACCGTCATATGCACGGCTTCAGCTCGCACACCTACAGTTTCTGGAACAAGGACGGCGAGCGTTTCTGGGTCAAGATGCACTTCCGCACCCAGCAGGGAATCAAGAACCTGACCGACGCCGAGGCAGAGGCCCTGGTCGGCAAGGACCGCGAAAGCCATCAGCGCGACCTCTACGATGCCATCGAGCGCGGCGACTTCCCCAGGTGGAAAATGTACGTTCAGGTCATGCCCGAGACCGATGCCGAGCAGTACCGCTTGCACCCGTTCGACCTGACCAAGGTCTGGTACAAGGGCGACTATCCTCTGATCGAGGTGGGCGAGTTCGAACTGAACAGGAATCCGGAGAACTTCTTCGCCGACGTCGAGCAGGCCGCCTTCGCGCCCGGCAACCTGGTGCCCGGCATCGGGGCCAGCCCCGATCGCATGCTGCAGTCGCGCCTGTTCAACTATGCCGATGCGCAGCGCTACCGCCTGGGCGCCAACTACCACCAGATTCCGGTGAACAAGGCCCGCTGCCCGGTGAACAGCAACCACCGCGACGGCACCGGCCGCGTGGATGGCAATTACGGCGGCCTGCCGCACTACGAGCCCAACAGCTTCGGCCAGTGGCAGGGCCAGCCCGAGTTTGCCGAACCGCCGCTGAAGATCAACGGCGATGCCAAGTTCTGGTCCTATCACGAGGACGACACGAACTATTTCGAGCAGCCTGGCAAGCTGTTCCGGCTGATGACACCGGCGCAGCAGGAAGCCCTGTTCGGCAACACATCCCGCGCCATGGGTGACGCGCCGGAGTTCATCAAGTTTCGCCACATCCGCAACTGCAACGCGGCCGATCCGGCCTATGGCGCCGGCGTGGCCAAGGCGCTAGGCATCGACCTGGGCAAGGCCCTGGCATCCAAGGAAGCCGATCCGATGTTCGGCAACCCTTTGGTACCTTTGCCCGCCTGATTTCGACCGTCGGGCGTCGAAAAGCTGGAGCCCGCTTCGGGGCTCCAGCTTCAGCCCGAACTGGACGATCTGGACGACAAGGAGCGAAAGGCGCTCGGATACGGCGCGGAGAGGCTCCGGAAAGCTGTCGCTCGCTGTGTGACCGTCTATTCTATTCCAGGCATTTGAAATGACGGGTGCCTCGCCAATCCGGCATTGGCGCCGGACGGCGAGACCCCCATTCACTTTACGCGGCTTCGCGCACGACTTCGCTGCCGATAGCGTCCAGTAAGCGGTTGACGGCGCCGAGGGCGAAGTCGAGCGAGGCGCGGTCCGGCTCAGCAGTGCGCTGACCGCGCTGGGTTAGGGGTTTGAGTAGCAACGGAACAGAAAACCTACATAAGGGGCTTCAAGCATCGTC
>NZ_JBMDKQ010000044.1:0-2789 GCF_057809795.1 Sphingobium sp. FG125
TGCGCGGCGACAACTACGATGGCCGGTTGAGCGGCGACTATGATGGCCGGTAGGATCGGTTGTCTGGTCTGATCGTAGGGAGGGGCGCAGCCCCGACCGGAGAGCGGACCAGACAACCGGTGGCGATCTTTTTCCCCTTCTTTCGGGGGGCAGATCGGGGCTGTGGCGGGCGGTGGTATCGGAACACTCATCGAACAACGAGCGATGGGTTTGCGATGCCGGGCCACCACATTTCCGATCAGCAGGTATTTCTCTTCATGACCCATCGTCGCCAACACACCCAGGCCGTCGCGGCTGCCAAGGCCGGTATCAGCGAACGCAGCGCACGCCGGATCGAGAACGATCCGCAGCTTCCGTCCCAGAAGAAGAAGGAGCGCCACTGGCGCACCCGCGCCGATCCGCTCGAGCCATTCTGGCCACGTATAGAGGAGTTGCTCCAGATCGACGGTATCATTGCCGTCACGGTCTTCGAGACGCTCCAGGACGAGTTCGGCGAGGATGCTGTTCCCGATGCGATACGACGAACACTGGAACGCCGGATCGCCCGCTGGCGGGCACTGCACGGCGGCGAGAAGGAGATCTTCTTCCCGCAGCATCATGAGCCCGGTCGGCAGGGCCTGTCGGATTTCACGGTATGCGACAGTCTCAAGGTCACCGTTGCCGGCGAGACCCTGGCCTATCGCCTCTACCACTTCCGCTTGGCGGCGAGTGGCTGGGAGCATGCGGCTGTCGTGCTGGGCGGGGAGAGCTTTGCCGCCCTTTCGGAGCACCTGCAGGATGCGTTGTGGAAGCTGGGCGGTGCGCCGGCCGAACACCGCAGCGATTCCCTGTCAGCCGCCTACAAAAACCTCGACGCCGATGCGCAGCGGGATTTCACCCGAAGCTATGACGAGCTGTGTCGTCATTACGGCATGCTTGCTACCCGCAACAACCGCGGCGAGGCGCACGAGAACGGATCGATCGAAGGTCCCCATGCCCATCTCAAGCGACGGCTCGATCAGGCCTTACGCCGGCGGGGCAGCCGCGATTTCGTCAGCATCGAGGCCTGGCGCGAGTTCGTTGAGGCGCAGGTCGCCAGACAGAACCGGCGGCATGCTGCGCGCATCGATGCAGAACGCAGGGTACTCAAGGCGCTGCCCGCAAGGCGAACCACCGATTTCGCCATGGTCACCGTCGATGTCACCCGCAACGGCACCGTCGCCATCGATCGGGTTACCTATTCGGTGCCTTCCCGCCTCGTCGGACGGCGCCTCAACGTGCATCTCTTTGACGATCGCATCGAGCTCTTCCTCGGTCCGGACAGGGTAATGTCCACGCCGCGTGTGCGGATCAGTCATCCCCACCGGGGGCATAGCATCGATTTCCGGCACATGATCGGTAACCTGCGCCGCAAGCCCGGTGCACTGCGCAACCTCGTCTACCGCGAAGCCCTCTTCCCCGATCACGCCTACCGGCGGGCCTGGCAAGCCTTCGATGCCCAACTCGATGGACGGCAGGCCTGCCGCGATGCCGTCGCGCTGCTCGATATCGCCGCCAGGGGCGACTGTGTCGACGTGCTGGCCCGGCGGATCGATGAGGCTCTCGACAGCGGGCGCTTGCCCGATGTCGATGCGCTCAGGGACGAGTTCCTGCCAACCGCAAGATCGCAGCGCGATGTCGCTATCCCGCCACCCGATCTGCACAGCTACAACAGCCTGATCGCCAGCGGGGAGGTGCACTGATGACCCGCACCAAGGATCAGGCCGCCGCCGTACTGCCTACCCTGCTGAAGGCCTTGCGCCTGCCGAGCATCAACCGCAACTGGAAGCGCCTCACCGACACCGCCGATCGCGATGGCTGGCCGGCCGCCAACCTGCTGGCCTCGCTTCTCGAGATCGAGATGGCTGATCGCTCCTCCCGGCGCATCCAGCGCCATCGCGACCAGTCCGGCTTGCCCGCAGGCAAGACCTTCGCCACCTTCGATTTCGACGCCGCCCCCGGCATCCGCAAACCGCACCTCTTGTTCCTCGCCGCCGGTGACGACTGGATCGAGAACGGCGGCAACCTGCTGCTGTTCGGCCAGAGCGGGACCGGCAAGACGCACGCAGTTGCCGCCATTGGCCATGCCCTCATCGACACGGGGCGGCGCGTCCTGTTCTGCTCCACCACCGACATGGTCCAGAAGCTCCAGTCCGCGCGCCGCGACCTCAGCCTGCCCGCCATGCTCGACAAGCTCGACAAGTTCGATCTCATCGTGCTCGACGATCTGTCCTACGTCCGCAAGGACCAGGTCGAGACCAGCGCCTTGTTCGAGCTCATCGCCCACCGCTACGAACGCCACTCGCTCGCCATTACCGCCAACCAGCCATTTTCGGCATGGGACAACGTCTTCCCTGATCCCGCCATGACTGTCGCCGCGATCGACCGCCTCGTGCACCACTCGACCATCATCGAGATGAACGGCGAAAGCTACCGCAAGCGTTCCGCCGTCGCCCGCATCAACGCCGGCGATTACGACCCGCCCAATGGCGCCCCGGACCGGCCATCATAATTGTCGCTGGCTTCGCGCTCGGGAGCACCCTTGCTGAGGCAACGGGTAATTGTCGCCAGCGGCAATTACATGCCAACCATCCCATGCGCTTCAAACCCTCGCTTCCGGCCAGCGCCAGCGACAATTACCCAGCGTCATAATTGTCGCTCGACGGTTGCTCCTCGCAACAGCAAATGGTAGCCAGAATTCACCAACCGGCGCGGCCACCTATCGGCCATCAAAATTGACGCCGACCGGACACCGTAATCGTCGCGCTACA
>NZ_JBMDKQ010000045.1:0-2023 GCF_057809795.1 Sphingobium sp. FG125
GTAATCTCAAATAAAGCCTGCATCAAACCCGTCAGGAGTTGTGCAACAAAGCCCCGCGGCTATGATCATGACGTCATCTACGAACAGTCGGATTATATCCTTAACGGAGACTATGACCAGCTCAACTTCCTGCCTGGGATCACGCTTGAGGATCTCGGTTTTGCTAGGGAAGGGAATGACCTTGTCATCACGATCCTTGAAACCGGCGACAGTATTCGCATCGACCGGCAATGGGAATGGCAGTCCGACTTCTACACCTGGCGCGATATTGAAATCTTCAACTTCGCCGATGGCAGTTTGGTGACGAAGGCTGAGGTTCAGCAGATATTGCTGACGGGTGGCGATAGCGATGACAATCTTGTAGGTTTCACGACCGGTGATACCCTTGTTGGCGGCAAGGGCGATGATCTGCTTTCCGGCGGGATGGGGGCAGACATCTATGCCTACAACGTCGGCGATGGAAATGATGTCGTAAGCGACTATGTCTTCTATTCCGGTGGTGCTGGCGACAAGATCCTGCTTGGCGCTGGAATTTCGACCGGCATGATCAAGGTGGAAGCATCAGCCACCGATCCCTCGGATATGATGCTGTCATTCGATGGATTGCCCGGTTCGATCACGATTAAGAAGCAGATATTGGGTGGTGTCGAATGGGGCATTGATCTGGTCGAATTTGCCGACGGCACGATCTGGACAGCGCAGGATCTCGCCTATCGTCTGAACGCTTCGTCAGCGACGGCGGGCGACGACATCATCACCGGTACGACCCTGAACGACACCCTCAATGGCGGTGCGGGGAACGACACGATTTCTGGACATGCCGGCAACGATCTCCTCGCAGGCGAAGCGGGTGGCGACATCCTCGATGGAGGGGCGGGCAACGACAGGATCGAAGGAGGGACGGACAATGACCTCCTCCATGAATCGAGCGAGGATGATACCTATGTGTGGAAGCTGGGTGATGGCGACGACATCATCCGAGGCGGCAACTGGTGGGATGGCTTCAACACGATCGAATTCGGGGCAGGAATTTCCGCCAGCGATCTGGTTTACTCCTATGCCGGAACGAACGACTCTGATCTGAAGATCAGCGTGGCTGGCCAAGCGGGCAGCATCACGATCGAGGGTCAACTGAGTGGATATGCAACGGAGCGCGTCGATCAGCTGCGTTTCGCTGATGGTAGCGTATTGAGCAGAATTGAATTCCAGAACGCGGCTCTGTCTTCTTTTGCGACGAGTGGTAATGACACGCTTTGGGGCTCAAATGCCGCAGACATGATCCATGGCAAAACAGGCAATGATACGATCGATGCGCGCGACGGCGCTGATCGCGTCACCGCAGGCGCAGGCGATGACCTGATCATCGAGAGCGCCGGCGATGATACCTATGTCTGGAATCTCGGCGACGGCGCAGACATTGTTCGAGGCGGCGGCTACTGGGATGGGTTCAACACGATCGAATTCGCGGCAGGAATTTTGGCTTCGGAGGTCAGCGTTGCCAAAACCGCAGATGCTCGCGGAGCAATTTTGACGGTAGCGGGGCAGTCCGGCTCGATTATATTGGAAAGCCAGCTCGTTCTTGGGGCTGCTGAAGGCGTCGATCAGATCCGCTTTGCTGACGGTACGACCTGGAACCGGGACGTGCTGCAGCAAAAAATTGCCGGCTCGCAGAGCACGGAATTGGCCGATACAATTACGGGCACGAATGGTCCCGATTTCCTTTACGGAGCCGGCGGGGATGATACGATCGATGCACGGGATGGAACTGATCGCATAATCGGAGGAGTCGGAAACGATCTATTGCTCGAGTCCTCGGGCGACGACACCTATGTCTGGAACCTGGGGGATGGCAATGACATCATTCGGGGCGGCAACTGGTGGGATGGCTTTAACACGATTGAGTTCGGAGCAGACATCGCCGCACCCGATCTGATTTACGCCTATGCTGACGCCAACGGCTATGATTTAAAGATCAGCCTTGCTGGTCAGCCCGGCAGCATCGTGATTGAAGGACAACTGAGCG
>NZ_JBMDKQ010000046.1:0-1505 GCF_057809795.1 Sphingobium sp. FG125
AGCACCGAAAGATAGGTGTGACCGTCATAATCGGGATGGATGCCGCCCTGAAGGCAGACTTCGGTGGCACCGCGATCCCATGCTTCAGCCGCGCGACGCCCGACCTCCTGCATGTCCAGTCGATAGGCTGGTCCCCTGATGGCCTTGGTGCTGCCTTTTGAAAAGGCGCAGAAGCCGCATTTGTAGAGGCAGATGTTGGTATAGTTGATGTTGCGGTTGACGACATAGGTGACATCGTCGCCAGCAACGTCCCGACGCAGATCGTCCGCCGCCTGCATGAGCCGTTGCACATCAGGGCCATCCGCCTGGAACAGCCGCACGATCTCGCTCTCCTCCAGCCGCCTTCCCGACCGGGCAGCCCCGATCAGCCCCTCGATGCCGGCTGTCTCTGTGGTTCTGCCATGCGCCGCCAGAGCGGGGGCCTGTGCACCTGCTCCCGCATGCCATCCATCGGTGACGGGCAGCCCGCGGCCGTCGATCGAGCGCCGCACGATCCTGGCAATAGCCGGCTCGGCCCAGCGGTCCGCATCAAGCGCGAAGGCAGGCCCGATCGCGAGCCGCTCACGCAACACGCGGCCCGCTTCCAGCGTCGCCCGTTCGAGAACGTCCAGATGCGGCCAGGGGGCTTCGGGGTTGACATGATCCGGCGTGACCGGCGAAACACCGCCCCAATCATTGACGCCCGCACGCAGCAAAGCCGCAAGCTCTTGCGGCGCGTGAAGATTGGGCGGTGCCTGGATGACCATCTGCGGACCCAGGATCAGGCGGGCGACGGCGATGGTCCACAGATGCTCGTCCAGCGAAGGCTCGGGATGATCGACCATCTTCGTGTCCGGCTTGGCCCGGAAATTCTGAATGATGACCTCCTGGATATGGCCATGGCGCTGGTGCAAATCCCGAATGGCGACAAGCGCGTCGATCCGCTCGTCGCGCGTCTCGCCGATTCCGATGAGCAGGCCGGTCGTGAACGGCACGGCGGCCCGACCGGCGGCTTCGATGGCGGCAATCCTGCGCGTCGGCACCTTGTCGGGCGAGCCGTAATGGGGACCGCCCTTTTCCGAAAGCCGGTCCGATACCGTCTCCAGCATCAGTCCCATGGACGCTGAAACCGGACGCAGCGCCTTATAATCGGCATCGTCCATCAAACCGGCATTGATATGCGGCAGCAGCCCGGTTTCATCGAGAACCGCGCGGGCCATCTCCTCGACGTAGGAAAGGGTGGTATCGTGTCCGAGCGCCACGAGCGCCTGTTGCGCTACAGGATAACGCGCTTCCGGCCGGTCGCCCAGGGTGAAAAGCGCCTCACGGCAGCCAGCCGCTGCGCCCGCCTGTGCAACTGCGAGCACATCCTCGCGCGACATATAGGCCGGTTTCGATTTCGAAGGCGTAGAGGCGAAAGTGCAATAGTGGCAGACATCGCGGCAAAGCACCGTCAGTGGAATGAAAACCTTGCGCGAATAGGTCACGACCGGCCCAAAGCCAGAAAGCGTCAGGCGCTCCGATCG
>NZ_JBMDKQ010000047.1:0-1388 GCF_057809795.1 Sphingobium sp. FG125
TCTGTGGATGGCTCCCGCGTTGCAAGCATAAAGTGATGATCTGACGTTCCGTCGGGTGCAGTCGTCTGTCCGGCCTGTTGATGCAGTCGGTGTAGACTGCTGGCCCTGATGGGGTTCGCGAACAAGGTCCGATCGGGTTTGCAGGCTATGACGCCTATGACAGTCCTTGGGTTGTCCTTGCTCCCGGTCCGACCGGTTTTGCCATCACATCCTTCGCTCTCACAACCTCGTAAAGCTGATCTCCTCAGCCAAGCTCCTGATCTATGCTGCCGCCAGCATAGGCGCATGCCCGCGTTCGAAGACACCGCCGCGCGCCATGACCGCCCATGCGATCCGCGCCATCTTGTTAGCGATGGCGACTGAGGCAACGCGCGCGGGCTTTCTGGCGAGCAGAGCGACAAAGCGCGGATCGACCGTGCTGGGTTTCTGCTTGGCGTATCGGACGAGCGCGGTTGCGCCGACAACCAGGAGCTGCCGCAGATATCGGTCGCCCATCTTGGTAATGCGCCCCAAGCGTTCCTTGCCGCCACTCGAACTCTGTCGCGGGGTCAGCCCTAGCCAGGCGGCGAATTGGCGCCCTGACGAGAACTGGCTTGGATCGGTCACCGACGCGGCGAGTGCGGTCGCGCCGATCGGCCCGATACCAGGGATCGTCGCCAGACGCCGGGCCCGCTCGTCGCTCCGCTGCAAAGCGGCGAGCCGCAGATCAAGCCTGCGCAACTGCGCGTGAAGCTGGAGCAGTTGCCCTGCGAGCGTTTCGACAACGTTCGCCGCTTCGGCTGGCAAGTCGAGCTGGGACTCCCCGTCGACGATCTCCCGTGCCATCTGCAATGCATTCACGATTCCGACCGGGATGGCAATACCCAGCTCGGCGAGGACGCTGCGCATCATGTTGACCAGCTGCGTGCGCTGTTTGATCAACAGCTGGCGCACGCGGTGCAGCGACAACGCCGCCTGCTGCTCGCGCGACTTGATGGGCACGAACCGCATAGTTTGACGTGTGACCGCTTCGCAGATCGCTTCAGCGTCGGCGGCATCGTTCTTACCGCGCTTCACATAAGGCTTTACGTAAGCCGGTGGCATCAGCCGCACCTCATGACCCAGCCTGGTCAATTCGCGCGCCCAGTGATGCGACGTCCCGCAGGCCTCGGCGCCTACCAGGCAGGGTGGCAGCTTCTCGAAGAACGGCAGCATCTGCGATCGCCGCAGCGCCTTGCGAATGACGACATCACCGGTTGCGCTGATACCGTGAACCTGAAAAACGTTCTTGGCCAAATCGAGGCCGATCGTGCTAATCTCCATGGCGGGTGGCTCCTTCTCGGGTTGCATGACAGCAAACCCATCTTGGCACTTAGATGCCGTGAGCGGGAGCCATCCACCTCATCCGG
>NZ_JBMDKQ010000048.1:0-891 GCF_057809795.1 Sphingobium sp. FG125
GCCTTGAGGCGTGCTGCCTTATGTAGGTTTTCTGTTCCGTTGCTACTCAACCCCCTACGAGCTGACCCACGAAAAGACGCATATCGCGGCGCGCGACCGCGCTTCGCTGCCGTCGCCTTGGAACCTGCCGTCGCGGCTGATCCAGTACCCGCTTGATATGACCGCGCCGCATGGTGACACGCCGCGCCGGATCGCGCTGCGTCACCCCGCGCTGGCGGGGCATCCGCTGGTACAGCAGATCGCGGATGCAACCGGCGTCGAGGTTGAACCCTACGGCCTCCCCAATCGGCACGGCATCCGCAACGACTATGGCGAGTACCACCACGCTGTTGACCTGATTTGCGAGTTCCAATGGCGCGAGCTGCTAGAGACGCGCGCTTTCACGACAGAGGATTCGATAGCCAGCGCGGTAACGCACGGGTTGAGTTCTTCCCCCCATGACCGGAACCGCAAAGGGTATCTCACCCCAAGCGAGGCGCGGCAGATCATGGCGGCGATCGACGCTCCCGAGCCGGAAAATGCAGCCGGGTTGCTGCAAATCTTCGCCGCCCCGGTGCTGTCCAATCAGGGCGAGTGCGGAAAGGGCTGGCCCATCAACTGCCTTTGCGGTGCCGAACGCTACAGCCGCGCATGGGCGAAAATCGTCGGGATCGAGCGCGGATGGTTCGCTTATGATCGGGCCGGTTTCCTACAGTGGGCCGAGGAAGGCCGCACCCGCTATGCAGCCGGTGACGGCCCGACATTCACCGAGGCAAGCGGGCAAGAAGCGTTCGCGTTCTAGGCGTCGTGGGCCGGGGGGAAATCCCCCCGGCGCGCTACCGCGCGCACCGTCGGTCGGGGTCCGGCCAGACCGGGCGCGATCCGTCAAAGGGTTGGTCCTCGCCATGCTCC
>NZ_JBMDKQ010000049.1:0-611 GCF_057809795.1 Sphingobium sp. FG125
CACCAGGCTGATTGTCGAACATTGGGATGATCTCCTTCGACTGGCCGGATCGCTCAAACTCGGCGTCGTGCGCGCGACCGATCTCACCCGTGTCCTTCAGACCAATGATCGCCCCACCAGGCTGGCACGTGCCCTTCAGGAGCTTGGCCGCCTCATCAAGTCACTCTACATGCTGCGGTTCATCGACGACGAAACCTACCGGCGCCGGATCCTGGTCCAGCTCAATCGCGGCGAGAGCCGCCACCTGCTTGCCCGCACCATATTCCACGGCAAGCGCGGTGAACTTCGCCAGCGCTACCGCGAAGGGCAGGAGGATCAGCTCGGCGCGCTCGGGCTCGTCGTCAACCTGGTCGTGCTCTGGAACACGATCTACATCGACGCGGCGGTCAGCCAGCTACGCGCCGAAGGCCATGTGATCCTGGACGAGGACGTCGCCCGCCTCTCGCCGCTTGGTTCCAGGCACATCAACATGCTCGGGCGCTATGCCTTCACCATTCCCGACATCGTGGCGCGCGGCGAGTTGAGGCCGCTACGCGATCCTGGTGCCACAGGTATCGACGATGCTTGAAGCCCCTTATGTAGGTTTTCTGTTCCGTTGCTACTCAAACCCC
>NZ_JBMDKQ010000005.1:0-233523 GCF_057809795.1 Sphingobium sp. FG125
TCCTACCGGCCATCATAGTCGCCGCTCAACCGGCCATCGTAGTTGTCGCCGCGCAAGGCCGCGATCGTAGCCCTGCGCGTACAGGCCCGGCTCCCGCTCGACGATGTATTCATCGCTCTGAAAGACGTCATTCCTCATCTGACGCGAAGCAGCTTGCACCGATGTTTGCAGCGCTACGGCATATCCCGCCTGCCAAAAGTCGATCGGGAGAAGCCCAAGGCATTGAAGAAATATGAGATCGGCTACTTCCATATCGACATTGCCGAACTGCGCTACGAGGGCGGCAAAGGCTTCCTGTTTGTTGCGGTGGATCGCACATCAAAGCTGGTGTGTGCTCGAATATACCGCAAGGCGACCAAGCTCGCGGCAGCCGCTTTCCTCAAAGTTCTGGTCAAGACCGTGCCGTACAAGATCCACACCATCCTCACGGACAATGGCGTGCAATTTACCGATCGCTATCAAAGTGACGGAAAAGGTTGGATCACCCACATCTTCGGGCGCGTCTGCAACCAGAACGACATCGAGCACCGTCTTACCAAGCCTTATCACCCGTGGACCAACGGCCAGGCCGAACGCATGGTTCGCACCATCAAAGAGACCAACGTCAAATCCTTCCACTACACCTCGGTCCAGGAGTTGCGACGCCATGTCAGCGAATGGCTGACAGCCTACAACTTCGCAAAGCAGCTCAAAGCGCTGAGGTTCAAAACACCATACCAGGCAATCGACCAGCTCTGGCAATCAAAGCCCGAAGTCTTTAACGTCAAACCTGACCATCACAATCTGGGACTAAACACCTAGTTGGTTGCCCCCTTCATCTCATTCTGCCGGGGCTAGCCCCGGCAGAATGAGATGAGCCGACATTGTCCTCATCTACTTTGCAGACGCGGAGACGGGGCCGATGATCCGACTTGGAGAATTGATGATGATCCTCGAACTACATCGGTAGGACGTATCGATATCGGCCATTGCCCGACGCACTGGTCGCGATCCCAAGACCATCCGAAAATATATCGATCGGCGCACCGAGGCCCCGGTTTACAGCCCGCGCATGCTGGGTCGACCGAACAAACTGGCACCCTATCTGGAATTTTTGCGTGAGCGAGTGACGGCATTTCCCGATCTGACGGCGGCGGGCCTGACACGGGAAATTCGTGAGCTGGGGTAGATGGGCGCTTATACCGCGGTAAAGCGGTTCCTGGCAGCGATCCGGCCGGAAAACGGCCCCATGCCCTTTGAGGTTCGGTTCGAGACGCCGCCTGGCGTGCAGGCACAGGTCGACTTTGCCTTCTTCGTCGTCGAATTTACCGATGAGCCCGGCGTCAGTCGGATCGTCTGGCTGTTCAACCTGGTGCTGGGACATTCGCGCTTCCTGTTAGCGCGCTGCGTTATGCACCAGTATCTCCACAGCCTGTTGCGCTGCCATATGCAAGCCTTTGAAGCCCTCGGCGGCGTCCCGATCGAAATCCTCTACGATCGTATGAAAACCGCCGTGACCGGGGAAGATGATCAGGGCCACATCATCTACAATCGATTATTGCTGGCTCTGGCGGGGCATTACCGTTTCGTGCCGCGCGCCTGCCGCCCCTATCGGGCCAAGACCAAGGGAAAGGTCGAGCGGCCATTCAGCTATATCCGCAAGGACTTCTTCCTGGGCCGGAGCTTCCGCAATCTGGACGATCTCAATGTCCAGCTGATCGACTGGCTCGATACCGTCGCCAACGTCCGTGTCCACGGCACGACGCAGCGGATTATTGCTGAAGCCATCGCCGCCGAGCAGCCTGAGTTGCAGCGGCTTCCGGCGGGGCGCTTTGACGCTGTTCTGAAGCTTGAGCCCCGCGTCAGCCACGATGGGATGGTCTCTATTGGCGGCAAATACTACAGCGTTCCCGATCGCACCCGTCGCGTCGTCGAAATCCAGCAGTTGCCCGACAAGATCCGGATCGTAGAAGGCTTCCAGCGTTCGCAACCATTGCCCCTCGTGCTTTTCGTTGCGCCAGGTCTTGCGGTTCGCCGCATAGACCTTGGCCGTCGCCTCCCTGAATGTCGGGATGCCACCCGCCTTGCGCTTCTCGAACACAGGGTCGAGGCCAAGCTCCACCCAGGTCCGCACCTCGCGCGCCCGGTCGCAGGCAACAGACAACGTCACCTTCGCTGCGCTGCCCAATCCGATGTCGCGCCTGCGGCCATGCTTCTGGACGCGGCACACCCAGCTTTTGGAGCCGGTTGTGCCGACCACCAGAAACAGGCCCTCGCCGTCACCGAAGCGGCGCGGTCGTTTTGCTGCCTTCACACCTGTTACGGAGAGCTTTCCCATGCCGATATTCTCCCACGCTTTTTACCACACGCCAAATCGGTCACCGACAGATGCGAGGGGATGAGGTGGGACGCGAATCAGTCCGAAAGGCCCGGAAACGCTGGGCTTTTTCGGTTCGCTATGGATGCAGAAAAACAAGCTATTGGCGGAGACGGAGGGATTCGAACCCTCGGTAAGGAGTTATCCCTACGACGGTTTAGCAAACCGTTGGTTTCAGCCACTCACCCACGTCTCCAAACATGGCCTGAACGCCCGCTTGGGGCGGGGCTGCGGCTAGGCGACGTGTCCTATAGCGACGGCTTTGGCGCATGGCAACGGTCCTGTTCGGGGATTTTTTACCCTTTTGCCATGCTCGTAAATCGTTCCGGCCCGGAATCGACTCAGGTGGGCGTTCGTTCATTGTCGTTTCAGGTTGAAAGCCGATAGTCTGGGGGATGGTTAAAATGGCAATTTGCGGGGAGCATCGGGCATGATCGGGATTATGGGACGGACAAGCGCCCGCCTGGCGCGGGCAGCCGCACTGATGGCGGGGCTGGCGGGGCTGGCGCTCAGTCCCGTGGCGGCGTCGGCACAGGTGCGCACGATCGATCCCAACACCGCTATCGATGCCGATCTCGCCCCGCCGCCGCCCGCGCGCAGCGCTCCCACAGAACCCGGCGTCGATCCCAGCGTCTATAGCGACACTACGGCCGACAGCGCCGTCACGTCCGGCACAACCGCGACTGGCGCGCCCGTCACTGCCGCATCGCCCCCCGCCGCGATCGCACCCAGCGATTCCTTCCAGCAGGACGATCTGATCGGCGCGGCCGAAGGCGTGTTCGGCAAGGGCGCGGAAGGGCTGGCGGGCCTGATCGAAAAAGTGCTGAAGGATCAGGGTCGCCCCAACGCCTATATCGCCGGGCGTGAGGCATCGGGTGCCTTTGTCGTCGGCCTGCGCTACGGCTCCGGCACGCTCAATCACAAGGTGGAGGGCAAGCGCGAAGTCTATTGGACCGGGCCGTCGATCGGCTTCGATGTCGGCGGCAACGCAGCCAACACCTTCGTCCTTGTGTATAATCTCTACGACACGCAGGATCTCTATCACCGCTTCCCGGCCGCCGAAGGCACAGCTTATTTGGTGGGTGGTTTCACCGCCAGCTATCTGCGCTGGGGCAATGTCGTATTGATCCCGATCCGTCTGGGCGTCGGCTATCGGCTGGGCGTCAATGCCGGCTATATGAAGTTCAGCGAAAAGCGGACCTGGTTGCCGTTTTGAGAGGCGTTTGTGCTCCCGCCTGCGCGGGAGCACCGTCTTCCCTTCAAAGACTACAACCCCAATGCCAGCTGATCGCCCTGTTCGCCTTCCTCCGCTGCTTCCAGATTGTGCACCCCCAGCCCCAGCAACCGGGCGCCCATGCGCAGGGGTAGCTGGGCCAGCAGCAACTCCCGCGCAGACTGCGCCAGCAGATCGGGCGACCGCACTGGCGTGGCAAAGCTGCGCGACCGGGTGATGATGCGGAAATCGGCGAATTTGATCTTCAGCGTCACCGTCCGGCCCCAGGCCTGCGCCTTCTCGATCCGGCCCCACAGGCCGGTCGCGATCCGGTCGATCTCCGCGATCAGCCGCTCCCGGTCAATCAGGTCGTCGAAGAACGTGTCCTCCACGCTCACAGACTTGCGCTGTTCGCGCTCGCGCACTGGCCGGTCGTCCTGCCCGCGTGCGGCGCGATAATAATAGTCCGCCGCGCTGCCGAAATGCGCCTGGAGGAAAGCCAGGTCGCGCGCGCGCAGGTCGGCCCCCGTCTCGATTCCCAATGCGTGCATCCGCGCCGCCGTCACCGGTCCCACGCCATGAATGCGCCGCACCGGCATCGCTGCGATGAAAGCCGGGCCTGCGCTGGGCCGCACGACACATATCCCGTCGGGCTTGTTCTGGTCCGACGCCAGCTTGGCGATCAGCTTGTTATAGGAGACGCCCGCCGATGCCGTGAGGCCGGTTTCGGCGCGAATCAGCGCGCGTATTTCCGCCGCGACCTGCGTTGCCGAAGCAATACCCGGCTTGTTCACGGTGACGTCCAGATAGGCTTCATCGAGCGATAGCGGCTGAATCATGTCGGTGAAGCGCGCGAAGATCGCCCGGATCTGCCCGGACACTGCGCGATAGGCGTCGAATCGCGGCGGCACGAAGATGAGGCTTGGGCAGAGCCGCCGCGCCCGTGCGCCGGGCATGGCGGACTTCACGCCGAACGCCCGCGCCTCATAGCTGGCTGTGGCTACCACCCCGCGCGGACCGCCGCCGCCGACCGCGATCGGCTGGCCACGCAAGGCGGGATCGTCGCGCTGTTCTACCGACGCATAGAAGGCATCCATGTCGATATGGATGATCTTGCGCAGCGGTGGCGGCGGAGCGTCCATGGCGCAATCTTATGCCACGACAGGAACGAAAGGGAAACAGCGTTGCCGCCGCGACGCTTATTCTTTGCCCTTGAGCGCCAGCAAGGCGGCAAAGGGACCAGCCTGATCCTCCTGCAGCACGCCGGCTTCACGTAAAACGGCATCGGCATCAGGCGCGCGGGGATAGGGCGTCATCGCCAGCGCTACGGTTTCGGCCACCGCCTCCCCCATGTCGATGATATTGCCGCTATAACCGATCGTGTCGCAATCCTCCGCGTCCAGCTCCATTTCAGCGCCTTCAACGACATCGCCATCCTCGGCGACAAAGCGGAGCAGGAAATCGCTGTCGATCGCTTCAGGCACCGGCAGGCCGGTCGCGACGCAGGCCTGGGTCAGCGTGGCCCGCACCCGACCGCGCGCGAAGATGCTGCCATTCTCCTCACTGATCGCATAGTCCGCCTCCAGCGCGTCGAGCGCCAGCAGCGTGAACCGGCGCATCAGCGCCTCGCGCTCGGCGGCGTCTGCGGTGATGGTCGTGTTGCCGTTGATATGGCCGATCTGGTCCAGCCGGATGGGCCGCGAAAATTCAGGCGTCGGCAGCGCGGTCATCCCAGATCCCCCGCCAGCATCGCATCGCGGGTCAGGCAGCCCAGCCGCGTCCAGCGCGCCCGCAGTGCGCCCTCGACATGGGCGAGCGCAGCGTCGCTCACCGGCGTCCCGCGATAGAGGTTGCGGCGCAGCGCATCGGCCATGTCCGCCTCACCAGCCAGCGCCGCGCGATAGGCGCTGATCCGGCCACCCAGCGCGCTCATCATCCGGCCGATATGCTTGCCGACCACGACGTCGCCAATCCCTTCCTGCCGCAATTGGCCGTCCATATCATCGACGAATAATTCGGTCAGCCAGACGCTTTCCTGGGTTGCACCCTGCTGCTCCAGCCGCATCAGCACCTGCGCCAGCACCGCCACGATCATGTCGAAGCGCCCGTCCAGCGTGTCCGGCACGGCGCCGTCCATATACCAGTGCGGCTGGCGCCCCTCCGCGACCACGGCATGGTAGAGCGGCATCAACCCCGCCTTGGGATCGGCACGGCCAAACAGGCGCTGGAGGAAGGAAGGGGAGGCTGTGGACATGAGGACTATGCTTTTTTAAGACGGATCGTTGGACGGAGCGCCGTCCTGCCAAGTGTCGCCCCTTGCCGGGAGCGACGCATTTCCATATTGATCGAGCCGCTGCCCAATGCAATGGCGGCGTCATGTTTATTGGGTTCGCGGGTGCGTTCCGCCAGGAGAAGTCCATGCGTCAGTTCAGCCGTCATTCCACACGCGGGCGTTTCCTGTTGGCTCTCGGCCTCGGCGCGCTGGTGCTGGGGGCATCGGGCTGCACCCGCATCCGCACCCATCAGGGCTATCAGGTCGACAAGCTGCTAGTCGATTCGGTCCAGCCGGGCATCGACAATCGCGCATCGGTGGAAGGGACGCTGGGTCGCCCCAGCTTTACCTCGCAATTCGGTGAGCAGGACTGGTATTATGTGTCGCGCGACATGCGGTCGCTGGCCTTTTCCAACCCCAAGCCCGCCGACCAGACGGTGCTGCGCGTCCGCTTCGATGCGGCGGGCAATGTCGTGGCGGTGGATCGCGCCGGACTTGAGCAGGTCGCCAACATCTCCCCCATGGGCGACAAGACCCCGACGCTGGGGCGCAATCGCAGCCTGTTTGACGAGATATTCGGCAATATCGGTGCGGTCGGCGCTGGTGGCATGGGCGGCAATGCCGGCGGCAGCGGTCCGGGTGGCGGCCCCAACGGCAGCTAACTAGCTGCCCCTCACTCCAGGCTCTTGCTCGCCTGTTCGGTGACATCCTTCGACAGGCCCGGCTGCGTCAATATGCGCTGCAATTGCGCCCGCATGTGCGCGGCGCGATCGGCGTCAAAGCGCTTCCAGCGGCCCAGTGGCGGCACCAGTCGCGCGGCGGTTTGCGGATTGCGCGAATCGAGCGCGATGATGCAGTCCGCCACCAGTTGATAGCCCTTGCCCGACCGGTGATGGAACGCCCACTGATTACCCGCAAATGCGCCGTAGAGCGACCGCACCCGGTTGGGATTGGACAAGGTGAACGCCTTGTGCCGCCCCAATTCCTCCACCTGATCGACCGTATCGGGATGCAGCGCGAACGCCTGGGTCTGGAACCATTTGTCGAGCGTCAGCGCATCATGCCCATAGCGGTTGTAGAATATGTCGATCGCCGCATCGCGTTCCGCGCTGGTGCCATTGGCCAGCGTGGCGAGCGCCGCCTGCCGCTCGGTCATATTATCCGCCTCATGAAATTGGGCGAAGGCGATAGCAGGCCCATCTTCCGCGCCCGACGCCACCAGATAATGGAGCGCCGCATTGCGCAGTTTGCGTGCGCCCTTGGCCGCGGGCGACAGCGAAAAGCCGTTCGCCTTGGTCCGGCTATGGATATCGCGCCATAGCGGCTCCAGCTCCGCGCCGATCCGCTGTTGCAGCGCTTCCCGCGCGGCGTGAATCGCATCCGGGTCCACCACCGCCATCTGGTCACCCAGATAGGCTTCGCTGGGCAGGCGAATGGTTTCGGCTATAAAGGCCGGGTCAAGCAGCGGGTCGGTGATAGTGTTGCGCACCGCCGCGATGACGGCGGTGCCGTCAACCGGTTGCCCGGCAATAGCGCCGATCAGCACATTGACCATCAACTGCTGCATCGCCTCATAACGCGCGAACGGATCATCGTCGCGCGCTGACAGGAAGGCGAGATCATCCTGGCTGCGGTTGGTTTCGACGATCACCGGCGCAGAAAAACCGCGGTTAATCGACAGGATCGGCGGGGCGGCAAAGCTCTCGAAACGGAAGCTCTGTCGCGCCTCCGTCAGCATCAGCAGCTGGTCGCCCTGATGCGTGCCAGTTGCCGGATCGAACAGAGCGACACGCAGCGGGATCGCCATCGGCTGCTTGTCGGGCTGACCGGGGGTTGGCGGGATGCTTTGTTGCAGATCAAGCTCGACCGTTCCGGTCACAGCATCATGGCGCAGCAGCGCGCGGACATGCGGGGTGCCTGCCTGTTCATACCAGCGGCGAAACTGGGTCAGGTCGATGCCCCCGCCCTCTTCCATGGCGGCGACGAAATCCTCGCAGGTCGCGGCCTGCCCGTCATGCCGGTCGAAATAGAGATCGCTCCCGGCGCGGAATCGTTCGGCCCCCAGCATCAGCGCCATCATGCGGATGATCTCCGCGCCCTTATTATAGATAGTGGCGGTGTAGAAGTTACTGATTTCCATATAGGATTCAGGTCGGATCGGATGCGCGAGCGGACCGCTATCCTCCTGAAACTGGGCCGCGCGCAGGATGCGGACATCCTCGATCCGCTTGACCGCATGGCTGCCCATGTCGGCAGAGAAATTCTGGTCGCGAAAGACGGTGAAGCCTTCCTTGAGGCTCAACTGGAACCAGTCGCGGCAGGTGACGCGATTGCCCGACCAGTTGTGGAAATATTCATGCGCCACCACGCCTTCGACCCCGTCATAGTCGATGTCGGTCGCAGTTTCGGGGTCGGCCAAAATATAGCGCGAATTGAAGATGTTGAGGCCTTTATTCTCCATCGCGCCGAAATTGAAATCAGCGACAGCGACGATATTGAACACGTCCAGATCATATTCGCGGCCATAGACGCGCTCGTCCCAGGCCATACTGTCCTTGAGCGCCTGCATGGCATGAGCGGTGCGGGGCAGGTCGGCTTCCCGCACCCAGATGCCCAGTTGCACCTCGCGCCCGCTCATCGTCACGAAGCGGTCGACGTTACAGGCCAGGTCGCCCGCGACCAGCGCGAACAGGTAGCAGGGCTTGGGGAAGGGATCGTTCCAGAGCGCCCAGTGACGGCCAGCATCACCCTCCCCCTGTTCGACCGGATCGCCATTGGCGAGCAGGATGGGGAAGCGCGCCTTGTCGGCGGTCAGTCGCACGCTGTAGCGCGACAGGACATCGGGTCGATCGGGGAAGAAGGTGATGCGGCGAAAACCCTCCGCCTCGCACTGGGTGCAGAGCAGGCCGCCGCTGGCGTAGAGGCCCATCAGCTTGCTATTATTCTCCGGCACCAGCTCGACCAGCGTTTCGATGCTGTGCGTCGCGCCGGTCAGGGCGATGATCAGCGACCCGGCCTCCAGATGCCAATCGTCCGCAGCCAGCACAGCGCCATCGACCTTCACCTCCAGCGGCACCAGCCCGTCACCATCCAGCCGCAGCGGCCGGTCATGATCGCCATTGCGCGTCACCGACAGGGTCGCACGAACGCTGGTCAGCGCCGGGTCGAGATCGAAATCCAGCGCGATGGTGGGGACGAGCCAGTCGGGCGGACTATAGTCGCAGCGGCGGATAATCGCGGGAGCGGCGGTGGAGTTTTGCATGTCGGCCATGCCCGCAACCTAGGGATCGGGTGGGTAAAAGACCAGACTGCTTTGGGTCTAACTCGTCAAACTTCGCCCATATCAACGATGGTGATTCACGGCCTTGGCGCACCACAAAACTATGATCCGTTCGTTTCGAGCGAAGTCGAGAAACCTCAGCGCAACCGCTTCTCGACTGCGCTCGAAACGAACGGAGGTTGGTTAGATGCGTTCGCCTGACAGGCGCTGGCACAGCATGTCGAGCTGGTCGAGGGTCGAGTAACGCAGCGACAGCGTGCCGCCCGCGCCGCTCATATGGTCGATATCGACCTTCAGCCCCAATATGTCGGCCAGATGCTGTTCCAGCGCGGCGATGTCCGCATCCTTGTCGCGCGAACCGCCGCCGCGCCGCGCGACGGGCGCATCCTCGCCCTTCTTGACCCGGCGCACCAGCTGTTCGGTGTCGCGGACGGAAAGCCCCTTTTGTTCGACCTGCCGTGCCAGCGCCTCGCAATCGGGCGCGCCGATCAGGGCGCGGGCATGGCCCATGCTGATCTTCTGTTCGACCACCTGCTGCTGCACCATGGCGGGCAGATCGAGCAGGCGCATGAGATTGGCGACATGGCTGCGCGATTTGCCGACCAGTCGACCCAGCGCTTCCTGGCTGTGATGAAATTCGGCGATCAGCTTGCGATAGGCTTCGGCCTCTTCGATCGGATTGAGATCTTCGCGCTGGATATTCTCAATGAGCGCGATTTCCAGCGTCTCCGCCTCGTCGAAATCGCGGACGATGGCGGGGATGCGGTGGAGATGGGCGCGCTGCGCCGCGCGCCAGCGGCGTTCGCCTGCGACGATCTGGAAACCACCACCATGGGGCCGGACGATGATCGGCTGGATCACGCCGCGCTTGGCGATGCTTTCGGCCAGTTCCTGCAACGCGCCTTCGTCGAAATGGCGACGCGGCTGTTCGGGGTGCGGCTGGATCAGCGCGACCTCTATGCTCTGGATCGCCTTGCCCGACGGCGAGGGCACGGCTGCGGCCACCGGCTCCTCGCGCGCGACGTCGCCGAGCAGTGCGGACAGACCCCGCCCCAGTCCGTGCGGGCGCTTGACCACCTTGGGCTTTTCGCTGGTGTCGTCGCTCAAGCCGCTACCTCCTGCCGGGGCAGGCGCGCGATCAGTTCGCGCGCCAGTCGCATATAGGCTTCCGATCCCGAACAGCGGAAGTCATAGATCAATGCCGGAACGCCGTGGCTGGGCGCTTCGGACAGGCGCACATTGCGCGGAATGACGGTCGTGAACACCAGATCCCCCAGGCAGGCGCGCACATCGTCGGCCACCTGATCGGTCAGCCGGTTGCGCCGGTCATACATGGTCAGCGCCACGCCCATGATCGACAGGCCCGGATTGAAGCGCCCGCGGATACGCTCGACCGTCTGGAGCAGTTGCGAAAGCCCTTCGAGCGCGAAAAATTCGCACTGCAACGGCACCAGCAAGGATTGCGCCGCCACCATCGCATTGATCGTCAACAGGCCCAGCGAGGGCGGGCAATCGATCAGGCAAATGTCCCAGCGGCCCGCCGGCGCTTCGGCCAGGACCCGCTCCAGCCGATGGGTGCGCTCTTCATATTCGATCAGTTCGATTTCGCAGCCCGACAGATCCTGCGTCGCGGGGACGAGATCGAGCTTGGGCACGCGGGTGGCGACGATGGCGTCCTCCAGCGCGCAATTGCCGACCAGCAGATCATAGCTGGACTGCGCGCGATCCGCCTGCATCACCCCCAGCCCGGTCGAGGCATTGCCCTGCGGATCGAGATCGACCAGCAACACCCGCAATCCCGTAGCAGCCAATCCCGTGGCCAGATTGATTGCGGTTGTGGTCTTGCCCACGCCGCCCTTCTGATTGGCGATGGCGATGCAGATCATGCGCGGCCTTTCCTCCTGGCGACGGGTTTGACGGCGTGCGCGATCAGGATGGCGCTATCGGCATCCGTTACGCTGGCTTCCATGTGAAAGACACCTTGCCACGATGAGCGCACCGCCTCCAGTTCATTTTGCGCATTTCGTCCCTTGGGCAGCACCCAGAGCGTTTTTTCATTCGCCAGATGCGCGGCGGACGACAGGAGTTTAGGCAAAGGCGCGTAGGCGCGGGCGCTGATCACCGCTGCGGCTGTGGGCGGGGCAGCCTCGACACGACCGCCGAACACATGCGCGCGCTTGAGGTCGAGTTGGTCGATGACTGCGTCAAGAAATTCTATCCGCTTGCGCCGCGATTCCACCATCGTCACCGGACGGGTAGAGAGGCAGGCAACGACGATACCAGGCAGTCCCGCGCCGGAGCCAAGGTCATACCACTCCCCCTCGCCCGCATTTTCTGCATGGCGCAACAGTTGCGCGGAATCGACGATATGCCGCGCCCAGATATGGGGGCGGGTCGATTCCGCGATCAGATTTTGCTCGTCCATCGCCGCCAGCAGGATCGCGACATAGCGTTCCAGCCGGTCCCATGTTTCACGTGAAACATCGAACTGCGTATCGAGCCAGGCCCGCGCTTCCTCTTCCGTCACGCGGCCACCCGGCGCACATGGACGAGGATCGCCGCCAACGCCGCCGGGGTGATCCCCCTGATCCGGCTGGCCGCCGCCAGCGTATCGGGCCGGGCCGCATCGAGCCGCTCGATCATTTCGGTGGACAGGCCACCGATCAGGGCGAAGTCGAAATCGGCCGGAATCATCACCCGCTCGTTGCGGCGCATGTCGGCAATCTCGGCGTCCTGCCGTTCGAGATAGGGGGCGTAATGCGCATCCTCCAATATCTCGGCGCGCAGGTCGTCGGGGGCATCGCGCAGGCCGGGAGCAAGGGTCAGCAGCAAGGCCTGATCGACTTCGGGGAAGCGCGCCCATTCAAACAGGCTGCGCCGCGCGCCGTCCTGCCGCACGGTTGCGCCAGCGCGCGCCATTTCGGTGGCGGTCATCGGACTGGCCAGTTCCGTCTCCACCGCAGCGCGTTGCGCCGCGCGATCCGCCAGACGGGCGGCGCGATCCGGGCCGATCAGTTCGTGCGAGAGACCAATCGCGCCCAGCCGCGTTTCCGCATTATCGGCACGCAGCCGCAGCCGATATTCGGCGCGGGCGGTCAGCATCCGATAGGGTTCGGTCACGCCCTGCAACACCAGATCGTCGATCATCACGCCGATATAGCTGCTGGCCCGGTCGAGCACCAACGCCCCCTCGCCCCGCGCCCGCGCGGCGGCATTGACCCCGGCGACCAGCCCCTGTGCGGCGGCTTCCTCATAGCCGGTCGTGCCGTTAATCTGCCCGGCACAGAAGAGGCCGGGGATGGTGCGGACTTCCAACGTGGAATCGAGCGCGCGCGGATCGACATGGTCATATTCGACAGCATAGCCCGGCACGACGATCTCGGCCCGCTCCAGCCCGCGCATCGAGCGAACCATGGCAACCTGCACATCTGTGGGGAGCGATGTGCTGATGCCGTTGGGATAGACGAGCGGATCGTCCAGCCCCTCCGGCTCCAGAAAAATCTGATGCCCGTCGCGATCGCCGAAGCGCTGGATCTTGTCCTCGATCGACGGGCAATAGCGTGGCCCGCGCCCCTCGATCGCGCCGCTGAACAAGGGCGAACGCCCCAGCCCGTCGCGAATGATCTGATGGGTCTGTTCATTGGTGCGGGTGATGGCGCAGGCGAGTTGGGGCAGCACGCGCCCGTTCGATAGCGGCGACATGGTCCAGTGCGCGCTGTCGGAAGGCTGCGCCTCCAGCGCCGCCCAGTCGATCGTGCGCCCGTCGATGCGCGGCGGCGTGCCTGTCTTGAGCCGCCCGATCGGCAGGCCGATGGCGCGAAGCTGGAGGCCCAATGTGGTCGCGGCGCGCTCCCCCACGCGACCGCCAGTCTCGCGCTCGTCGCCCCGGAACAGCTTGCCGCCCAGAAAAGTGCCGGTCGCCAGCACGACCGAGGGCGCGTGCAGGACGCGGCCATCGGCCAGCGCCAGCCCGGCAACGGCGTCGCCATTAAGCAACAGCGCATCGGCTTCGCCCTCGACGATGGTGAGGCCGGGCTGCGCGTCGAGCATCTGGTGGATCGCGGC
The DNA here is from genome assembly GCF_057809795.1 of Sphingobium sp. FG125. Classification (NCBI taxonomy): domain Bacteria; kingdom Pseudomonadati; phylum Pseudomonadota; class Alphaproteobacteria; order Sphingomonadales; family Sphingobiaceae; genus Sphingobium; species Sphingobium sp. FG125. The sequence continues at coordinate 13,187 of NZ_JBMDKQ010000005.1, forward strand.
GCGATAGCGTTTGCGGTCGGCCTGGACCCGCGGCCCCTGCACGGCGGCACCCTTGCTGCTGTTGAGCATCCGATAATGGATCGCGGCGGCATCGGCCGCGCGGGCGATCAGCCCGTCGAGCGCATCGACCTCGCGCACCAGATGGCCCTTGCCCAATCCGCCGATCGCCGGGTTGCAGGACATGGCACCCACGGTCGCGCGCTCGAAGGTGAGCAGCGCCACCGCAGCGCCCTTGCGCGCCGCTGCGGCAGCCGCCTCGCATCCTGCGTGGCCACCACCGACCACGATCACATCATAGCTTGTTCGCATGGCGCTGCCCTTATCAGAAAGGCGCGGCGGGGGCAAAAGCGTTCCACGTGGAACATGCGGCTCATTTGCCGATGCAGAATCCTGCGAACAGGCGATCGAGCATATCCTCCGTCCCTGCCTGTCCGGTCAGCGTATCAATCTCCCGCCGCGCCTGCCGCAGTTCCTCGGCAAGGATCAGCAGGTCGCGCGCACTGGCAGCGGAATCGAGAAAGGCTGCAATATGTCCGACTCGCTGTCGCTGTCGATCGTGCAGCGCATAGTCGCCCTCGCCCGGCAGCAGCTTTGCCGCACGATCGAGCAGCAGCGCGACCAGTGCGTCCATCCCTTCGCCGGTGCGGGCGGACAGGCGGAGGCCGGGACGATCCCCCTCCCCGTCCCGGTCGCATTGCGCCGCGATCAGCAGTGCATCCTCGCGCGGCGCGTCAGCCGCGTCACCCAGCCACAGGATGATGTCCGCCGCCGCCAGCGCCGATCGCGCCCGGTCGATGCCGATCGCCTCGATCGCGTCACCAGTCTCGTCGCGTAGCCCCGCCGTGTCGGTGAAAAGGAAGGCGACCCCGCCAATCGCCGCTGGCACCTCGATCCGGTCGCGGGTAGTCCCCGCGATGTCAGAAACGATCGCCGCATCACGCCCGACCAGCGCATTGAGCAATGTCGACTTGCCCGCATTGGGCGGCCCGGCCAGCACCACCCGCACCCCATCCCGCAGACGTTCCGCCGATGGCGCGGCCAGCACCGTCGTTACGTCGCGCGCCAGCGCTGCGATGCCCTCGCCGATCCGCGCCTCGATCGCCGCATCAGGGACATCGTCCTCGTCGGAAAAATCGAGTGCGGCTTCGGCCATCGCCGACAGGTCGAGCAGGGTCGCGCGCCATCCCTCGATCCGGCGGGAGAAATGTCCCTCTGCCATCATCAGCGCGGCGCGGCGTTGCTGTTGGGTTTCGGCGGCGAGGAGATCGGCCAGCCCTTCAACGGCGTTCAGGTCCATCCGGCCATTGGCAAAGGCGCGGCGGGTAAATTCGCCCGCTTGCGCCCGACGCAGTCCCGGCATCGCGGCTAGCGCTGCTTCCACTGCCGCCACTACAGCGCGACCGCCATGGCAGTGCAGTTCGACCAGATCCTCGCCTGTCACGGTCGCGGGGCCGGGCAACCACAGCGTCAGCGCGCGATCGAGCGGCGCATCGTCCTGCGGATCGATGAGCAGCGCCAGGCTGGCGGTGCGCGGCGGCGGCACGCGGCGGGCGAGTGTCTCCAGCGCGGCGCGGGCGGCAGGACCGCTCACCCGGATCACCGCAATCCCTGCGGGCGGCGCGCCGCTCGACAGGGCGAAAATCGTGTCGGTCACGGTGTAAGCGGCGCGACCTATTTCTTCTCGGTGCCGGACATGCCCGACAGGCCGATATTCATCATCTGCTGGAACAGCCGCACCCCCGCGTCACCCATGGGGGAGAAGCTTTTGAACAGGGTTTCCATCTGTTCGATATTGCCGACGCCTTCAAACCCCTCCAGCATCGTCTTGATATATTTGTCGTGAATCGGGGTTACATCGGGCAGGCCCAGAAAGGCACGGGCTTCGGCCGGGCTGCAATCCACATCGACGGTGACCTTCATGTTCCAAGCCCTTCCAGCGCGGAAAATTCCGTTGCGCCCGTCATGCCGCAAATGGGGCGGTCATGGCAAATTTTTTGGATGACGCGCCCGTTGCGCTGCCCTGCGAACAGGCCAATATGGGCTGCACAATAGTTGGAAGGGATTCCCATGGCAGGCTTTATTTCCGTCCCGACGCTGGAAGGCGACGACGCATTCGACGCCTATGTGGCCAAGCCGGCAGAGGATGCCACCGCCGCGATCATCGTCATCCAGGAAATTTTCGGCGTGAATGAAGGCATCCGCCGCAAATGCGACAGTTGGGCCAAGGCCGGCTATGTCGCCTATGCGCCCGACCTGTTCTGGCGCGAAAAGCCGCATGTCGAACTGGACGCCGACGTGCCAGAGGATTTCCAGGCGGCGCTCGGTCATATGCAGAAGCTCAATCAGGATCAGGCGATCCGCGACATCGAAGCGACGATCCGGGCGGCGCGCGCAGCCGTGGGCGGCGGCAAGGTCGGGCTGGTCGGCTATTGTCTGGGCGGGCGGCTGGCGTTCATGGCGGCGTGCCGGACGGATGGCGATGCGTTCGTGGCTTATTATGGCGTGGGCATCGACGGGCTGCTGGGCGAGCAACATGCGATCGGCAAGCCGACCCTGCTGCATATCCCGACCAACGACGGGTTCGTTCCCGCCGAAGCACAGGCGGCGATGCATGCCGGGCTGGACGATAATCGCCACCTGACCCTGCACGACTATGAGGGACTCGATCATGGCTTCGCCGCCGAAATGGGCAATCGCAGGGATGAGCAGGCGGCGCAACTGGCGGACAAACGCACCGCCGATTTCTTTGCCGAGCATCTCGCCTGATGAGCAGCGCGTGGCGCATGGTCGCCCGCAACCATGGCGGGCCGGAGGTGATCGCGCGGGAGGATTTCGATCCCGGCGCACCGGGTGAAGGCGAATTGCTGGTCGCGCAGGACGCGGTCGGCCTCAATTTCATCGACACCTATTATCGCACCGGCCTCTATCCCGCGCCGCTGCCTGTCCCTTTGGGGTCGGAGGGTGCGGGGCAGGTCGTGGCGGTGGGCGCAGGCGTCAGCGACTTTGCCTTGGGCGACCGGGTCGGTTGCGCCAGCGGGCTGGGTGCCTATGCCAGCCACCGCATCATCGCCGCCGACAAGGCGGTGAAAATCCCCGATGGCGTATCGAACGAGGATGCCGCCGCGATGATGCTCAAGGGCATGACCGCCTGCTATTTGGCCGAGGATATGATCAGGCTCGAACCCGGACAGGTCGCACTGGTCCATGCCGCGGCTGGCGGGGTCGGATCGGTGCTGGTGCCATGGCTGCGCGACAAGGGCATCATCGTCATCGCCCATTGCGGATCGGCGGAAAAAGCGGCGCTGGTCGATGCCGACCATAGCCTGCACGGACCGTTCGATGGCCTGGCCACAACCGTGCGCGATCTGACCGGGGGCAAGGGCGTCGATGTCGTCTATGATGGCGTGGGCAAGGATAGCTGGGCGGCCTCGCTTGCCAGCCTCAAACGACGCGGGCTGTTGGTCAGCTATGGCAATGCGTCGGGCGCGGTGCCGCCGGTCAGGCTGCTGGAGTTGAGCAGGGGCGGATCGCTCTATGTCACCCGCCCTACCCTGTTCGACTATATCGCAACGCCGCAAGAGCTGGCCCATACCGCCGAGCGGCTGTTCGACCGGATGCAACGCGGCGTGGTGAAAGCGATAATCGGCCAGCGTTTCGCGCTGAGCGAGGCAGCAGAGGCGCACCGCGCGCTGGAGGCGAGAGAGACGACTGGGGCGACGGTGTTGGTGGTGTGATCCCGAAAATCCTCCCCTTGCAGGGGAGGTGTCTGGCGCAGCCAGACGGAGGGGTGTCGCCCTATCGTTAGCGCGACACCCCTCCGTCAGGGCTTCGCCCTGCCACCTCCCCCACAGGGGGAGGAATGAACAAAAAAGGGGGCGGAACCTGTTTGGTTCCGCCCCCTTTTCGTCGCGTCGCTACGTTCGGCCTTCAGCCGAACAGCGTCAAAATCCCGACCTGATGATCGACAAAGCCGTCATAGATCATCTTGACCGCGACATAGACGATGACGGCGAGGCCCAGATAGGCGATCCAGCGGAAGCGTTCGATATACTTCGCGATGATGTTCGCGGCGATGCCCATCAGCGCGACCGACAGGATCAGCCCGATGATCAGGATGCCGGGATGGTCCTTTGCCGCGCCCGCGACTGCCAGCACATTGTCCAGGCTCATGCTGACGTCGGCAACGGCCACGGCCCAGGCAGCCGCAGCAAAGCTCTTGGCCGGACGCAGCCCCGATATATCATCGTCGCTGGTGTCGCCCGGCGTATCCCCGCCCCGCTTGGGGTGAAGTTCCCGCCACATTTTGAAGCTGACCCACAGCAGCAGCAGGCCACCGGCCAGGATCAGGCCGACAATCTGCATCAGTTGGCTGACCACCAGCGCGAAGCCGATGCGCAGCACCAGCGCGGCGATAATCCCGATCAGGATCACCTTCTTGCGCTGGGCGGCGGGCAGGCCAGCGGCCAGAGCGCCGACAACAATGGCATTGTCGCCCGCCAGCAAAATGTCGATCATCAGCACCTGACCAAAGGCGGCCAGCGCGCTGGGCGATGTTATATTGCTGAAATCATGGACGATATGCCCCCAGATGTCGGCGGGCGAACCCAGACCCTGAGCGGCAGCAGCGGCGTTGGTGAGAAGGTCGATCAAAGTGGGTCTCCGAAATAGCGGACCTGCGGCATCGGATCATAAAATCCATGAAGCAGCGCACGCCATTGCTGATAGCGATCCGAAAGCCGAAATCCATCCCTGTGATCGGCAACCGTTTCCCATTGCACAAGCAACAGGTAGCAGCCGGGTTCCTCCAATGCAGGTCGTACCTGCAAATCAATGAAACCGGGGGATACGGCGATAAGCGGTCTGGCCTTGACCATGGCCTGTCGAAAGGCATCATCCTGTCCGGGCCGGACCTGAAGCAATGCCTGTTCGACAACCACGGCGCAGTCCCGCTTACTGGTTCATCGAATCGAAGAAATCTTCGTTGGTCTTGCTGTCCTTCATCTTGTCCAGCAGGAACTCCATCGCGTCGATCGTGCCCATCTGCATCAGGATGCGGCGCAGCACCCACATCTTGCTCAGCTTGGCCTTGTCGACCAGCAATTCTTCCTTGCGGGTGCCGGACTTGCCGACATCCAGCGCCGGGAAGATGCGCTTGTCCGCAACCTTGCGGTCCAGCACGATTTCCGAGTTGCCGGTGCCCTTGAACTCTTCGAAGATGACTTCGTCCATGCGGCTGCCGGTGTCGATCAGGGCGGTGGCGATGATCGAGAGCGAACCGCCCTCCTCGATATTGCGCGCCGCGCCGAAGAAGCGCTTGGGCCGCTGGAGCGCATTGGCGTCGACACCGCCGGTCAGCACCTTGCCCGACGAAGGGACAACGGTGTTGTAGGCGCGACCGAGGCGGGTGATCGAATCGAGCAGGATGACGACATCCTTCTTGTGCTCGACCAGGCGCTTGGCCTTTTCGATCACCATTTCGGCGACCTGGACGTGGCGGGTGGCGGGCTCGTCGAAGGTGGAGGAGACGACCTCCCCCTTCACGCTGCGCTGCATATCGGTGACTTCTTCCGGGCGTTCGTCGATCAGCAGCACGATCAGGAACACTTCGGGATGATTGTCGGTGATGGCCTTGGCGATGTTTTGCAACATCACCGTCTTGCCGACGCGCGGCGGCGCGACGATCAGCGTGCGCTGGCCCTTGCCCTGAGGCGACACGATGTCGATGACGCGCGCCGACTTGTCCTTCTGGGTCGGATCATAGGGGTCGAGCGTCAACTTCGATTCGGGATAGAGCGGCGTCAGATTGTCGAAATTGACGCGATGGCGGACCACATCGGGATCGTCGAAATTGACGGTGTTGAGCTTGACGAGGGCAAAATAGCGCTCGCCATCCTTGGGCGCGCGGATTTCGCCGTCCACCGTATCACCGGTGCGCAGGCCGAAGCGGCGCACCTGATTGGGCGAGACATAGATGTCGTCAGGACCGGCCAGGAAATTGGCTTCCGGGCTGCGCAGGAAGCCGAAGCCGTCGGGCAGCACCTCGATCGTGCCTTCGCCCATGATCTGCTCACCATTCTCCGCCTCGGCCTTGAGGATCGCGAACATCAGATCCTGTTTGCGCAGGGTCGACGCGCCCTCGACGCCCAGTTCCTCTGCCATAGTGACGAGGTCGGCGGGCGCGGTTTTCTTGAGGTCCTTGAGATGCATTGCGAGTCGGTCCGATGACGAGAGGAGAATAGCGCCGGAAACGGCGGGACACAGGCGCGCAGGACGCCGCCAGACGCCTGCCCAGGACAGGCAGGGTCGATAGTGGGCGCATTTAGCGAAGCGGGCCGGTCCAAGTCAAGGCAGGACTGTGCGCGGGACAAGGGAAAATGGCGGCGCAGCGTCGATTCGGGTTAAGGGGTGTCACTGGTGCGACCACCCGGATTCATGCTATAGTCGTGCGATAAAATCGGGAAAGGATGCGGCAATGGGACGGCACCGGCTCATAGGGTCTGGGGCCATAGGGCTGACGGCGCTGGCCGTCGGCCTGGCAGCGATGGGCCTAATTACCGCCGGACTGCCGCTGGCCGCGCAGGATATCTCCGCGCTCGACCCGGCCATTCCGCCCGCCATCGTCCGCACCGCCCCCTCGCCCGACGAGCGGGTGACGATCCCCATCCATATCGATGGCAAGGGACCGTGGAACTTCATCATCGACACCGGATCGCAGCGCACGGTCATCGCCCGCCATCTGGCCGAGCAACTGGCGCTGTCCCCCCGCGCCAATGTGACGATATTGAGCATGACCGGCCGGTCGGAGGCGGGGACCGTCGCGGTGCCGAAGCTGGGCTTTGGCGGCGGGACAGTCGACGATATCGAGGCGCCGGTGCTGGAGGGCGAACATCTGGGTGCCCCCGGCCTGCTGGGGCTGGACAGCCTGCACGCCAAGCGGCTGCTGCTCAATTTCCGCACCGGACGGATGGAGATCAGCGCCAGCGGATCGCGCCGCCGCGTGGCGATCGACCCCGACGCGATCGTCGTGGAGGCGCGGCGACGGCGCGGTCAGCTGATCCTGCTCGATTCCGAGGTGAACGGCATGAAGGTCGCGGTCATGCTGGACACTGGCAGCCATTTCAGCATCGGCAATCTGGCGCTGCGCGACCGGCTGATTGCCAAAAAGCGCGCGCCGGACATGGCTGAAGCGGTCCTGACCAGCGTGACCGGCGGGCAGCTGACCGGGCAGGTGGGGCGGATCAAATCGGTGCGGATGGGACGGGTCAACCTGACCCAGGTGCCGGTGCTGTTCGCCGAAGCAAGCCCCTTTGCCGAACTGGGGATGAAGGACAAGCCCGCGCTGCTGCTGGGGATCAGCGCGCTGCGCATCTTCGACAAGGTGGCAATCGACTTTGGCCGGGGCAAGGTGGATTTCCTGCTGCCTGACGCCAGTGCGATCAGCCAGACAAGGCTGGCAGAGGTGGTGCCGCCGGATAAAATACCCGTTCAATAATCAGAGCGAGACAGACCGAACTACCGTTCGTTTCGAGCGAAGTCGAGAAACGTGGCGCACAGGTTTCTCGACTTCGCTCGAAACGAACGGATCAAGGTGAAGCGCGCACGCCCTAAGGACTAGGCGCTGGCCGCGCGGGCGGCTGGCGCGGCCGGTCGCGGCCCAGCACATTGTCGATCCATTGCTGGTCGATCCGCTGCGACGACAGCCGATCCTGAGGGTCGACCTCCAAATCCTGATCATCGCGCGGGTCCGGGGCGGGCGGGCGGGCGCGCTCGATTGGCAGGCCATTCTCGTCCACCATCATGCCGCTGTCGGCACCATTATCCGGGCTGCCATAATAGGCTTCGGCGTCCGGTTCCAATTGCCATTCGGGCAGGGTCACTTCGGTCTCGAACGGTTCAACCGGGCGTTTGGCGACCGCCACCTTCATATAGTCGGCAAAGGCACGGGCTGGCGCACGGCCACCCTGCAACACGCCGACCGCGCGCGCATCATCGCGACCCATCCACACGCCGGTGGTGACGCCGCTGGAGAAGCCGAGGAACCAGCCATCCTTGTTGCTGCTGGTCGTGCCGGTCTTGCCCGCCACGGGCCGTCCGATCTGCGCCGCCTTGCCGGTGCCGGTGGACACGGCGGTCTGCATCAGGTCTGTCATCCCCGCCGCGACCCAGGGGGCGACCAGCACGCGGCTGGTATCATCCTGATGCTCGTAGAGGGTGCGCCCGTCCGCGGTCGTAACCTTGGTGATGCCATAGGGCGTCACCGCAATCCCCTTGCGTGCGATCGAGGCGAAGGCGCGGGTCATGTCGATCAGCCGCACGTCCGACGTGCCCAGCACCATGGAGGGATGGGTGTTGATCGGCGTCGTCACGCCAAAGCGGCGCGCCATGTCGGCGACGGTCGGAAAGCCGACCTCCACGCCCAGCTTGGCCGCGACCGTGTTGATCGAATAGGCAAAGGCCGTGCGGATGTCGATGTCGCCGGAAAAGCGGCCCGAACTGTTGCGCGGCTTCCACCCGTTAATGTCGACCGGCTCGTCGGTGACCCCGGTGTCGGGCGTATAGCCCGCCTCCAGCGCCGCCATATAGACAAAGATCTTCCACGCCGATCCGGGCTGGCGCGTCGCGGTGGTCGCGCGATTATAGTTGGACGTCACATAATCGAGACCCCCGACCATCGCCCGCACCGCGCCATCGCGGTCGAGGCTGACCAGCGCGCCCTGCGTCCCCGCAGGCACATTGGCCTGGATCGCCGCGGTCGCGGCCTTCTGCATGCCAAGGTCGATGGTGGTATAGACGTCGAGCGGCTCGTTCGGCTCGTCGATCAGCACGTCGAGCTGGGGCAGCGCCCAGTCGGTGAAGTAGCGCACGCTGTTCTGCGGTGGTTCGGGGGCCAGCTTGACCCCCTCTATGTCGGCCGCCGCCCGCTCCGACGCGCTGATGACGCCATTGTCGCGCATCAGGTCCAGCACCACGCCCGCACGACCGATCGCGGCATCCGCGTCTGCGGTGGGCGAGTAGCTGGACGGCGCCTTGACCAGGCCTGCGATAATCGCGGCTTCGGGCAGATCCAGCGTGGTGGCGGGATGGCCGAAAAATTTGCGGCTGGCGGCATCGATGCCATAGGCGCCGCCGCCGAAATAGACTTTGTTCAGATAGAGTTCGAGAATCTGGCGCTTGGAGAATTTGCGCTCCAGCGCCATCGCCAGCACCATTTCCCGCACCTTGCGGCCCCAGCTATAGCTGTTGTTGAGGAAAATGTTGCGCGTCACCTGCTGGGTGATGGTGGACGCCCCCTGCCAGCGGCGACCCTTGCCGCGATTTTCCACCGCAACCCAGGCGGCGCGCGCCATGCCGATCGGGTCGACACCGGGGTGGAGGTAGAAACGCTTGTCCTCGGTCGAGATCATGGCGTCGACCATGACCTTGGGAATCTGGTCATAATCCATCCAGCGCCCGAAGCTTGGCCCCAGCGATACGATGACGCTGCCATCGGCGGCGTGGACGCGGATCATCTGGCCATTGGGGGAGGATTTGAGGCTGTTATAATCGGGCAGAGACTGCATCGCGATGACGACGGCGATCACCACCGCCAGCAGCCCGGCGACCCCGGCCGCGACGCTGATCTTCAGGCCGCGAACCAGCCATCGCTTCGCCTTGCCCGGCGTACCCTTGCTCTTGCCTGATCCTGCCATCTGTGCGCCCCGGATACCCGCTAATCCCGGCCCCGGCCAGCGCGTTTCATGCGCCCTGCCCGGAAAATTGCCGTGACCGTCTCCATGACGATCACCGCTTTACATGGCATGAACGGTTATTCTTTGAAAATGCGCGGAAGAGCGCATTTTGTGCCGCACCAGCCCGCACCCCCACCCGGCCACCCCACGATAGTAGCCTATGGGTGGCCGGGTGGGGGTGCGGGCTGGTGCCGAACGACTATGCGTCAGCGTCGCGCGGCTTGAAGTCGAGCGAGGCGCTGTTCATGCAATAGCGCAGGCCGTTGACGCCCGGACCATCGGGGAACACATGGCCCAGATGGCCTTCGCAGGTGGCGCAGCGCACTTCGGTGCGGATCATGCCATGGCTGGCGTCGCGAATTTCCTCAACCGCGTCGATGTCCACCGGCGCAGTGAAACTGGGCCAGCCCGACCCGCTGTCATATTTCTCGTCAGCGTCGAACAGTTCCACGCCGCAGCCCGCGCAATAATAGACGCCGTCGGCCTTGTTGCTGTTGAGTTTGCCGGTAAAGGCCCGCTCGGTCCCGCCTTCGCGCAGCACATGATAGCGTTCGGGAGAAAGGCGGTCGCGCCATTCGGCGTCGGTCAGGTTGAGCTTGTCCATGGCCGCAATATGGGCGCAGGCAGCGCGCCGATCAAGCGCCTGCGATACGGGTGAGGCGCATGGCGAGGCGCGCCGCGCCGGGCGTCGCCGCCAGCAGGCGGAGCAGCCCCGGCCTGCGCCCCAACGCCCGAAATCCGGCCGCCGCGCGCAGCGGCAGCATCGCCCGGCGGGCAAAATCGCGCTGATATCGCGCCGCGCCCTCACGCCCCGCCTCCTGCCACTGCGCCACCGCCGCCTCTGCACTGGCCAGCGCGATGCCGATCCCCTCCCCGGCCAGCGACGGAATCACCGCCGCCTGATCGCCCAGCCGGTAGAGACCGGGCCAACCCGTCGTCGCGCGCCAGCCATAGGGGACGTCGCCAATCGCATCGACAGGCGCGTTGGCGGAAACGTCACCCAGCCGGTCGGCCAATGCCGGGGACTGATCGGCCAGCTGCGCGATCAGCGCCATCGGACGCCCGCCTGCCGCTGCCAAGGCGCTCTTGCGCACCGCCATACACAGATTGGCGCTGCCATCCTCCTGCAACAGCAGGCCGACATAGCCGCCGTCGACCCAGTGAAGTTCGATCCGGCCACCAATCAGCCGATGCCGCGTAGCACCGGGCGGCAGACGAAGACGAAGGCCCAGTTCCGGGTCCGCACCGCCATGGGGCCGCGCCGCGCCGCGCAGGTCATGCTTGCCGGTGGCCAGGAACAGGCTCTTCCAGTCGATCGTTTGGCCATCATCCATGGTGATGGTGGTGGGCGACAGCGTCCGCACCGCATGACCCAGCCGGAACGTCGCCCCCGCATCCTGCGCAGCGGCGCGCAACAGCGTATCTAGCCGGTGGCGCGACAGGCCCATGCCCGGCGCGGGGAGCGGCAGGACGATCTCCTGCCCGCCCGCAAACAGCGCCAGCGTGTCGATCCTGTGGCCACCCAGCGCTGCCGGCTCAATCCCCAGCGCCTCAATCTGCGCGACCGTCGCCCAACTGAGGAATCCGCCGCACAGCGCATCGCCCGGCACAAGCTGCCGGTCGATCAGCACCGGCGCTGCCCCTGCCCGCGCCAGCCGCATCGCCGCCGCTGCGCCAGCCGGGCCTGCGCCGACGATTATCGGCACCGGGACACGCACAGCCGGAACGGAAAGACACGCTTGACCTGCGCATCGCGGATATGCGCCGCGGCCAGCATCGCCCGCCATTCGTCCGCCACGAAGCTGCGCGCGATCGAGAGTTGCCCGTCCTGCCGCACGATCGAATGGACCCGCAGCAGCCGGGCCAGCAACGGATAGCCGCGATACGCAAAGCCATGGCGGTGCAGGTCGTTGACGAACCAGCCCATGCGCGCCTGATCCTCCATGAAGCGCAGGAACGCCAACCGCTCCGCATCGTCCATATGGTGCGTCACCAGACTGGAAATAATGATGTCCCATGGTTCATCCGCCAACGCCGCGTAGTCCCCCGTGCGATAGTCGATCGCCATGGCGGGGTCGGTGCGCGCCTGCGCCACGGCCTCGCTCCGCGCATTGAGGTCGATGCCCACCAGTTCGCAGGCCATGCCGCGCCGTTTCGCCCAGCGCGCCACCTGCCGCAGCATCCCGCCATCGCCATAACCAACGTCGAGCAACCGGAACGGCCCGGTCACCGCGCGATCCAGAAAAGCCAGCGTCGGCCGCGCCGCCAGCGTCACCCGGTTGACCCGGTCGAGATCGGCCAGCACCCGCGCATAGATATCGGCAGGCAGGTCCTCCGCGTCCATCTGCTCCTCTGCCAGCGATCGCTTCATGGCACGTCGCTGCGAAAGGTCAGCCCCTCCGCCGCCAGACCCGGCCCGAAGGCGAGCGCAATCCCCTGCCCGGTCTCGTACCCCGCCAATATCCGCGCCAGCACGAACATCAAAGTCGCCGACGACATATTGCCAAAGGCGCGCAGCACCGCGCGGCTATGGTCCAGCGCATCGGGGGGCAGATCCAGCGCACGCGCCACCGCGTCGAGGATGGAGCGCCCCCCGGCATGGACCGCCCACAGATCGACGCTTTCCGCTGGAACCGGCAGGGTCACCGTCCCCGCCAGCGCCTGCGCGATCGCGCCCGGCACTTCGCCCGACAAATGCATCGCAAATCCATGATCGCCCAGATCCCAGCGAATGAGGCCCGCCGTATCCGGCACGGTCATGGCAAAGGGCTGGCCGAGCGCAATGCCCCCCGGCCCGCCGCTGACCAAGGCCGCCGCCGCGCCATCGCCAAATTGCAGCATCGCCAGCAACGGCTCGACCCGCGCATCGTCCTGCAAGTGCAGGCTGCTCAGTTCCACACATATCACCAGCACCCGCGCGCCCGGTTCCGACCGCACGATGTGGCGGGCGGATCGCAACGCGACGATCGCGGCATAGCAGCCCATATAGCCGACCATCAGCCGCTCGACCGAAGGGCTTAGCCCCAGCAACGTGATCAGCCGCTGGTCGATCCCCGGCGCGGTAAAGCCCGTGCAACTGGCCACCACCAGATGGGTGATGCCCTCGATCGCAACCTGCTGCCCCAGCGCCGCCACCGCGCGCGCGGCCAGTATCGGCGCTTCGTCGGCATAGATGGCCATGCGCTGCGCCGTGGTCGGCCATTGCGCGGCGTAAAAACCGTCCTGCGCCGTTGGCGACTCGATCACCGACCAGCGATGCTCGATCCCGCTGCGCTGTGCCATGCGTGTGAACAGCGCCCGCTCTCGCCGGTCGGTGATGCGCGCACCGGCCCAGTCGATAAAGGCCGGGTGGACGTCAGTCATGGGAACAGCGGTGCCGATGGCGTGGATGGTGGCGGTGGACGAAATAATGCGCTGCCTTTGTTGCGCGCTGGCGCGGTGGCCGGTCATGCCATCCGTGTCGCGACCTGTTTTTAGAATATGATCACTTCAGGGCAAAACCCAACTCACCGTTCGTTTCGAGCGAAGTCGAGAAACGTACCGCGCAGGTTTCTCGACTTCGCTCGAAACGAACGGATCATGGTGCAGTCATCACCTTCCAGCCGTCAAAGCGCCTGTCGCCGCCTATCGTTCCCGCGCCGCCTGCCGCGCGATCGTCAACAATTCGTGCCGCACCAGCAGGTCGCCGGTCCCCCGGCCCGATCGTGTGGCGCGTTCGGCCTGCGCCAGTCGCGCGATGACGCGGGCGATACCGGTCGCGTCCCACAGCCGCACCTGCCGCGTCACCACGCCCTTTTCCTTCCAGAACACCGCCTTGCCCGCCGCCTCGACCGCGCCCTCCAGCCGTCCGCTACTGTCGAAATCGGCGCGGATATTGGCCAGCAGCATCGCGCGGGTCAGCAGCGGGCGGATGACCGACGCCATGCTGGCGCCAACCTCCGACAGGCTGGTCAATTCACGGTGCATGGCCTTAAGGTCACCGCCCAGCACGGCGTTGACCAAAGGCGCAACCTCCGTATCGGGATTGTCGGCCGACAGCGCATCCAGCGCCTCCGCCGTCGCTTCGCGCGGACGGTCGGGCGCGGCGTCGAGATAGAGGATCAGCTTTTCGACCTCACCGCTCATCAACGCCCGGTCGCCATTGGCCAGATCGACGATCCGCCGCGCCAGTTCGGTCGACAGCCGCAGCCCGCCTTCGCGCGCGATGCCGATGGCAATCTGCTCCGACTCGCGCGCATCGGGCTGGTAGGAGACGAAGGCCAGCGTCGCCTTGTGATCCAGCGCCAGCTTGAGCAGCTTCGACGTCGCTTTCAGCGCGCCCGCCACCGCGATGACGGGATTGCCCGCCGCTTCGGCCTCCAGCAGCGCGGTCAGCGCGGGCAGCGATTCCTCGCCCATGCCATGGACGCGGATCCAGCGCTTGTCGCCGAACATGGAAAAGGACGCGGCTTCATCGGACAGGCGCGCCGGATCATCGCGCAGGGTCGATCCGTCCAGGTCCACACGCTCCGCCCCCGGTCCCATCGCCCGCTCCAGCCGCCGGACCAGCGCCTGGCTGGCCGCTTCGTCCGGGCCATAGAGCAGGATGAAGCGCAGCCCCGCCGATGGCGCGTCGAGCGCCTTTTCGATCTGGCCGCGATTGGCCTTCAAGGGGTGCGGTCCCGGCTGGCATAGAGGGCAAGCCGCGCGACGATCTGGTCCGCCACCGTCTGCGACAAGCGTTCGAGCGCCGTATCTTCCGCCGCGATCGTCGCAAATTCGCTGGAGGTGACATCGATGCCCGCGTCCGACCCGGCGCTGTCGTCCAGCAATTGCGCGCCCGTTGCCTCATCCACCAGTTGGTAGCGCGCCCGCAAGGTGCGGCGTTCGCGGGTAACGGCAGCGTCGGACCGCAGGCCGAAACCGGTGATCTGGTCGTCCAGCTTGACGACGAGCTTGTAGCGTGGCCCGGCGCCACCGCTCTGCATCGCGGCCAGCCGGTCGTTGAGGGCATTGCGCATCAGCCAGCCATTCTTGCCGGCAATCGGCTGCACCTCCACATGGCCAAGCGCCTGCGCCACCGCGCCATTCGCGCCCCCGCCATAGACCGGGCGCAGGCCACAGGCGGTGAGCAGGAGCGGGACGGCGAGGAGGGGGATGATGCGCTTCATGACCTGAACCCTTATCCGTTCGGGCTGAGCTTGTCGAAGCCCTTTGCTGAGCGGAGCGAAGCTTCTTCGCCTCCGCTCAGCAAAGCCCTTCGACTTCGCTCAGGGTGAACGGCGTTTCCTCTAAATCACCAAATTCACCAGACGATCCGGCACGACGATGATCTTTTTCGGCGTCGCCCCGTCGAGGATGCGGACCACGTTCGGCGCGGCCAGCGCCAGCCGCTCCAGTTCGTCTTTCGCCGTCCCCTTGGGCACGGTGATGGTGTCGCGCAGCTTGCCCATCACCTGGCAGGCAATGGTCACTTCATCATCCACCAGCAACGCCGGATCAACTGCGGGCCAGGCGGCGTCGGCGATCAGGCCGGTTTCGCCCATATCGGCCCAGGCTTCCTCCGCCAGATGCGGGGTCATCGGCGCGACCAGCAGCGCCAGCGCACGGATGGCGGCATTGCGCGACGCGGACGGCGCGGCCTTCTCGACCGCATTGGTCAGTTCGTAAATCTTGGCGACCGCCTTGTTGAAGGACAGCGCCTCAATATCCCTGGCGATCCCGTCGACCGTCTGGTGCAGCTTGCGGTCGAGCGCCTTGTCGGTGCCTTCGGCTCCAGCCTCGACCTGACCAAAGAGCCTCCACAGCCGGTTGACGAAGCGCCACGATCCCTCGATCCCGCTTTCGGTCCAGGGCAGGTCGCGTTCGGGCGGGCTGTCCGACAGCATGAACCATCGCACCGCGTCCGCGCCATATTGGGCGATGATGTCATCGGGATCGACGACATTCTTCTTGGACTTGGACATTTTGACGACCCGGCCAACCTCGACCGGTGCCTTGTCCGCGATCAGGGTCGCGCCATCGGCTGCGCGCTCAATCTCGCCCGGCGCGAAATAGACCGGCGGCAGGCCATCGCCCTGCTCCCGGCTATAGGTCTCATGCGTCACCATCCCCTGCGTGAACAGGCCGGTGAACGGCTCGGCAAAGCCCAATTGCCCCATATGCTGGAGCGCGCGCGTCCAGAAACGCGCATAGAGAAGATGCAGGATCGCATGTTCGACCCCGCCAATATATTGACCGACCGGCAGCCATTTTTCCACCGTTTCGCGGTCGAACGGCTTGTCCTTGGGCTGGCTGGCGAAGCGGATGAAATACCAGCTTGAATCCGCGAACGTATCCAGCGTGTCGGTTTCCCGCACCGCCGCCTTGCCGCACGCGGGGCAATCCACATGCTTCCAGGTGGGATGGCGATCGAGCGGATTGCCCGGAATGTCGAAGGTCACATCGTCGGGCAGCACCACCGGCAGCTGCGCCTTTGGCACCGGCACCACGCCGCAGCCATCGCAATGGATCACCGGGATCGGCGTCCCCCAGTAACGCTGGCGCGACACGCCCCAGTCGCGCAGGCGGAACACGGTCTTGCCCGCGCCCCAGCCTTCGCTTTGCGCGCGGGCGATGACGGCGGCCTTGGCCTCCTCGACCGCCATGCCGTCCAGGAAGCGGCTGTTCACCAGCCTACCCGGCCCGACATAGGCTTCATTGTGGATCGGCGCGGCTTCATCGCCTTCCGCCGCGACGACACGCTCGACCGGCAGCATATATTTGCGCGCAAAGTCCAGGTCGCGCTGGTCGTGCGCGGGGACGCCCATGACTGCGCCGGTGCCATAGTCCATCAGCACGAAATTGGCGATGAACACCGGCAGTTGCCAGTCGGGATCGAACGGATGGGTGACGGTCAGCCCGGTGTCGAAACCCAGCTTCTCCGCCGTTTCCAGCTCCGCCGCGGTGGTGCCGCCCGCCTTGCACAGATCGATGAACGCCTGCGCCTGCGCATTGCCCGCCGCCACCGCCTGCGCGACCGGATGGTCCGCCGCGATGGCGACGAAACTGGCGCCGAAAATCGTGTCGGGCCGGGTCGAATAAACCTCGATCTCGCTGTCGAACGGCGCGACCGGTTTGAAGTGGAATTGCAACCCGACCGACTTGCCGATCCAGTTTTCCTGCATCGTGCGCACCTTGTCGGGCCACTGGTCCAGACTCGCCAACCCTTCGAGCAGATCGTCGGCAAACTGGGTGATTTTCAGGAACCATTGGGACAGCTTGCGCTTCTCGACCGTCGCGCCCGACCGCCAGCCCTTGCCGTCGATCACCTGTTCATTCGCCAGCACGGTCATATCGACCGGGTCCCAATTGACCGCCGACTCCTTGCGATAGACCAGTCCCGCGTCCAGCATGTCCAGAAACAGCGCCTGTTCATGGCCATAATAGTCCGGGTGGCACGTCGCCAGTTCGCGGCTCCAGTCCAGCGCGAAGCCCAATTTCTTGAGCTGCGCCTTCATGTTCGCGATATTCTCATAGGTCCATTTGCCCGGATGGACCTTTTTCTCCATCGCGGCATTTTCGGCCGGCATCCCGAAGGCGTCCCAGCCCATCGGGTGCAGCACTTCATGCCCCGTCATCCGGCGGAATCGCGCCAGCACGTCCCCCATCGAATAGTTGCGGACATGGCCGATATGGATGCGCCCGGACGGATAGGGAAACATCTCCAGCACATAGGATCGCGGCTTGGGCGAAGCATCGTCCGCCCGAAAGCTCTGCTTCTCGTCCCAGATCGCCTGCCAGCGGGCGTCGGCCTCCAGCGGATTGAAGCGCCTTTGCATAATATTTTCCACTTCCACTTACCTCCGTTCGCCCTGAGCGAAGTCGAAGGGCTCGACCGACCGAAGGGAGGTCACTTCGCTACGCTCAGTGGAAGGCTTCGACTTCGCTCAGCCCGAACGGAAAAATAGTCAGCTAATCAGCCCGCAATCGCGGTGCGGCGCAGGTCGCGGGCCTTGGTCAGGATGACCTCCTCCAGCTTCTGCACGGTCGCGGCCTGCACCGGCGCGTCGACCCACTGGCCGCCCTGGCTCACCTGACGGCTGGCCGCGACGCGCAGCGCGTCGGCGCGCAGATCCTGGTCCAGAATCGACACGGTCAGCTTCATCCGCTCATTGGGGCTGTTGGGGTTGGCATACCAGTCGGTGACGATCACGCCGCCATTGGAATCGGTCTGCACCATGGGCATGAAGGACAAAGTATCCAGGCTGGCGCGCCACAGATAGGCGTTGACGCCGATCGTGGTCACCTTCGACGCGGCCAGATCAGCCTTGGGCCGGTCCTTGGACCCGCCACCGCAGGCGGCCAGCGGCAACAGGGCGGTCAGCAGCATTGCGGCGGAAACGGAACGGAAAAGGCGGCTGGCCATCAGGCATGTCCTAGCTGAAAAGACGAAAAAAGCTCGCGCCTTCTATAGTGGCACCGCGCGCAGGAGCAAGGGGCGGCTGGCAGGTCCACGCGCGATCCGGCGCAGGATCGAACCAGATGTTTGTGTGTTCCTTGCAACAGTCCGACAAAAAGGGCGGCGAAAAGAGGTGCGGCACTAGCCAGTGGCGGCTTCGGGCGTGTAGAGCGTTATGGACTATAAGTCGGTGGGGAAAGAATCGAGTCATGCGCGTGAATAGGGGACATTTGGCATTGGCGAGCGCGGCGGTTGCCGTGGCTGGCTTCATGCTGTCTCCTGCCATCGGCGCGGCGACCGATCTGGTGCGTATGCAGTCGCCGGTGTCATTGGGCGCGCTGGGCAGCATTTCTTCCTTCACGCCGACGACCAAGGACCCGCGCCTTGCCGCCGCTTATGCGAAGATCGCAGCGTCGGCCAGCCGTCAGGGCTTTCGCTTCACGCCCACCAGCGGCTCGCTGAGCGGCCAGCGCGCGATCACCGTGATGGTGCGCGCGGGCGGTAATGATCGCGTCGCGGTGAACAGCACCCTGACCCCGGTCAACATCGCCCCGGTCGCCTTCAGCCTGAACGGCGCGCATGGCTGGCGCAAGTTCGCCCTGCCCGAAGCGGTCGGCCGCAAGGCGCTCGATCCGGTCGCGGTCGAAACCATGGTCGATGCCAAGAATTTCTCGCTGGATAGCAGCAAGAAGGATCGCTTCAGCACCAAGATGCTGATCGAAACCCGCCGCGACGCCATCGCCGCGACGCGCAACCCGGCGGCTGACAAGGATTATTCGCTGGATCTCGCCAGCTCCTACTCGCTGACGCGCAACCTGAACGTCACCGCGGGCGTGCGCTATAACAACAGCGTCGCAGGCCGCCTGACCCCGATGACCGACGACCGCCAGGACAGCCAGGCCGTCTATCTGGGCACTGTGTTCAAGTTCTGATCGGCTGAAAGGCTGGGACTGCGGAACGACGGGCTTCTTGTCTGATTGTGCCGAAAGCCGCTGTGGTCATAGGCCTTAAAGCTGACTTATCCCCCTCCGTCATCCCGGACCCTTCGACAAGCTCAGGACAAGCTTGATCCGGGATCCATTCACGCAAGCATTGCGATCATGCGTGAAGGCCGCGCCAATGGCTCCTGACTTTGGTCAGGATGACGACGGCGGTTGTCGGCAGGTAACGACCAATTGTGGACGCTGCCTATTGTGATCGACCTGACAAGATCAATCCAATGGTGCGCGCTTCGTCACTCGTACTCTCGAATATGAATGGACTAGAGCAAGGCGCTTGCAGCACCGTCAAGGACCTTGGCTCGCGGCTAGGAAGAATGGTGGCGCTCGGGCCGCGAAGCGGCGGGATTTTGGAATCCGGCCTACGCAATGCGATAAGGAAGGGTCCGGCTGCCATCTTCTCGGGTACACCGAAGGTCGAGTTATCCCAAGTCACTGAGATGCTGGTCGTTGCCTTCCCGGCCAGCACCTGATCCACCTCAACGTCGAAGCTCGCATAGTCGCTCAGGAGACCGTTCGGGCCCTGATAGAATTTGCGCATATCCGGGGGAAGTTTCGGGTTAGCCAGCATCTTGCGACGAAACTCGACGTCTCGGATGATCCGATAGTGGCTGACTCGTCCGATCAGAACCACGTCTGCGTACCTAACATCGCTTAATTCAAGTTGAGCGTGCATCCGGCAGGCATGAACTGGTCCGCTCATCAATGCGAGGGGAAGCGCGGCGACTGCCACAGCCCAACAAGGTTGCATTTGCCTTCTCCAGCGGACTGCCTGTCCGCCAATTTACTTTATATGCCGACCGTTAACGAACGCTACCCACCCAAGACGGTCATACGGCCTCGGCTACTCTCCCGCCAACCCATCGATCGCCGCCCATCCCGCCGCACCGATACCGCGCAACATCCGCTCATGTTCCGCCCTCACCCCACCCAGCGCAACAACCGGCATCGTCGCCCCCCGCGTCAATGCCGCAAATCGCACCCGACCCAGACTCCCCGCACCGGGATGCGAGCGCGTCGGAAATAGCGGCGACAACAGCACCATATCCGCCCCACCCCGCCGCGCCGCCACCATCTCTCGCGCATCATGCACCGGCGCGCTGTGCCGCATCGGTCGTGCTGCGCGTCGCGCGTCCCGCCCGTGCCAGCCGTCCGCTGCCCAAGCCGCCGCCTGCCGCGCCGTCCCCGCCAGCATCAGCATCAGCCGCCGCCGCCGCGCGATCGCCCGCACCGCATCGAACAGCGCCCGCCGCGCCCCCGGCTCCGTCCGATAGTGGCGAAAGATGATCCCCACCCGCCCCCTGGGCAGCCGTGCCACTGCCGCCAGCAAAGCCGCGTCGCCGATCCGCTCGTCGGTCATCAGCCAGATCAGGGGCATATTTTTGCGGTGGCGACAGGTCATGACCCTGCCCTATAGCAGCGCGCATGACGACAGACACTGTTTCCCCCGCGACCGACGCCGCCCAGCGACTTGCCACCATCCAGGACGAGATCGGCAAAGCCGCCCGCCTGACCGGCCGCGCCGCCGAGGCCGTCACCCTGATCGCTGTATCGAAAACCAAGGATGCCGACGCCATCCGCCCGCTGATCGCCGCCGGGCAGCGCGTGTTCGGCGAAAACCGGGTGCAGGAGGCGCAGGAGAAATGGCCCGCGCTGCGACAGGCGCATCCCGACATCAGCCTGCATCTGGTCGGCCAGCTGCAATCCAACAAGGCCGCCGATGCCGTCGCCCTGTTCGATGTCATCCACAGCCTCGACCGCCCTTCCCTGCTGACCGCGCTGGCCAAGGCGATGGACGCGGCGGGCAAGCGCGTCCCCTGCTATATTCAGGTCAATATCGGCGCAGAGCCGCAAAAGGGCGGCTGCGCGATTGCCGACACGCCAGCGTTGATTGCTGCCGCGCGGGCCGCCGACATTCCCCTGCTCGGCCTGATGGCGGTCCCGCCCGCCGATGTGGAGCCTGCCCCCTATTTCGCGCTGCTTGCAAAAATGGCGCGGGAGGAGGGCCTCCCGCGCCTGTCGATGGGCATGTCCAGTGACTATGAAACCGCGATCATGCTGGGCGCGACCGACATTCGCGTCGGCACCGCCCTGTTCGGCGATCGCCCCCCGCCAGCCCGCCCGGTTCCCCGAAGCGGGCTGGGGATGCTCAGAAACTCCCCCGGAGCGTGATGCCGTAGGTGCGCGGTTCGGCGAGGTAGGAGGAGATCAGCTGGTTCGCCATCGGCGCGCCCTGGCTGAACTGGCCAGTGGTGGAAGTTGCCGGGCTGCTCGACTGGAGCGGACTGCTGAACGACACCTGGGTATAATCCTGGTTAAAGATATTCTGGCCCCAGAACTCCACAGCCCAGCGCTGGTTGGGACCGCGAATGCCGACGCGCGCATTGAAGATGGCATAGCCATCCTGCCGCTTTTCGGGGAACAGGTCCGACCCGGTATTATAATCGCTGGTCATGCGGCCATCGACGTAGAAGAGCGCCGACAGGCCGCTGGTGCCGATGTCGGGGGTCCACGCCATGCTGGCGGTCGTCACCATCTTGGGCGCATTGCTGTTGATCGCACCGGGCAGCAGGAACAATGCCGGGTCCAGCGGCACCGCGCCATTGCCGCTGCCGACCAGACGATTGGCGAATTTCGCCTCGGCATAGGTCGCGCCGCCCGATACACGGAAATTGCGCGCCGGGGTGACCGACCATTCCAGTTCGATACCCTGGCTGATCAGGCCCGGCCCGACATCGTCCGCTGCGCAGGTCCGCGCCGCGCTCAGCGCGCCGTCACAGCCATTGATATTCTGGACGACGAAGCTGGTGCCGTTGAAGGTGTTAAGCTGGAAATTCTTGAACTCCTGCCGGAAGCCGGCCAGATTCACGCTCCATTTGGGCGCGCTATATTTCAGGCCGACCTCGAACGAATCCACCTTTTCCGCGGCAAAGCGCAGGCTGGTCACGTCGGCATTGGTGCGCGGCGCGAATACGGCGGGCAGGACGTTCAGCCCGGTCGATCCCAGCTGGAAACGATCCAGGTTGAAGCCGCCCGCCTTATAGCCCTTGGAATAGCTGCCATAGACCATCAGGTCGTCGGTGGCTTTCCAGGACAAAACCGCCGTGCCGGAAAATTCGCCGTCGCTGATCTTGTCGTTGAGGTCGAGCGCGTTGAGGCTGGTGGAGCCATTGCCCAGGCACCCCAGCGTCAATATGCCGCCCGCCAGTGCCGCCGCGCTGCCCAGTGCCGGATTGCTGGCGATCGGGGCCAGCCCCGGCTGCAACGCCGCGCAGGTCGCGTTGTTATTGTTGAAATCGGACGAGAATGTCTTGCTCTCATGCGTGTAGCGCAGGCCCAGCGTCAGATCGAGCGTCTTGGTGATGTGGACGATGTTGTGGGTGAACAGCGCCCAATTCTCACTCTTCTGCCGATAGATGGACGCAATGTCGCCGGTGCCCGACGGAATTGCCGCCAGCGCGCGCAGGCCGTTGCCCAGACCCGTCGAAATGGCACCCGCCTGCCCCGCCGCAACCGGCGCTGGCAGTCCCGCGTTCAGGAAAGCCGCATTCAGACCCGCGTTGAGATTGGCCTGTGTGCCCGCGATCAGCGCCGACGTCGCCAGCCCGCTGCCACAGGCGGCCAGCGTGGATGCCGGGAAGTTGCTGTTGACGGCTGCCCCCGCCATCAGGCGACAGGCGGAAAAGCGGCCATAATCGGCGCCAAAGCGGATATTATCCTGCAAGGTCAGCCGCTCATTGGCATAATAGCCGCCGACCAGCCAGTCGAGCATCTCGCCAAAGGCCGAACCCTGCGCCCGCAATTCCTGGGTGAAGGTCTTGAACTGGCGATAGGTGTTGGGATCGCGATAGAGCAGGTCGGCGCGATTATAGTCATAATCGCCATAGTCGCTGGACTTATAATCGCGATAGGCGGTGATGCTGGTCAGCTTCGCGCCGCCCAGATCATAATTGACCTCGCCCGACACGCCCCAGTCCTTCAATTTGCTCACATAGTCGCGACCCGGCGTGGTCGTAAGTTCGCGATCATAAGGGTCGGCGGCAATCACGCTGCCCTGCCCCGCCAGGATCGCGGCGATGCGGTTGAAGCTGGCGGTGTTGTATCCGCCGCCCGGCGCCGGGGTCCGTTCGCGCGCTTCGGTATAGGCCGCGCCGCAGCAGCTTTCGTCGCGATTGGTATAATCGCCGATCAGCCGGATCGACAGATCGTCATTCGGCTCGATCAGCGCCTGTCCGCGCAGGAAATAACGGTCGCGGTCATTGGTGTCGCCAACTGTGTTGCCCGCCGTATCGACCAGCTTGTAGAAGCCGTCCCGCTTGGACCAGACACCATCCAGGCTGAGCGCAATGCCTTCGGCCACCGGTCCGGTCACCCGGCCCGACAGCCGCCAATAATCATAATTGCCATAGGTGATCTCACCCTTGGCGCTGAACGTGCGTTCGGGTGCCTTGCTGATGATATTGATCAGGCCCGCCGACGCATTGCGGCCAAACAACGTCCCCTGCGGCCCGCGCAGCACCTCGACCCGCTC
Organism: Sphingobium sp. FG125; assembly: GCF_057809795.1. Classification (NCBI taxonomy): domain Bacteria; kingdom Pseudomonadati; phylum Pseudomonadota; class Alphaproteobacteria; order Sphingomonadales; family Sphingobiaceae; genus Sphingobium; species Sphingobium sp. FG125. The sequence continues at coordinate 36,863 of NZ_JBMDKQ010000005.1, forward strand.
AATCTCGCCCAGTTCGTTAAGGCCCGCGCCGGTGCGCGAACGATAGACGCCGTCGATGAACACCGCGACCGAGCTTTCGAGGCCCGGATTGTCGCCCACCGTGCCGATGCCACGAATACGCGCCGACGCATTGGCTTCCGATCCGGTCGAGGACACGAGCAGCGACGGGGCCAGCTGGTTCAATGTGCGGATGTCGCTGGCGCCGCTATTCTGCATCGCCTGCGCGCTGACGGCTGATACCGCGATCGGTACGTCCGACAGCGGACTGGCGCGCCGGGTGGCAGTCACGATGATCTCTGCGCTGTCCTGATCAACGGCGGCTTGCGGCGCGGCCGTCTCCTGCGCGGCGGCGGGCATCGCCATCGTCAATGCGATCATGCCGGCGGTCGTCAGCCAAAGGCTCTTGTCTGTCATCATGGTCGATCCTCTCCTGGCCCGCGCGCCTTTTCGACGCGTCGGGTGATGCGCTTGTTTATGCTGCCACAGCAGGGCGAAGGCAAGAGACCCTAGCTTTTCTGCGCCTTTTGCGGGGTTGGGTGGCGTGATATTCACACCCTGTTGCTTATCGGCAACGGCTTAAAATCCGGTTTCCGTAGCGTTTCTTTACGATAACGGAAAGCGTAACAATCTGTCCGAAACGGGCACCAAAGCACTCGCTCCGGGTCCCACCACACGCCGAATCTCGCCATGGCCTGCATCCAGTCCCCCCGTCAGCGCGCCCAGCGCGGGTAGAATCAGCTTGGTGGCCGATTCCACGAAGCAGCGGCGCGCTACATGGCGACCGCGCACCGACAGGCGGAACTTCGGGTGGAAATGGCCGGAGATTTCGGGCCGCGGATCGTCCGGCTGCGCCTCATGCCGCAGGATGATCCCGCCCAGCTCCGCCTCGACCAGCCTGCGTCCCCCCGGCATGTCCGCCACGCCAACGTCATGATTGCCGGTAATCCAGGTCCAGTCCAGGCTTTCCGTAAGGGAATCGATCCGCTTTCGCGCGCGCGGGTCCAGCCGCGCGGCACCCCCTGCATCGTGAAAACTGTCCCCCAGCGACCAGACCGAACGCGCGCCGGTCTGCGCCACCAGCGCCTCGATCAGGTCCAGCGTCGCCTCACTGTCATGAGGCGGCAGGAACTGGCCAAAGCGTGCATACCAGCTCGCTTTTTCAAAATGCAGGTCGGCGACCAGCAAGGCCGCGCGCGCAGGCCAATAGAGCGCGGCCTGCGGCAGCGCCAGAAACGCCTCACCAGCGAACGAAAGGGGAACCATCACCCGGCTATGCGCCGATGCGGTCCCGCTTTCAAGAGGGCCAACGAACGCCTATAGGGCCGCCATGTCCGACACTGCTTCTTCCACTGCGCCTTTCACCGTTGCCGCCCTCTATCGCTTTGCAACCTTCGATGATCCCCAGGGCATCGCCGGGGATCTGCGCACGCTCTGTGCGTCGCTCGACACGCGCGGCACGCTGATCGTGGCGGGCGAAGGGATTAACGGCACGGTCGCAGGCAATGCCGACGCGATCGCGGCGCTGATCGATCACCTCCGCCAGCTGCCCGGCTGCGCCGATCTCGACGTCAAATATGCGACCGCCCATATCGCGCCTTTCGCCCGGATGAAGGTGAAGGTGAAGCCGGAGATCGTGACGCTGGGCGTGGGCGATCTGGACCCTGCACATCAGGCCGGCACCCATCTCGACCCTGTCGACTGGAACGCGCTGATCGCCGATCCCGACACGATCGTCATCGACACCCGCAACGCCTATGAAGTCGCCGTCGGCACCTTCGATCGCGCGATCGACCCCGGCACCCGCGCCTTCCGCGACTTTCCCGACTGGTTCGACGCCTTCGCCGCCGACCTGAAAGCGCAGGGCCGTAGTCCGAAGATCGCGATGTTCTGCACCGGCGGCATACGCTGCGAGAAATCCACCGCCCTGGTCAAGGCGCGCGGGTTCGACGATGTCTATCATCTCAAGGGCGGCATTTTGCGCTATCTGGAGGAAGTACCCGAAAGCGATAGCCGCTGGCAGGGCGACTGCTATGTGTTCGATGAACGGGTGGCGGTGGGCCATGGCCTGAAAGTCGGCGATTACACAACTTGCCGCGCCTGCGGCCTGCCCTATCCCAACGATACAGCCCATATGTGCGCGGCGGACGGCTCAGGCGTCTGGCCACACCGGGGTTAGAATCACCCACCTCCGTTCGTTTCGAGCGAAGTCGAGTAACGTCAGCGCGCAGGTTTCTCGACTTCGCTCGAAACGAACGGATCACGGCGCTATCGCCGTCTCCACCAGCTCCGCAATCTCGAACGCATAGCTTTTCCAGCCCCGCATCCGCGCGCCGTCCGCCGCCGCCGCCCGCTTCTTCTTCGCTTCGGCGAGCGAGCGCACATGGCCCCAGAACACTTCCGTCTTGCCATTGTCCAGCACGGCGACGATCCGCCAATAATGGGTGAAGGGGTCCGCGGTCGGCCCGATCGTCTTGACATAGCCGTCTGGCATGGTCGCGGTCAGATAGCGTTTCCGGCGTGCCATTTCCCTAAGCCCGATAGCGGTGCAGCCCCGCCCCGTTTGCACGCAGCCAGGCCCGCGCAGGTCGCGGGTCCGCGCCATAAATCCGCGCATGGGCGGCGTGAAAGGCCGGGCTGTGGTCCATATGCAGCAGATGCGCCAGCTCATGCGCCACGGTCGACCGGCGCACGTCGGGCGGGCAGAGGATCAGCCGCCAGCTATAGCGGATCGCGCCGGATGAGGTGCAACTGCCCCAGCGGCTGCGCGGATCGCCGACGCCCACCGACGCAACGATCAGCCCATGTTCGCGGGCCAGCTCTTGTGTCTCGACTTCCAGCACCGCCCGCGCCCGCGCCACCAGCCAGCGCAACACCCGGCTACTCACCGACTCCGCCGCCCCGCCCAGCATCAGGCGGTCACCCTCCAGCCGACCCTGTTCCAGCCGAATCGTCCGCGACGCGCCCTCGACCCAGCAGATGCGCACCTCCCGCCCCTCCAGCGGGAAGGTCGCGCCATCGTCCAGCAATGTCACCGCCGGTTGCGCCGCCATTTGCGTGCGCACCCAGCCCTCATGCTGCTGCGCCCAGCCGAGCGCGCGTTTCAGGTTCGCCCGCACCGGCATCGACAGGCGCAATTCGCCCCGCGCCCCGTCGATCGTCAGCCTGTAGGCGCGCGCCCGTGCCGAACGGCGCACCCGCACCGGCATCGCCACACCGTCGATCAGGATGGCCGCGTCGGGATCAGATGTCCCAGTCGACAAGATGATTCTCCAGGTCGCCCGCTTCCGCCTCCGCCACGGTCCAGCCGCGTACCGATTCCTGCGCGCGATGCACCGCTTCCCGGTCACCGCTAACCAGATAATGCCAGTCCGGCAACGGCTCGCCCGCCTCACGCAGGCGATAGGCGCAGGTGCGCGGCAACCAGCTGATCTGTTTGACCTTGGCCGGGGTCAGCTGCACGCAATCAGGCACGAACTTACGGCGATTCTTGTAGCTGGTGCATTGGCCGCTATGGCGGTCAAGCAGGCGGCAGGCGACATTGGTGGGGTAGATATGCCCCGTATCCTCATCCTCCGCCTTGTGCAGGCAGCATTTGCCACAGCCATCGCACAACGCCTCCCATTGGGCGGCGTCCAGCGTGTGGAGAGGCTTTTCCCAGAAGTCCAAGCCCTATTTCACCCATTTCTGGAGCGACGCCAGCACCTTGTCCGGCGCGCCTTCGTCCACGTCCGGCGTCCCCGGATCATCGACAGGCACCAGTGCGACCGGCTTGCCTTGCGGGTCGAACAGATAGGGCGTGCGGCTGTGGCTGACCAGATAGTCCTTCTCCCCAGGCTTCCCCTCCACATTATAGAGGACCACGAAATCCTTGGCGACCTTCGCAATCTGCTCCGGTGTCCCGGTCAGGCCGATGAGGCGCGGGTGAAAAGCCGCGACATAGGGTTTCAGGATCGCGGGGGTATCGCGCGCGGGATCGACGCTGATGAAGATCGGCTGGACCTTCGCCGCCAGCGCGGGCTGCGCTTTTTCAAACTGGCTGAACGCCTGCATGATGCGTTGCAGGTCCACCGGGCAGACATCAGGACAATAGGTATAACCGAAATAGACGAGCCGATATTTTCCCGCAAAATCGCCCCAGCTTCTGGGCTTGCCATCCTGATCGGTCAGGGTGAAGGGCGCGCCGATCCGCGCGCCGGCCAGTTCACCCGGCGCACTGTCGCCGCTTGATGCGTTCCCGTCCGCCCCCATATTGCACGCAGCCAGCAAGGCCAGCAGCGGCAGGGCGATCGCAATCTTTGCTTTGTTCATGGTGCCGCCAGCCATGCCTTGCTATGGGCGGATTTGCAAATGATACGGGGCAGATGATGATCAAGACCGGGTTGAGCGCATGGATGGGTCTGGGACGCGCCGCCGCACTGACGCTGGCGCTGCTGTCCCCTGTCGCGGCGCAGGCGCAATTTTCCGACAATTATAATTTCCTCAAGGCCGTGAAGGATGCCGACGGGCAGAAGGTCACCGACCTGCTGCAAAAGCCCGGCTCTACCGTGGTCAACAGTCGCGACGTCACGACCGGCGAAACCGCGCTGCACATCGTCATCGCGCGGCGCGACGCCACTTGGCTGGCCTTCATGCTGGCCAAGGGGGCCAACCCCAACCTGACCGACAATGAAGGCAATCCGCCGCTGATGAAGGCGGTGCAGGGTAGGTTCGAGGAAGGCGTGCGTACCCTGATCGCCCATGGCGCGCAGGTGGACAAGACCAATGGCAGCGGCGAAACCCCGCTCATCCGCGCGGTGCAGTTGCGCGACCTGGGCCTTGTCCGGCTGCTGGTGGCGCAGGGCGCCAATCCCGACAAGCGCGACAGCATCGCAGGCATGTCCGCGCGCGACTATGCCAACCGCGACAACCGCACCCCCGGCCTCACCGAAGCCCTCGCCGCCGCCAAGACCAGCACCACGCCCAAGGGACCGGTGCAGGGTCCGGTATTCTAAGGTTTTTTCCTTGATGCACTAAAGGGGGGAGTCGCATATGACTTTTCGTTATCCCTACAACGTCATCCTGAATTTATTTCAGGATCCATCGTGCCCCAAAAGCCACCGCTGGAGACGTGAAATGGATGCTGAAACAAGTTCAGCATGACGATGAGGGAGGGGGCCGTTCCATATCCGATAGCCCTGCCCTTATAGGAGAGGATGAAACATCACCCCCTACCACCCGATCTCCGCCGCATGATCAGGGTCGCTGATCGCGGTCAGCCGCCGCGCCGCGCGCCGGGCAAAGCGTAACGTCTCCGCCTTGCGCCGGGCCGCGGCCAATGGCTCGATCGGCGCGGGGCGGACCAGCTCGGCGTCATATTGATCCGCGACGATCAGCCCGGTGCGCGCGGGCCATAGCGCTTCACTGTCAAACAGCGACAGGTCGAACCCCATCGGCACCGCCCAATAATAGCGGTCGCAATAGTCGAAATAATCGGGCCATTTCATGTCGCCCAGCAAGTCCGCGCGGCTGCACTTGATCTCCACGATCGTCAGCCGCCCCGCCCCGTCGATCGCCATGATGTCGGCTCGTCGTCCATTGGGCAGCGGCACTTCCAATATGCCGCTCATGTCATGACGAAAAAACAGCCGCAACGTCCCCCGCGCCACCGCCAAAGCGGTGCCGTCGGTCAGCGGGGAACAGCCATCGATAGGGGCGCTACTCATCGCGCGACTTTAGAACAGGTCGGGAACAAAAGAAAAGGCCGATTCGGACAATCCGAACCGGCCTTCTTTTGATCAGCGCCGCACCGGCAGAATGTGCCTCAGCACATCCTCACATCAGCGATAGAAGATATGATTGTCGATCATCGCCAGCTTGGCCTTGCCCCAACCCGGCGAAACGCGACGGGCGTGGAAGAACAGCGCGCCTTCGGCCCGGCTGTTCCAGCTGTCGTTCATCGCGATCTGGGCAATGGCGACGGCTTCGCGCCAGCTCTGGCTCTGTTCGCGAATCGGCGGCATTCCGCGGCCGCGCACGAAGCTGAACTGGCTGGGCTGATAGACGACGCCGCACAGGCTGTCGGCGAAGCGGCCCGATTTCGCGCGGTTGATGATCACCCGCGCGACGGCCAGCTGGCCTTCCAGGCTTTCGCCCTTGGATTCGAAATAGACCGCACCCGCCAGGCACTTCATGTCGCCGTCCACTGCGTCGGCATCGCCATGGGCGTCGACCAGCGCGGACAGGCTGTTGGCCTGAATGTCGGATTCGGTGGAATTCAGATTGGCTTTGGAAGCCAGCGGCTGCACGATTTCGCGCGGCGCGGCAAAAGTGATGGCGGGCTTTTGGGCGACCGCGGGCGCTGGAATCAGCGCATTGTCCCTGGATAGGGAGGCTACCGACTGGACCGACTCACCGGCGATCGACATATCGGAAGCGGTCACTGCCGCTGTGGCGGACAGTGCAAATGCCACGATGATCGCGGCTCTCAGACGAAAACTCATTACTACTCAAAAACGTGCGGTTCTTGGCCTTGAACGTCGTTTTTTAACACATATTCCCTGACGTTGGGCCGCCCCCCGTCTGCGTGTTTACAACATTCACCCCCCTTGGACGAATGCAGCAACCTGCGCGTTCAGCGTGGGCGGGCCTCTGCACGGACCATTGCGCTATGTCAACGATCAGCAGATCGTTTCAGCGGCGAACCGTTCTGCTTCCGGGATATCGAGTTCCACGATCCACAGATCGGGGTCCGATCTGCGCCGGCGCGCCACATAGGTGGCGAGCGCCTCCGGCCCCTCCTCCGGGGAAGGTCCACAGCGCATCAACGCATGACCCCCGGCAAAGTTCGATACCCGCTCGAACAACCCGCTTTCCCGACCTTTTTCAAGCGCTTGTATGAGTATGACGCCACTGGTCGCGTCGCCCTTGACCAGTATCATGGCAAAGCCGCCCGCCGCGTTGGTGCGTCGCACCAGCGCATTGACCAGGATCGCACTGGTCAGCCGCGCACTGTCCTGCGACTCAGCCACCATATCCTGGCAGCGATGACAGCGGGAATTGCGACCGCATGAAGGTGCCGGTGCCGCGCCCGACTTCCTCGCCGTCCGAATCGACCAGACTCGCCTCGGCCACGTAAACGCGGCGCTTGCCGCTGATCCAGCGCCCCTCGGCGCGAATCCGACCGGGCGCGATCGGCCGGGTGAACAGCAGGTTGAAGGCGGTGGTCAGCAGAAATCGGTCGCTGACCAGGCTGTTGGCCGCGTAAAAGGCTGCGTCGTCCAGCATCTTGAAATAGACGGTGCCATGGACGGCTCCAGCGGCGTGGAACTGGCTTTCATCGACATCGAAATCGATGACGCAACGGCCCGGCTCGTGAATCGCAATCTCCGACCGGAACAGCCGGTTGATCGGCGCGGAACGATAGAGATTTTCCAGCGCACGGAAATGCGCGGCCTCGCCGCTGGCGGGCGCGCCTGTCTCAGGCAGCGTCACGCGCCCCGCCACCGGCCAGCAGCGCATGGAGCGCGGCGGCCGACTTGGCCCCGCGCAACCGCACGACCTGATTTTCATCGCGCAGATAGCGCGACACCCGCGCCAAAGTCTTCAGATGCTCCGCGCCGCTATCCACGGGCGAGAGCAGGGCAAAGACGATATCGACCGGCGCATCATCCACCGCATCGAACGGCACCGGCGGATCGAGCAGCACGACCATGCCGCACATCCGTTCCAGCCCGGCAATCTTGGCATGGGGAATGGCGACACCCCCGCCAAAGCCGGTCGAACCCAGACGCTCCCGCTCGAACAAGGCGTCGCCAACCTCATCGGCGTCCAGCCCATAGGCGCAGGACGCCAGCGCCGCGATCTTCTGGAACAACTGCTTCTTGCCGTTCACCGAAAGGCCCGTGGCGAGCGCGTCCGCTGAAACGATGTCGTGGAAATCAACCATGGTCTGTCCGAACCAGCCGAGCCGCGCCCAGCCTGGGGTCTAGATGCGCGACGATCGGGGAATATAAAGCCCGGCCCCATAAGCCGCCTGCACCATCAGGTCAACAGGCGGCCCATGGCAGATGGCCCGGCTCAGCCCGCCGTCAAACGCGGCTCTACCCAACCGATCGTCCCGTCATGGCGACGATAGACCATATTATAGGCCGCGGTCCCGGCATTGACGAACAGCAGCGCATTGGTGTTGCGCAGGTCGAGCATCATGACCGCGTCGGACACGCTGGCCTCAGGAATATCGACGCGGGTTTCCGCGACGATCAGCGGCGAATCCTCGACCACCTCCTCATGCTCGTCCACGGGCGAGGCGAAAATGGTGTAGCCCGCCCCGTCAATATCATCGAGGCTGAAGCTGCTGACCCGCTGCGCCTCGGCGGCGGTCGCCTGGCTGTGCCGGTCCTTCAGACGGCGCATATACCGGCGCAATTGCTTTTCGATCCGGTCCGCCGCCTGGTCGAAGGACGGATGCGCCTCCTGCGCCTCGCCTGCACCTTTGAGGATCAGGCCAGTCATGACATGACAGACGATGTCGCAGTGGAAGGCGCCGTGCGGCGCGGGTCGAAAGGTCACATGGGCCGAAATCGTGCGGGAAAAATATTTCTCGGCCATCGCCTCCATGCGGTCGGCGACATGCTGCTTGAGCGCATCGCCCGTGTCGACCTGATGCCCGGAAACACGAATATCCATATGCCTTCTCCTTATTCTTGCCGGGTCGCAGGAAGCGGCCCGGATGACCTGGAGGCACGGACACGGACCGTTTTGTTCAGCCCGGCTGCGCCTCCTCCAGCCAGATCGGCTTGTCCAGGGTCGCGATGAACCTGCCATGCCGTTCCAGCTCCGCCGCGCTCGCTGCAAAAACGCGCGCGGGACGAACAGGGCGAACCATGGCGCCTGCGCCAAGTTCCCCGTCTGTGGCTGCTTTTTCCTCCTCCTGTGCAAGACCCAGGCCGATCTGACGGCCGCCGGTCAGTTCGATGTAAAGCTGCGCCAGCAATTCGGCGTCGAGCAGCGCGCCATGCTTGATGCGATGGCTGCGATCGATGCCGTAGCGGGTGCAGAGCGCGTCCAGGCTGTGCTTGGCGCCCGGATGCAGCGTCCGTGCGATCGCCACCGTGTCGATCATGCGAGTCATCGACACATCGGCGCGGCCGCACAGCCGCAATTCATGGTTGAGGAAGCCGAAATCGAAGCGCGCATTATGCGCGACCAGCGGGCTATCCTCCAGAAAGGCGAGCAGATCGTCCACACCGCTGGAAAACAGCGGCTTGTCCTTCAGGAAAGTCGACGACAGGCCATGGACCGCTTCGGCAGCGGCAGGCATGTCGCGCTGCGGGTTATAATAGGCATGGAAGGTGCGGCCGCTCGGCACGCGATTGATCAGTTCGATGCAGCCGATCTCGACCATGCGGTCGCCGGATGCCGGATCGAATCCGGTCGTTTCGGTATCGAAAATAATCTCGCGCATCGCCCTCTTCATATCGACTCTTGGGCAAACCCTTATCGGCCCATCTTTGCGCCAAGGCAAGCGACCAGACGCCGCACCTGCGCGCGGGTCTGGGTGAAGGTCGTGCCGGTGTGGATGATATGATCGGCCCGCCGCCTTTTTTCTGCGTCCGGGGTCTGGAGATGGACGATCCGGCGGAACTTGGCGGGTGTCATCCCCGGTCGCGCCAGCACCCGTTTGCGCTGTTTCCACGCCGGCGCAGTGACGACGATCACGCCTGCCAGCCGCTTTTGCCCATGCGTTTCGAACAGCAGCGGAATGTCGAGAATCACGAAACGCCGCGACCGGTGCCGCCGCAGGAAGGCGCGCCGCGCCGCCTGCACCGCCGGATGGACGATCGCTTCCAGCGCCCGCAACTCATGGGGATGGCCAAACACCGCCGCGCCCAGCTTCGCCCGGTCCACCCCCCTGGGTCCGGTCGTGCCGGGAAAGCGCGCCTCGATCGCGGGGATCAGCGCGCCGCCCGGCCCCTGCAAGTGATGCACTTGCGCATCGGCATCGAACACAGGCACGCCCTCACGCCGGAACATCGCCGCGACTGCCGACTTGCCCATGCCAATCGATCCGGTCAGGCCGTAAATCTTCATGGGGCTGCCCGTCAGTCCGCCGCCAGCAACAGCGCGCGCAGATCCGCGTCCAGCTCACGCGGCGCCTGCGCATCGAAGAAAATATCGAACGCCAGCGCCGCCTGCCCGATCAGCATTTCCAGCCCGTCGAGCGTCTTGAGACCCTGCGCCCGCGCCGCTTTCAGCAAATCGGTCTCCAACGGCGCATAGACAATGTCATAGACGGTCGCGCTGGCGGGCAGGGGGGTGAGGTCAAGGTCCAGCACCGGTTGACCCACCATGCCCAGCGAGGTGCTGTTGACCAGCAGGTCGCACGCCGGCAGCGGATCGGTCAGGCTGATGACCTGTCCCTTCACCCCCGCCCGGTCGAGCAGTGCCTGCCCCTTGGCGACATCGCGCACCATGATCGTGATGTCCGGCACGCCCAGGCTCGACAATGCGAACAGGATCGCCCGTGCCGCGCCGCCAGCACCGATCAGGACGGCCCGTTGCCCCTTCCATTTGTCGCGCAGCAGTGGCTGGAGGAAGCCACCTGCATCGGTATTGGTGCCGATCAGCGGCCCGCCGGTTTCGCTGGCGATGGTGTTCATCGCCCCGATCCGCGTGCGCACCCCGCCCGGATCGTCGGTATAATCCATCACCGCAATCTTGTGCGGAATGGTGACATTGCAGCCCAGCCAGTCGGGATCGGCGCGTCGTTGCAGAAAATAGCTGGACAGACCCTCAGCCGTCACATGGGTCTTGCGATATTCCGCCTCTATATCCAGCGCTTTCAGCCAGAAATTATGAATGAGCGGCGATTTGCTGTGGGCGATCGGATCGCCAATCACTTCTGCATAGGGGAGCATGTCGGTCATGCCGCCAAAACGCCGCGCACGCGCAGAAAGTCAAGCAGCGGCAGTAGCGGCAAGCCCTGAATCGCAAACTGGCTGCCCTCGACCTTGCTGAACAATTGCGCACCCGGCCCCTCGATCCGGTAGCATCCCACGCACCAGCGGCATTCGTCCCAGTCGCCGACCAGATAGGTCTCGATAAAGGCATCGCTTAACGGCCGCACCGTCATCCGCACCCGCTCGACATGCCGCCAGATTGGCTCGCCATTCAGCACGATTACCGCCGCGCTATGCAGATGATGCACCCGCCCCGACAGCAAGCGCAGGATGCGCGCAGCGTCCGCCCGGTCGACCGCCTTGTCGATCATCGTCCCGTCATCAAGGGACAGAGTCTGGTCGCATCCCAGCACCAGCCCGCCAGGCACACGGCGCGAAACCTTGAGCGCCTTCAACTCCGCCAGCGCATCCGCCAGCGCCCGCGCATCCAGCCCATCGGCGCGCAACGCTTCCTTGGCCGCCTCCTCATCCACGCCGGGTGACAATGCCTCGAACGGCACATGCGCCGCCTCCAGCAGCGCCCGGCGACTGGCGCTTTGCGATGCCAGCACGATCATGATGCCGCCCCTTCACCCAGAACATGGTCGTTGAACAGGTTGATGATCGCCGCAGCCGCTTCCTCGATCGAGCGGCGGGTCATGTCGATCACCGGCCAGCCATTGTCGGCAAACATGCGCCGGGCAAAGGCCAGCTCCTCCTGCACCTTGTCATTATCCACATAGGCCGTCTCCGGCGCCTGATTGAGCGAGAGCAGCCGGTTGCGGCGGATCTGGATCAGCCGATCGGGGCTGACGGTCAGGCCGACGATCATCGGATGTTTGAGGCTATAGAGGCTTTTGGGCGGCGGCGATTCCGGCACCAGCGGGATATTGGCGGTCTTGTAGCCGCGATTGGCGAGGTAGATCGACGTCGGCGTCTTGGACGCGCGCGACACGCCTGCCAGCACGATGTCGGCCTCCTCCCAATTTTCATGGCCCACGCCATCATCATGGGCGATGGTGAACTGGATCGCCTCGATCCGGGCGAAATAGGCTTCATCCAATATATGTTTGCGCCCAGGCCGGGTCCGCGTTTCCTGCCCCAATATGTTGGACAGTGCATCCGCCACGCTGTCGAGCGCGGCGACATGGGGCAGGCCCAGCGCCCGGCAGCGCGTTTCCAGCCGCCGCCGCAAGACATGATTGGTCAGGGTGAACAGCACCAGCCCCGGATTGGCGGCGATTTCCTGCATGATCCGGTCGAGATGGACTTCGGATCGCACCATCGGCCAGAAATGGCGGATTGCCTCGACATTTTCGAACAGGCCGATCGCGGCCTTGGCGATATTCTCCAGCGTTTCACCGGTGGAGTCCGACAGGAGGTGCAGGTGGATGCGCGACATGGCCCATATCTGTGTGGGCAGGCTGTGGATAAAGCAAGGGAGGAGTTGGGGACAAAATCCCCGCTTTTCGTCCATCCCCGGAGCGCAGAATCTTATCCACAGCCCCCCAACAGACCCACATTTTCATCCACAGCCTGTGGATAACGGGGATAGAGTGACTGACTCAGGCCGCAAAGCGTAAGCCGGGGGAGTCAAGCTGTTGGCAAATCCGGGCACAGCGCATAAACCCCGCTGCCAACGTCCCTACTATCTCCAACATCCTACTTAAATCTATATTAAGAGAGAATAGATGAGCCTCGACGCGCCGACGGTCCTTGCCACCAAGCCCCTGCTTGGCGTCCTCCAGGGCGACGTCCCGACCGTGCCCCCCATGTGGCTCATGCGCCAGGCTGGGCGCTATCTGCCCGAATATCGCGCATTGCGGGCTGACAAGGGCGGCTTCCTCGAACTTGTCTATGACAGCGCAGCCGCTGCGGAGGTCACGCTGCAGCCTTTGCGCCGTTTCGGCTTTGATGGTGCCATCCTCTTTTCCGACATTCTGATCGTCCCCTACGCGATGGGACAGGATTTATGGTTCGAGGCTGGCGAAGGCCCGCGCCTCGCCCCGATCCTTGCCGAAACCGACCTGAGCGCACTCAAGCCCGATTTTAGCCGCTATGAGGCGGTCTATGAGACCGTGCGGCAGGTAAAGGCTGCGCTTGACCCCTCGGTCACATTCCTGGGCTTTGCAGGCAGCCCCTGGACTATCGCCACCTATATGGTCGCGGGGCAGGGCAGCAAGGATCAGGGCGCGGCCCGTCGCCTCGCTTATGGCGATCCCGTCCGCTTCGGCGCGCTGATCGACGCGATTGTGGACGCGACCGTCACTTACCTGTCGGGCCAGATCCAGGCGGGGGTCGAAGCGGTCCAATTGTTCGACAGCTGGGCCGGCAGCCTCGCCCCGCTCCAGTTTGACCGCTGGGTGATCCAGCCCAATGCCGCGATCGTGCGCAAGTTAAAGGCGCTGCATCCCACGATCCCGATCATCGGCTTTCCCAAAGGCGCGGGCGCGAAACTGCCCGATTATGCCGCGGGCACCGGGGTCGATGCGATCGGCGTCGATGAAACGGTCGATCCACACTGGGCCAACCGCGTCCTGCCCCAGAGCTTGCCGGTGCAGGGCAATCTCGATCCGCTGGCGCTGATCGCGGGCGGGCAGGCGGTTCAGCAGGCGGTGGATAATATCCGCGCCGCCTTTGCCGATCGCCCGCACATCATGAATCTGGGCCATGGCATCCTCCCCGACACGCCGATCGCGCATGTCGAGGCGCTGATCGCCTATGTCCGCAACGGAAAGCATGTCTGATGGCCTATCTTGGTGCCGCTTATCTGTGGGTAAAGGCTGCCCATGTCATCTTTGTCATCTTCCTGATGGCGGGCCTGTTCATGATGCCGCGCTTCTTCGTCTATCATCAGGAAAGCGCGCCCGGATCGGACGAGGACCGCAAATGGATCGATCGGGAAAAGCGGCTGCTCAAGATCATCCTCAACCCCTCGCTGGTGCTGACCTGGATTTTCGGCCTGATGCTGATGGTCGAACTGGGCGCATGGAGCTTTGGCTGGTTCCACCTCAAACTGCTCTTCGTACTGGGTCTGTCGGCCTATCATGGCTGGATTGCGGGCTATACGAAGAAGCTCGCCAGGGGTCAGCGCACCCTGACCGACAAACAGCTCCGCCTGTTCAACGAAGTCCCCGGCATCGCCGCTGCCGTCATCGTCATCGCGGTGATCGTGAAGCCATTTTGATCAGGGGCGGGGGCAGTCTGTCCTACAGCCAGCCGCGCTGCTATCATTGCCCTGCCGCTTTCCGATAGGATCATCCCGGCGCAATAAAATGTCCGATTTACCGGGAAAAGTGCGAAGTTAAGCGAGATTACTCAATCTCGATCCATTCGTTTCTCGACTTCGCTCGAAACGAACGGAGGCGGGAGTAATGTCTAAAACGCATCGACCGCGATATTGTCGATCAGCCGCGTCTTGCCCAGCCTGGCCGCGCCCAGCAGCCGGGCCGGGCGGTCCAGCACATGCATCGGCTCCAGCGTGACCGCATCGCACAAAGTCACATAATCGACCGGATCAAAGCCTTGGGCGCTCAGCATCGCGACCGCTTTGGCCAGCGCCTCCTCGACCGCGCCACCCTTTTCGATCTGCCGCTTGGCCTCGCCCAGCGCTCGCGGCAAAGCCAGCGCCGCCTTGCGTTCATCATCGCTGAGATAAGCGTTGCGCGACGACAGGGCCAACCCATCCTCGGCCCGCTGGGTCGGCATCCCGACAATCTCTATGCCCATGTCGAGGTCTGCCACCATCCGCCGGATGACGGCCAGCTGCTGATAATCCTTCTCGCCGAAGATCGCGACATCGGGACGGACCTGGTTGAACAATTTGGTCACCACCGTTGCGACGCCATCGAAATGGCCCGGCCGCGCTGCCCCGTCCAGCCCGTCGCTGACCCCGCTCACGCTGATGTTGGTGGCAAAGCCAGCCGGATACATGACATCGACGGTGGGCATCCATAAAATATCCACCCCGGCGGCGCTCAGCATCTGCGCGTCCTTGACCTCGCGCCTTGGATAGGCGGCCAGATCCTCGTTCGGCCCGAACTGCTTGGGATTGACGAAGATCGACACGACGACATGCCGCCCGTGCCGTCGCGCTTCCTCGACCAATGCCATATGCCCGTCATGCAAAGCGCCCATGGTCGGCACCAGAACCAGCGGCTTTCCGTCGCTTTTCAGCGCGTCGATGGCGGCGCGCAGCGGGGGCAGGTCAGACAGGGTTTGCACGGGAGGAACGGCTCCGATAAGGGCAGGGGTGACAGGGACGTCCTGCTAGGCGCGCAGTCGCTGGACGGTCAAGAATCATTGCGACAATCAACGGGGTTATCAGGGGTCCAATGGCCAATTCGCAGCCGCATCTCATCGTATTCGCCAATGAAAAGGGCGGAACCGGCAAATCGACCACCGCTGTCCATACCGCGATCGCACTGACCGCGCTCGGCCATCGCGTCAGTATGATCGACCTTGATCCGCGCCAGCGCACCGTCACCCGCTATCTGGAGAATCGCGCCGAAACCGCGCGCCGCCGCGGCATTGAACTGGTCGCACCGACCTTTGCAGTGTTGAAGGGCGATAGCATAGAGGCGCTCGAATCCGAAGTCGCTGCCGTGTCGCAGGACACCGATTTCCTGATCGTCGATACGCCCGGCCGCGATGATCTGTTCGCCCGCCATATGGCGGCGCGCGCCAACACGCTGGTCACGCCGATGAACGACAGTTTCGTCGATTTCGACCTGATCGGGCAGGTCGATGCGGAAAGTTTCAAGGTCAAGCGTCTGTCCTTCTATTCCGAACTCATCTTTGAAGCGCGCAAGACCAGGGCCAAGGCCGATGGCGTGTCGATCGACTGGGTCGTGCTGCGCAACCGCGTCCAGCATCAGGACGCCCGCAACAAGAAGCGGGTCGGCGACGCGCTGATGGAATTGTCCCGCCGGGTCGGCTTCCGCGTCATTCCGGGCCTGTCGGAGCGCGTGATCTTCCGCGAACTGTTCCCGTCGGGGCTGACCCTGCTGGACAAGGGGCATCTGGGCGAACTGGGCGTCAGCCACATCGCCGCGCGGCAGGAATTGCGGGAAATGGTGGCGGGCCTTGCTCTCCCCGAACGCCAAGGCGTTGGCTCCATGGACTTGATCGGCGCGGCCTGATGGGCTGGCTCGCGCTGCTGCTGGCGGGCCTTGCAGGCTGGCTGATCTGGACAGGAAGGCTGCAACGCATGAGCGCGAAAGACGGAATGGCGCTGGGGGTGGCGCTGGTCGGCGCGGTGCTGGCGGCCAAGGGCAAGCCGGTGATCGGCGCGCCGCTGCTGATCGGCGCGGCCATGTTCTTCGTAGGACGAGGCAAGCTGCGCGGTAAGCGCAAGACCGCCGCGCCCAAACCCCTGCCACCGCAGGATATTGCCCAGGCCCGCGCCCTGCTGGGCGTCGCGCCTGATGCCGACGCCGACATGATCCGCGCCGCCCATCGTCGCCTGATCGCCTCGGTCCATCCCGACAAGGGCGGGACGGAGGCACTGGCGGCCCAGATCAACGCTGCCCGCGACCTGCTGCTGCGCCATCAGGCGGAAAGGTGACTCACCGCTTCGACCCGACCCTGCTGCGCGACTATGACATGCGCGGCACGGTGGGCGAAACGCTGGATGCCGCCGACGCCTGGGCACTGGGGCGCAGCTTCGGCACCGTCATCGCGCGGGCAGGGGGATCGCGCATTGCCGTGGGCTATGACGGGCGGCTGAGTTCAGAGATGCTCGAAAGCGCGCTGGTCGACGGGCTGTGCGCCAGCGGCATCGACGTGCTGCGCATCGGGCTGGGGCCAACCCCCATGCTCTATTATGCCGAAATGGTCGGCCAGGTGGACGGCGCCATTCAGATAACCGGCAGCCATAATCCCGGCGATCAAAATGGCTTCAAGCTGGTGCAGGGTCACGCGCCCTTTTTTGGCGAAGCGATCCAGCAACTGGGCGTTATGGCGGCGGCGGGCGACTGGGACGATGGCTTTGGCCAGAGTCAAAGCATCACGATCATCGACCGCTATGTGGATCGGCTGGTCGAGGGTTTTGACGGGTGCGACTGGCGCATCGGCTGGGACGCGGGCAATGGCGCGGCGGGCCAGGTGGTCGAGAAACTGGTGCAGCGCCTGCCCGGTGAGCATCATCTGCTCTTCACCCACATAGACGGCAATTTTCCCAACCATCATCCCGATCCTACCGAAGAAGCGAATCTGGCCGACCTGCGCGCCCTTGTCCTGACCAAGCAGCTCGATTTCGGTGTGGCTTTCGATGGCGATGGCGACCGGATCGGCGTGATTGACGGGCAGGGCAGGGTGATTGCCGGGGATCAGCTATTGGGCCTGTTCGTGCCAGGCGTTCTGGAAAAGCGCCCCGGTGCCGCCATTGTCGCTGATGTGAAGGCCAGTCAGGCACTGTTCGACGGCATCGCTGCGCTGGGTGGCCGACCCGATATGTGGAAAACCGGCCACAGCCATATCAAGTCCAGAATGAAGCAGATTGGCAGCCCGCTGGGCGGCGAGATGACCGGGCATCTCTTCTTCGCCGACGACTATTATGGCTATGACGACGGCCTTTATGCCGCCGTCCGCCTGATCCGCGCCGCCCGGCAGGATCGCAGCATCACCGACCTGCGCAGCGCGATGCCCGACCTTGCCAACACCCCCGAACTGCGCTTTGCCGTGGCGGAGGATCGCAAATTCGCGGTGATCGACGAAATACGCGCCCGGCTGCGCGCCAGCGGCGCGGATGTGAACGCGATCGACGGCGTGCGCGTCCGCACCATCGATGGCTGGTGGCTGCTGCGCGCCTCCAATACCCAGGCGGCACTGGTCGCCCGCGCCGAATCGCAAGACGGCGCAGGGTTGGCCCGACTCATGGCCCAGATCGACGCACAGCTGCACGAATCGGGGATCAGGCGACCCTCTATATGATGTCGCGATAAAAAATTTGATATCGCTATCACCGCGCCCTTGGCCTTTCCCTTACGGAAAGCTGTAAATGCGGACATGATTGCATTTTCTGCAATCACCCCGTCATATTTCGCATTTGCGACAATCGCTGCTGCACCGCAAAAGAAACTCGCCTTTCAGGCATCCTCTCCTAAAACTTCAAGGCCGTCCTTCGGGGCGGCTTTTTTTTGTCCTTCGCATGGCGGTCCTGCCGTAGCGTCAGACCGCGTTCACCGTCGCAACCGCTTGTAAATGCGATGAACCGGACAGCCGCGATACTGGAAATTAACCACGATGCTGCTATCCGCGCTGCGCAAAGTCGGCCAGCGCGCGCGGGATAGCGCGCCGGTGCCGGCACGATAGTGAATAGAGGATCGTCCATGTCGCTTAGCCGTCGCCTTCTTCCCTTCCTGCTGTCAGGCGTGCTGGCGGCCCCGGTCCCGGCGCTGGCGGGCGGCTTCTACCTCCAGGAACAATCGCCCAAGGAAACCGGGCGTGCGCTGTCAGGGGGCGCTGCAGCAGGCGACGATCCATCGACCATCTATTTCAACCCGGCGGCGATGACCCAATTGTCGGGCATCCAGACGTCTGTGGGCGGCATCATCCTGTCCGCGACCGCGCAGCAAGGCAATCGCGGGTCCAGCCGTTCGGTGCCTGGCTTGCCCGCATCCGTGCCGGTCACCGGCAATGATGGCGGCAATCCGTTTGCCAAAATCATCCCGATTCCCAGCTTCTACGCCACCGCGCAGGTCAGCGACCGGCTGTGGCTGGGCCTGGGCGTCAACGCGCCGTTCGGGCTGAAACTGGACTATGACGAAAGCTATTTCGGCCGGTACGATTCCCTCCATACCGATCTGAAAACCTATAATGTCCAGCCGTCCGCCGCCTACAAGCTGAGCGACAATCTTTCGATCGGCGGCGGCATTGACGTGCAATATGTCAAGGTGACGCTCACCAACGCCCTGCCGCAACTCTCCCCGCTGCTGGCCGATGGCCATGCCTCGATCGAGGGCGACGATCTGTCGGTCGGCTGGAACGCAGGCCTGTTCTACACCAGCGGCGACACCAATTTCGGCGTCCATTATCGTTCGCGCATGACCCACAAGCTCAAGGGCGAACAGGAGATTTCAGGGCTTCTGGGACCGCTGGCCGCCGCCAACGGCACCTTTGCCGCTAATGCGCCGCTGGAACTGCCCGATATCGTCACGGTCAGCATGATGCACCGCTTGACGCCAAAATTGCGGGCAATGCTGACGGCGCGCTGGTATAATTGGTCGGTGTTCAAGGCGATCACGATCAACACCGCGACCGGCACATCGGTCAAGGAAATGCACTATCATGACAGCTACAGCGTCAGCGCTGGCGGCGAATATGATG
This sequence comes from Sphingobium sp. FG125, assembly GCF_057809795.1. Lineage (NCBI taxonomy): Bacteria > Pseudomonadati > Pseudomonadota > Alphaproteobacteria > Sphingomonadales > Sphingobiaceae > Sphingobium > Sphingobium sp. FG125. The sequence goes on from NZ_JBMDKQ010000005.1 coordinate 56,107, forward strand.
TCAGCGACCAACTGACCCTGCGCGCCGGCACCATGTTCGATCGCACCCCGACCAATCCGCAATTTCTGACCACCCGCGTCCCCGATGGCGACCGCGTCTGGCTGAGCGGTGGCGCGACCTGGAATATGTCCGCCGCGCTGGCGCTCAACCTCAGCTACGCGCACACATTCGTTGAAAAGGCGAACATCATCCGCCCGGACCATTATTATCCCGCCCCCGCCACGGTGACCACCACGACCCTGTCGAGCGCCAGCGGCAATGCGGATCAATTGGCCGCTTCCCTAACGATCCGGTTTTAACCGTCACCAAACATGCCTATAGCGGCTCCATATTGATGGAGCCGTTCATAGATGTCCGACCATAATCCCGGCCTGCGCCCCTGGCGTGACATTGCCCGCCGCCAGAGCCGCCAGATCATGGTCGGCAACGTCCCGGTGGGCGGTGGTGCGCCGGTTACGGTCCAGACCATGACCAACACGCTGACCCATGATATCAAGGGGACGATCGACCAGATCCGCCGCTGCGAGGAGGCGGGCGTGGACATCATCCGCGTATCCTGCCCTGACGAGGAATCGACCGCCGCCTTGAAGCAGATCGTCCGCGCTGCGCGCGTGCCGATCGTCGCGGACATTCATTTCCACTATAAGCGCGCACTGGAAGCCGCCGATGCTGGCGCGGCCTGCCTGCGCATCAACCCCGGCAACATCGGATCGTCCGCCCGCGTCAAGGAAGTGGTGGACGCGGCCAAGGCGAATGGTTGCGCGATCCGCATCGGCGTCAACGCCGGCAGTCTGGAACGCGACCTGCTCGAAAAATATGGCGAACCCTGCCCCGAAGCGCTGGTCGAAAGCGCGCTTGACCATATCAAGCTGCTGCAGGACCAGGATTTCCACGAATATAAGGTCGCAGTGAAGGCCAGCGACGTGTTCCTCGCCGTCGCCGCCTATATGCAGTTGGCCGACGCGGTCGATTGCCCGCTGCATCTGGGTATTACCGAAGCGGGCGGTCTGATCGGTGGCACGGTGAAGAGCGCGATCGGCATCGGCAATCTGCTTTGGGCCGGGGTGGGCGACACGATCCGCGTTTCGCTCTCCGCCGAACCCGAAGAGGAAGTCCGCGTCGGCTATGAAATCCTCAAATCGCTGGGCATCCGCACCCGCGGAGTGAAGGTCATTTCCTGCCCGTCCTGTGCGCGGCAGGGTTTCGATGTCATCCGCACCGTGCAGGCGCTCGAAGAACGGCTCCAGCATATCCACACGCCGCTTTCGCTCTCCGTCCTGGGCTGTGTCGTCAACGGTCCCGGCGAAGCGCGTGAAACCGACATCGGCCTGACCGGCGGCGGTAATGGCAAGCATATGGTCTATCTGTCGGGTGTCACCGACCACACCATTCAGGACGAAAATATGGTCGATCATATCGTCCGGCTGGTCGAGGCCAAGGCAGCGGAGATCGAGGCAGCCAAGGCGGAATCCGACATGACCGACGCGGGCAAGGCGGAAGCGGCGGAATAGGCAGCTTGGAAATTCAGGACCGATATATTATTCAGGTCCTGGAGGCATTTCATGACCTATAGCGGAAAGATGATTGCAGGCGGCAAGGCCGTATTCCCGGCAGAGTTGCGCCGACAACTGGGCTTCAAGGATGGTGACCGGATCGTGTTTGAGCGGCACGGCAGCGGCATTCTGGTCAAAAGCTATGATCAGGTTTTGCGCGAAGTGCAGAACGATCTGAAAGCCCTGATAAAAAAGCCTTTTACCGTCGATGATTTTCTGGCCGAGCGCCGCGCCGAAGCGGAACGCGAATGACCGCGGTCATCGATACATCGGCTTTGTTGACCATATTGCTGGATGAGCCGGGAGCAGATCAGGTGCGGCCGCATTTGGCGACCGGGCAGATGTCGGTCGTCAATCTGTGTGAAACCTACACGAAACTCGTCGAGGCTGGCCTGTCGCGAGACGATGCGGAGCACCAGATCATGCGCCTGGAACTGCGTATCAGCCCATTCCAAGAAGCGCACGCGTTGGAAGCCGCCATGCTTCGTCCGATGACCCGGCATTTGGGATTGTCCCTTGGCGATCGGGCCTGTCTGGCGCTTGCGCGACTGACTAACCTGCCCGTCATCACCGCTGACCGGGCCTGGACCGCGCTGGACATCGGCATCGACATCCGGCTCATCCGCTGACCGCCATGCCCGCGCGCGCCAATTTCCTCATTCCCTTTGCCGTCTGCTGCGTCGGCGTAGCGCTGTTTTCCGTGATGGATGCGGCGATGAAGGGGCTGAGCCTCGCCATCGGTCTCTACAACGCCCTGTTGTGGCGGGCGATCACGGGGACGTTGCTTGGCCTTGGCATGATGCTCCTCACCCGCCAGCGCTGGCCTGACCGGACGGTGCTGCGCCTGCACATGCTGCGCGGATCGGTCGTGGCGCTGATGGCCGGGCTGTTCTTCTGGGCGCTGATGCGGATGCCGCTCGCCGAAGCGATAGCCCTGTCCTTCATCGCGCCGCTGATCGCGCTCTATCTCGCCGCCCTGCTGCTGGGCGAAACGATCGGGCGGCAGGCAATCGGTGCGTCTGTGCTGGGGCTGGTCGGCGTCGGCGTGATCCTGTCGGGGCGTTTGCAGGGCCACTATGATCGCGACGCTTTGCTGGGTGCGCTGGCGGTGCTGGCGTCGGCGGTGCTGTTCGCCTGGAACCTCATCCTGCAACGCCAGCAGGCGCAGCGCGCGTCCCCGATCGAGGTCGCCTTCTTCCAGCATCTCGTCATGCTGGGCGTGTTCGCCATCGGCGCGCCTTTCTACGCCCGGCTGCCCGCGCCGTCAGCGATCCCGCTGATCCTGCTGGCGGCGGGTCTGGCCTTCACCTCTCTTGCCGCGCTCGCCTGGGCCTATGCACGGGCGGAGGCGCAGCGGCTAATCCCGGTCGAATATAGCGCCTTCCTCTGGGCGGCGGTGGTCGGCTGGCTGGCCTTTGGCGAGCGGCTGACCCTGACCACAGTGGCGGGCGCGGCCCTCATCATCGCCGCCTGCCTGATAACCGCACGCGGCAAACGGGCGGCTATTGCTCATGTCGAACCGGGAACCGCCTGAATGAACCTGACCATCCGCCCCGCAACGCCCGACGATCTCGACGCGATCGTCGGCTTCATTCACGCGCTGGCGGCTTATGAAAAGCTGTCCCATGCGGTGAAGGCGGACCCCGCGACGCTGGCCCGCTACCTGTTCGGTCCGCGCCCCATGGCCGAAGTGTTGATCGCGGAAAGTGACGGCGCGGCCATAGGCTTCGCGCTCTTCTTCCACAATTTCTCGACCTTTGAAGGGCGACCGGGTCTTTATCTGGAGGATCTGTTCGTGCAGCCGGACGCGCGGGGCATGGGCGCGGGCAGGGCGTTGCTCGCCCGGCTGGCGCAGATCGCGCTGGATCGCGACTGCGCCCGGCTGGAATGGTCGGTGCTGGACTGGAACGCGCCCGCCATCGCGGTCTACCGCGCGATCGGCGCGCAGCCGATGGATGAATGGACGGTGCAACGGCTCGACGGCCAAGCGCTCCGCGCGCTCGCCGCCGCGGCCCCGATCACCGCTTGAGCGCGTCCTCGACGCTGACAAAGATCAGCATGGCGGCAAAAGCGCCCAGCGACAGGGCAACGACGGCAGGGAAATAGTCGGCGATCATGGTGAATTCCTTTCGGACCTGTTCCTGCCCCGCTGCAGGCCCCGCCCGCTATACGGAATGTTACGGATCAGTCGGGACGAGCCGTGGGCGCGCACCCTTGACGCCGACTCCCCGCTCGGCGCAATGTGCGCAAACGGAACATTTGGGGGACACGGGGTTAACATGGCTGTCAGCCGCACAGTGAAGCGCACGCCCGAATGGCGCGAAATGCTCAAGCGCAGCCTGCTCCGCAGCGGCGCGTTGATCGGCGCGATCGCGCTGATGCTGGCGACGCTGTTTCTGGCGCTGGCGCTGCTGAGCTATACACCCAGCGATCCGTCGATGAACACGGTGGCGGGCGATCATGTCGCCAATGTCATGCAGGCACCGGGTGCCTGGACCGCCGATTTCCTGCTCTGGCTGCTGGGCGTACCCATTGCGCTGATCCTGCCGCTGATGGCGGTCACCGCGCGCCGCCTGTGGGGCGATCAGGATATGAGCGCGTGGAAGGGGCAGTTTGGCCAATGCCTGTTCGGCATCATCCTGATCGGGATTGCGCTCGCCCTGTTCCAGGCTAATCCGCTGGTTGGCCTGCCCGCGGGCTGGGGCGGGGTGATCGCGCTGGTCACTGCCAAGGGGATATTGAGCCTGACGGCCCAAGTACCGGTCGCGCAACCATGGATCACCGGGGCCATCGTGATCATCGCCATGATCGGTGGCCTGGTCGCCTGTTATCGCAGCTTGGCGCTGGAAAAGCCGATTCTCGCGCTGCGCCGTCCGGCCCTGCCCAAACTCAGCCTGCCCAAGCCCAGCTTGGCCTTTGCGGGCAGCAGCGCGGCGGATGAGGAAGAGGAGGAAGAGGTCGGCGAACGGGTCATCGCCCCGCGCAAGACCGTGTCCAACGAACCCAAGCCGCCCATCACCATCCAGACGCCCAGGCCCGCGCCCGCCCAGCGGCAAATGGCGCCGATCAGCCAGGATGATCTGTTCGGCCACAGTTCGCTGCCATCGCCCGACCTGCTCAACCCGGTTCCCGCCAGCCAGGGCGGCAAGATCGACAAGGCGGCGCTGGAGCGCAACGCCCGGCTGCTCGAATCCGTGCTCGACGACTTCCATGTGAAGGGCAATATTGTCGAGGTCCGCCCCGGCCCGGTCGTCACCATGTATGAACTGGAACCTGCGCCGGGCATCAAGGCCAGCCGGGTGATCGCGCTGGCTGACGACATCGCCCGCAATATGTCTGCGCTATCCGCCCGTGTCGCGACGATTCCCGGCCGCACCGTCATCGGCATCGAACTGCCCAACGCGCATCGCGAAGGCGTGTCCTTCCGCGAACTGATCACCAGCGAACAATTTGGTGGCGAAGGGACGCTGCCGATCATCCTGGGCAAGAATATTTCCGGTGAACCGATCATCGCCGACCTCGCTCCCATGCCCCATCTGCTGATCGCGGGCACCACCGGGTCGGGCAAGTCAGTCGGCTTGAACGCGATGATCCTGTCCTTGCTCTATCGCATGACGCCGGACCAGCTTCGCCTGATCATGATCGATCCCAAGATGCTGGAACTGTCGACCTATGACGACATTCCGCATCTCCTCTCCCCGGTCGTGACCGAACCGCAAAAGGCGATCCGCGCGCTCAAATGGGCGGTCGAGCAGATGGAGGATCGCTATCGCATGATGGCGTCCATCTCGGTCCGTAACCTTGCCAATTACAACGAAAAGGTCCGCGCCGCCAAAGCGAAGGGCAAGCCCTTGGGCCGTCGCGTCCAGACCGGCTACGACCCCGAAAATGGCAAGCCCATCTATGAGGAAGAGCAGCTCGATTTCCAGCCGCTGCCCCAGATCGTGGTCGTGGTGGACGAACTGGCCGACCTGATGATGACGGCGGGCAAGGAAGTCGAATTCCTGATCCAGCGCCTGGCGCAAAAGGCGCGCGCGGCGGGCATCCACCTGATCCTCGCGACCCAGCGCCCTTCCGTCGACGTCATCACTGGCGTCATCAAGGCGAACCTGCCGACCCGGATCAGCTTCTTCGTGACCAGCAAGATCGACAGCCGCACCATTTTGGGCGAGCAGGGCGCCGAACAATTGCTGGGCAAGGGCGACATGCTCTACATGCACGGCGGCAAGGGGCTGATGCGCGTTCATGGCCCGTTCGTATCGGACGATGAAGTCCGCGTCGTCGCCGACCATTGGCGCGCGCAGGGCCAACCCGACTATATCCAGGCCGTCACCGAAGAACCGGAAGAAGGCAGCTTCGCTCTGGACGGCGTGGACCTGGGCGACGACAGCCCCGACGCACAATTGTTCCGCAAAGCGTGCCAGCTGGTGTTCGAGAACCAGAAAGCCTCGACCAGCTGGCTGCAACGGCAATTGCGGGTCGGCTATAACAGCGCCGCGCGCCTGATCGAGAAAATGGAAGAGGAAGGGCTGGTCGGCCCCCCCAACCATGTCGGTCGCCGCGAAGTGCTGCGCGATGAAAATGGCAATCCGCTATAGTCTGACTGGAGAGTATGGCTGAACGGCAGGGAACGGCCGGGTTCACAGGTCGTTCAATCGCGTCATCCTACACCGCATCCGTAACAACCGGAGAGTATTCCATGAAGCGCATCAGTTTCGCGCTGGCCGCCGCGCCTGTCGTCCTTGCCGTCCCGCTCGCCGCGCCGTTGCTGGCGCAGCAGGGTCAGTCTGAACTCAGCCGGGTCAATGCCTATATCCGCGCGGTCAGCAGCATGACCGCCGATTTCAGCCAGACCGACCGCAATGGCCAGACGCTGACCGGCCAGCTGACGCTCAAGCAGCCGGGCAAGATCCGCTTTCAGTATCAAAAGGGCGTGCCGCTGCTGATCGTGGGCGATGGCAAGGCGCTGACCATGATCGATTATGAAGTGCGGCAGGTGCAGCGCTGGCCGATCGGCAATTCGCCGCTGGGCGCGCTGCTTGATCCGAGCAAGGATCTGTCCAAATTTGGCAAGGTCGTGCCGACCGGTGACCCGTCGATCCTGAGCGTGCAGGCGCGCGATCCCAAGCGGCCCGAATATGGCACCATCACCATGATTTTTCGCCGGGACGCCGCCAGTCCGGCTGGCCTGCAACTTTATGGCTGGGTCGCGCTCGATTCGCAGAATAACCGCACCGCCATCCGCCTTTCCAACCAGCGCTATGGCGTCCCCATTGCGGATTCCGCCTTCCGCTGGACTGATCCTAGGCCAAAGGGCCGATCGGCGGGCGGCTGAAACGAGCGCCCCGCACGATGGACGGAAAAACTTGCCGTTCCGTTCATCTGCCGCTCATATCCGGGGCGCTATTTAGAACTCCACGGCGAGAGGCCAACCGGGATTTCCCCCCTGTTACCCGGCACACGCCTCCCGTCGCAAAGCGCTTCAAGGGCGCGATCGAGACCCCCGTTCCATGCCCCCGGAGCGGGGGTCTTACTTTGTCCGCAGTGCGCGCAGCCGTCTTGCATGGCGCGGATTAGACTCCTAGTGCGACAGCATGGCCGACACTCTTTCCATCGCATCCTGGAACATCAACAGCGTTCGCGCGCGCATCGACATTGTCGAACAATTCCTGACGCAGGAAGCGCCGGACATATTGTGCCTTCAGGAAACCAAGGTGGTGAACGAGACCTTCCCCGCCGATATGTTCCGCCGTCTGGGCTATGTTCATCAGGTGCTGAACGGCCAGAAAATGCACCATGGCGTCGCGATCATGAGCCGGGTGCCGATTCATGAGGATGACCGGCTCGACTGGCAGGCCAATGGCGAGGCACGCCATGTCGGCGTCCGTCTCGACAATGGGGTGCGGATCGAAAATGTCTATGTCCCCGCCGGTGGCGACATTGCCGATCGGGAGCAGAACCCCAAATTCGGCCAGAAGCTCGATTTTATCGAACGCATGATCCAATGGTCGTCGGCGCTGGATAACAAGCCGACCATATTGACCGGCGATTTCAACATCGCGCCGCTGGAATGCGATGTATGGAGCCACAAGCAACTGATCAACGTCGTCAGCCACACACCGGTCGAATGCGAAATCCTCGCCCGCTTGCAGGCATCGAATGACTGGGTCGACATTGGCCGCCATTTCCACCCCGCACCGGCGCGGCTCTACACCTGGTGGAGCTATCGCGCCAAGGACTGGGCCGAATCGGATCGTGGTCGCCGGCTCGACCATATGTGGATGACCCGCGACGTCGCCGAAAAGGCGGTCGGCCACCGCGTCGTCGAACCAGCGCGCAACTGGGGCAAGCCGTCCGACCATATCCCCATCATCACCGAATTCGCCTTTTGATGGGCAGGCAGGCGACCGGGCGCGACGCGGCGCGGGCGATCGACGCGCTGCGCCGCGGCTGGGCGGTGCGGGTGTCGGCCGCCGATGGTGCGCTGCGATTGATGGCGGTGGAAGGGGCGGACGCGGTCACGCTGGCCGATTTCGATCCTGCGGGCAAAGCCGACATATTAATCTCCGCCGCGCGCGGCCAGACGCTCAAACTCGCCAACCAGATCGCGGCGGCCGATCCCGACATGCCGGTGCTGATTGCCCGCGCGCCCTGGATCGACGCCGATGTGGCGACCGCTATCTCCGACCCGGTGCTGGACCTCGCCTCTCCGCTCAAGGGGCCATTTCAGGCCCGCTTGCTCACTGCGCCGCTGGCTGCGAAGGCTGCGCTGCGCCTCGCCCGCCTGGCCGGCATCCTCCCCGCCTATTTCGCGCTGGACGGTGACGGCGACCGGGATGTCGATGTCAGCGCCGACGCGATCGACGCCTATGATGATGCCGTCCACCTTGCCATCGCGACCCGCGCCAGCCTGCCGGTGTCGGCCAGCGAAAGCGCGGAAATCATTGCCTTCCGCAGCCCGGATGAACCGCGCGAGCATGTCGCACTCATTGTCGGAAAACGCGACTCCTCACCCCCCGTCGTCCGCCTGCACAGCGAATGCTTGACCGGTGATGTGCTGGGCAGCCTGAAATGCGATTGCGGCCCGCAGCTGCACGAAGCGCTCCACCAGATTGCTGACGCGCCCTGGGGCGTGCTGCTCTATCTGCGGCAGGAAGGGCGCGGCATTGGCCTCGTTAACAAATTGCGCGCCTATGCGATGCAGGATCAGGGCTTCGACACTGTGGACGCCAATGTCCGGCTTGGCTTTGCCATCGACGCGCGCGATTTTTCGGTCGCAGCGCGGATGCTGGACCTGATCGGGGTACGCAGCGTGCGGCTGCTGACCAATAATCCGCAAAAGGTGGCGGGGCTGGAGGCGGCGGGGATCAGCGTGGCCGAACGGCTGCCGATCATCCTGCCGACCAACCCGCATAACGAACGCTATCTCGCCACCAAGCGCGACCGGACCGGCCACCAGCTATGAGCCTGATCCGCGTCGATAGCGGCGCGGGTCGCCTGACCTTTGGCGCGACCAGCATGGCCTGCACCATTGGTCGGAGCGGTGCCTGCGTGGCGAGCGACAAGCGCGAGGGCGATGGCTGCACGCCGCTGGGGGTCTGGCCGCTTCGGGGCATATTGTTGCGACCGGGCAAGGTCGATCCGGCGGGGCTGCGTTTGCCCTGGCGCTGGGTGCGGACTGGCGATGGCTGGTCGGATGACACCGCCGATCCCGCCTATAATCGCCCGGTCCGTCTGCCGCGCGCCCTCTCCGCTGAAAGCCTGATCCGCGCCGACGACGCCTATGATGTGATCGTCATCCTCGGCCATAACGACCGGCCGCCGGTGCCGGGGCAGGGCAGTGCGATCTTCTTTCACCTGTCCGAAGGCAGACCGACCGCAGGCTGTGTCGCGGTGGAGCGCACGGACATGCTGCGGTTGCTACCGCTGTTGCAACCGGGCGATGCGATGGAGATTGCTTGATATCGGGCTGGTCACCTTAACCGTCGGTCAGTTCGCTTGAGAAGCGGAGGCGGTAACCGATCCCCAACTCGTTGCCGATAATCTGCGGACGCTGCGGATCATCCTCAAGCTTTTGCCGCAAGGTGCGGATGAGGACGCGCAGATATTCGACATGATGCTCATGTTCCTTGGGCCAGACCTCCTTCATGATCTGGCCATGGGTGATCACACGGCCGGGAAATTGGGCGAGCTGGGCCAGCACCGCATATTCCTTGGGCGTCAGATGAACCTCCTGCCCGGCCTTCCTGACCACCCGGTTGAGCAGATCAATCTCGACATTGCCCGCCCGCGCCGACGGGACGCCGCCGCCCTTGGTCATGCGGTTGCGCAGCGCCACGCGAACCCGCGCCAGCAACTCGTCCGTGTCAAAGGGTTTGGTCAGATAATCGTCCGCGCCCAGATCGAGGGCCGCGACCTTCTCTTCGGTGGCGTCCCGCGCCGACACGATGATCAGGGTCGTATCGCTTTTCTGCTTGAACAGAGGCACCAGTTCCAGTCCGTCCCGGTCGGGCAGGCCCAGGTCAAGCAGGCTGATATCCGGCCGCTCGGTCCGCAATTTTTCCAACGCGTCGCGCGCATTCTCCGCCTCGACGGTCGCATAATTGGCGCGGCTCAGCGCCGCATTGATCAGCCTGCGGATCTGCGGTTCGTCATCGATGATAAGAACCTTGTGGCGGATGGTCATGACAGTGGCTCGCCGGGAAAATCGGTGATGATGAGATGTTCGGGTATGCGCAATGTAAAGCAGGCACCGCGCGGTTCGCTATTGGTCGACGCATCCACGCCCAGGCCCATCGCTTCTGCAAAACCCTTGACGATGGCCAGGCCAAGTCCCGTGCCATGCTTGACCCGGTCCGATCCTTCCAGGCGCGTGAACGTATCAAACACCTTCTTTTCCGCGCCGACCGGGATGCCCGGTCCCTCGTCGATGACCGATAGCAGGATGGCGTCGGCGACCCGCTTGCCGCTGATGGTGACCGGGGTGTCCGGCTCACCATAGCGGCCCGCATTGTCGAGCAGGTTGATAAGGCAGTGGTGCAGCAGGACCGGATCGACGCGCACCAGCGGAATGTCCGAAGGAATGTCGACCCCGACCTCATGGCCAACAAGCGACTGGCGGGTGTCCCTGATGGCGCTGGCCACCGCGTCGAACAGGTCGGTCGGTTCGATCTTCATCGGCAGGGCGCCGGCTTCCACTCTCGCCATGTCCAGCAGGTTGGCGACGAACCGGTTGAGGCGCTGCGCTTCCCCCTCGATCGTGTCGAGCAGCGCCGATGGCTGCTTTCTTCGCAATTCCTGCGCCGCGGACATGATCGTCGTGAGCGGTGTGCGCAGGTCGTGGCTGACGGAGGACAGCAGCGCGGACCGCAAACGGTCGCGTTCGTGAATCTGTCGCGCGCCCTGCATCTCTTCCTCCAGCGCCATGCGATCGAGCGCTATGGCTGCCTGATCGAGAAGGCTCATGAGCAGGGGCGTCTGATCCGATCGCAGCGGTTCGCCCGCATCGTCGCGCGCCATCCCCAGCACGCCCAGCACGCCGCGCTGGGTGCGCAGCGGATGGAACAGCCAGTCGGACGCCGTCAGCGTCGATGATCCGCGGCCCGCTGGCTGGGCATTGTTCATCGCCCATTGCGCCGCTGCCCGCTCGATTTCCTGAAGCCTGTCGTCGGGCGGGTAGGCGGCGCGCAGCGCGGGACCGGAATCGGACGGCAGCAGCATGACCGTGCGAACGTCAAGCAGCCGCGCAATCTCCGCGCAGATCGCCTGTATCAGATCATCCTGGCTGGCAGCGGAGGTCAGTTGTCGGGAGAAACCGGCAAGCGCCGCATTCTGGCGCGCGCTGGACTGGGCAAGATCGGCTTGCCCGCGCACCCGCGCGGCAAACTGGCTGGTGACGATCGCAACACCCAGCAGCACGAGGATCGATATGACATTTTCCGGGTTGCTGACGGTCAATGTGCCGGTCGGCGGCAGGAAGAAGAAATTATAGGCAAGGCTCGATACCAGACCTGCGAACAGTCCGGCGCGCAGGCCGTAGGTTGCTGCGGCGAACATGACCGGGACCAGATACAGCAAGGCGATATTGCCAAGGTCGATGACCTCCAGCAGCAGGCGGCCAACCGCCGTCATCGCGGCGATCATCAACGCCGACCAGAGATAGTCGGTCGGCTTGCCCCATGCCATGCGGGTCGAATGCCGGCTGCGCGGCGGCGCAAGATCGTCATCGGATGGAAGGACGTGGACCGCCACCGACCCGATGTCGCGGACAAGCCGGTCGACCACGGATCCGTGGCGCAGCTCAAACCACCAGGATCGGCTCGACTTGCCGATGACAATCTGGGTCGCGTGCGCATCGGCGGCGAAGCTTCGCAGACCCTCGACAACATTTTCCGCCGGAATGCTGGCTGTCGCCGCGCCCAGTCGCGATGCCAGCGCCAGCGTATCGGCCAGCGCCTTGCGCTCTTCGTCGGAAAAGGCCTGCGCGCGCCGGGTTTCGATATGCACCGCAGTCCAGGGCGCCTTGAGCGCATCGGCGAGGCGTTTGGCCGCGCGGACCAGACCCGGCGCGCTCGGTTGTTCACTAACGGCGACCACGACACGTTCGCCCACCGCGAAGCTGCCCGCCAGCGCGTGGGCGCGGACATAATCGAGCATCTGCGTATCGATCGCCTGTGCAGCACGGCGCAGCGCCAGTTCCCGCAGGGCGGTCAGGTTGGACTTGGAGAAAAAGTGGGAGAGCGCCCGCGTCGCCTCTGCCGGGATATAGACCTTGCCCTCCTTGAGCCGTTCGATCAGCTCGTCGGGCAATATGTCGACAACCTCGATTTCCGCGGTTTCCAGGATGGAATCGGGCACGGTTTCGCGTACGCGCACATGGGTGAAGGATGCGACGACGTCGTTCAGGCTCTCTATGTGCTGAATATTGATTGTCGAATAGACGTCGATACCGGCGTCGAGCAGTTCCTCGACGTCCTGATAGCGTTTGGGGTGACGGCTGCCGGGTGCATTGCTGTGCGCCAGTTCATCGACCAGGGCGAGCTTTGGCTGCCGTTCGAGGATGGCATCGAGATCCATTTCACCAAGGCTGATCCCCCCATGGTCGATCTGCCGCCTTGGTATCACTTCATGACCCACGATCAGCGCTTCGGTTTCGCGTCGGCCGTGCGTCTCGACAACGCCAACCACGACATCGACGCCGGACTTGAGCCGCCGCATCCCGTCGCTGAGCATCTCGTAAGTCTTGCCAACGCCAGGTGCCGCGCCAAGGAACAGCTTGAGACGGCCGCGTCCTTCCTGCGCGGCTACCCGCAGGAAGGACTCTGGCGAAGGGCGTTTGTCGGTGTCGTTCACTGTGCTGTTGTAGCGCTGATCCGGTCCAGTCGTCGATTAAGATCGAGAATGTTGACGCTGGGATCGCCCAGGAAGCCAAGGAACGGCGTCCTGATCGTGTCCTGCACCAGGGCGCGAACGCGCGCCGCGGGCAGGCCGCGAACGGTGGCGACCCTTGCAACTTGAAAAAAAGCCGCCTCAGGCGAGATATCAGGATCAAGGCCTGAGGCGGAGGCTGTCACCAGGTCGGACGGAACAGGGAGACCGGGGGACATTTGCTGAAATTTGGCAACATCGGCTTTCGTGCGATCGACCAGCGCCTGGCTCGTCGGACCGAAATTGGAGCCTGATGAGGCAAGGCCATCATAGCCCTTGCCAGCGGCAGACGGGCGTGAGGAGAAATAGCGCGGATCGGCAAAACCCTGGCCGATGAGCGACGAGCCGACGAGCTTGCCCTGTTGCTCGATCAGGCTGCCATTGGCCTGATGCGGGAAGAGGGCTTGGCCGATGCCCGTTATCGTCAGCGGATAGACGATGCCGAGCAGAAGCGCGAAGAGGATGGTCAGCGTGAACGCTGGCCGGATAGAAGTGAGGAAGTCCTTGCCCATGATGCTTTCCTTCAGGCCCGATGATGTCAGGCGAGGCCCAAGCCGCTGACGGCCAGGTCGATGAGTTTGATGCCGACGAACGGCGACAGGAGGCCGCCAAGCCCGTAAATGGCGAGATTGCGCGCCAGCAGCTGCCCGGCACCGATGGGCCGGTAGGTCACACCCTTCAACGCCAGCGGCACGAGCAGCGGAATGATCAGCGCGTTGAAGATGATCGCCGACAGGATCGCGCTCTGCGGTGTCGCAAGCTTCATGACGTTGAGAATGCCGAGGCCGGGATAGAGGACCACGAACATGGCCGGAATGATCGCGAAATATTTGGCGACGTCATTGGCGACCGAGAAGGTGGTGAGCGCGCCGCGGGTCATCAGCAGCTGCTTGCCAAGCCCGACTATCTCGATGAGCTTGGTCGGATCACTGTCGAGATCGACCATGTTGCCCGCTTCCCGCGCTGCCTGGGTGCCGGTATTCATCGCGACGCCGACATCCGCCTGGGCGAGCGCTGGCGCGTCATTGGTGCCGTCGCCGCACATGGCGACCAGGCGTCCGCCCTCCTGTTCCTTGCGGATCAGCGCCAGCTTGTCTTCTGGCGTCGCCTGGGCAAGAAAGTCATCGACGCCAGCTTCGGCGGCGATCGACGCGGCGGTCAGCGGATTGTCGCCGGTGATCATGACCGTGCGGATGCCCATCACGCGCAGTTCGCCGAACCGTTCGCGGATGCCCGCCTTGACGATGTCCTTCAGGAATATCGCGCCCAGCAGCTTGCCGTCCTTTGCAACCGCCAGCGGCGTGCCGCCTGCGCGTGCAATCTCGTCGGTGATGCGGCGCAGTTCCTGTGTCGCCGGTTCTTTGTCCAGGCCGGGATTGGCGCGAAGGATGGAATCGACCGCCCCCTTCTGGATCACGCTACCGCCGACCTTTACGCCGGATATCCGCGTCTGTGCCGTAAACGGGATCACTTCCGCGCCGTCGGGCAGAACCTGCGCCGATTGGCCGAACTTGTCACGGGCGAGCAGGGCGATGGAGCGGCCCTCCGGCGTCTCGTCGGCCAGGCTGGCGAGCAGGGCGGCCTCTGTGAGCGCTGCCTGGCTTGCCCCGCCGACCGGGCGGAACTCGGTCGCCTGCCGATCGCCGACCGTGATGGTGCCGGTCTTGTCGAGCAGCAGCACATCAATGTCGCCTGCGGCCTCGACGGCACGGCCGGACTTGGCGAGGACGTTGAAGCGCACGAGACGGTCCATGCCGGCGATGCCGATCGCAGACAGCAAAGCCGCGATCGTCGTCGGGATAAGGGTGATCAGCAACGCGGCCAGGATCGCGACCGGAATAGACCCGCCAGCATAGCTTGCAAAGCCGGGGATGGTGCCGACTGCGATCAGGAAGATGATGGTCAGGCCCACCAGCAATATGGTGAGGGCAATTTCGTTGGGCGTTTTCTGTCGCTCGGCCCCTTCGACCAGGGCGATCATCCGATCGAGGAAGCCCTGGCCGGGGTTCACGGTGACACGGACGCGAATTGCGTCCGAAATGACCCGCGTGCCCGCCGTGACCGCCGACCGGTCGCCGCCGGCTTCGCGGATGACAGGCGCACTTTCGCCGGTAATGGCCGCTTCGTTGACGGACGCGACGCCCGACACGACCTCGCCATCGGCCGGGATCAGGTCGCCCGTCTCCACCAGTACGATGTCGCCCATACGGAGCGCGCTGGCCGGCACATTTTCGCTTTCGCGGCCATCGCCTTTCAGGCGCTTGGCAGTCAGGTCGGCTTTGGTCGCGCGCAGCGACACGGCCTGCGCCTTGCCGCGGCCCTCCGCGATGGCTTCGGCAAAGGTGCCGAACAAGACCGTCAGCCACAGCCAGATGACCAGTTGCAGCTTGAAGCCAACCGTCAGCCCGTCCTGTCCGACAGCCAAAAGGACGGTCAGAAGAACAGCCACTGCCGCGGTCGTGAACATCACTGGATTGCGGATCAGTTTTTTGGGGTTGAGCTTGCGGAATGCATCGCCGATCGCCGGAACGATCAGGTCGGCTGTGAAGAGCGATTTGGACGCTGTGCGTGCCATTTTGATGCTCCGATCAGAAAAGCTGGCCGCGGATCATCGCAAGATGATCGGCAATGGGACCAAGCGCGAGGCTGGGCAGGAAGGTGAGGCCGCCCACGATCAGCACGATGCCGATCAGGAGGCCGGTCCAGAGCGGTCCGGTGGTCGGGAAGCTGCCCGCCGTCGCCGGTGTATATTTTTTCGCGGCAAGGCTGCCTGCGATCGCCAGCATCGGAATGATCACAAAGAAGCGCCCAAGCCACATCGCGATGCCCAGCAGCCCATTATAGAAGGGCGTGTTGGCGGTAAGGCCCGCAAAGGCCGACCCGTTATTCCCGACGGCGCTGGTAAAAGCGTAAAGTATCTCCGAGAAGCCGTGCGGTCCCTTGTTGAGCGGCCCGGCTAGTCCGGCCTCCATGACCGATGCAATGGCGGTGAAGCCAAGAATGATCAGCGGCAGAACGGCAATGGCCAGCACCGCCAGCTTCACTTCGCGGCTCTCGATTTTCTTGCCGACATATTCCGGCGTCCGGCCAACCATCAGGCCAGCGACGAACACGGCCAGGATAGCGAACAGCAGGAAGCCATAGATCCCGGCACCGACACCCCCGACGACGACTTCGCCCAGCTGGATGTTGAACAGCGGAATCATGCCGCCCAGCGCCGTGAAACTGTCATGCATCGCATTGACCGCGCCGCAACTGGCCGCCGTGGTGACGACGGAGAGGAGTGAAGAAGCGGCGATGCCGAAACGAACCTCCTTGCCCTCCATATTGCCGCCGGGAACACCCAGGCCGTGCAGGATCGGATTACCGGCGGCTTCCTGCGCATAAACGACCGTCACGCCGATCAGGAAAATGGTGAGCATTGCGGCGAGGATCGCCCAACCCTGGCGCGTGTTGCCAACCGCCTTGCCAAAGGTCCAGGTCAGGCCGAAGCCGATCAGGAAGATCGACACCATCTGCACGAAATTGGTGAGCGCGGTCGGGTTCTCGAACGGGTGGGCCGAATTTGCGTTGAAGAAGCCGCCACCATTGGTGCCGAGCATCTTGATCGCTTCCTGGCTGGCGACCGGGCCAAGCGCGAGTGTCTGCTTCACGCCTTCCAGGGTCGTTACATCGACTGAACCCGCCAATGTCTGCGGCACACCGCTGGCGATCAGGAACAGCGCATAGACGATGCAGATCGGCAGCAGCAGATACAGCGTCACCCGCGTCATATCGGCCCAGAAATTGCCAATGCCCGTCGCGCTGCGCCTCGCGAATCCGCGAAAGAAAGCGAAGGCGAGCGCGATGCCGGTCGCGGACGACAGGAAATTATGGATCGTCAGGCCAAGCATCTGGCTGAGGTTCGACATGGTCGATTCGCCGCCATAGCTTTGCCAGTTGGTGTTGGTGGTGAAGCTGATGGCGGTGTTGAACGAGAGATGTTCGCTCAGCCCCGCATGTCCCAGCGGATTGAGCGGAAGCCCCGCCTGCAATCGCAATATGGCGTAGGTCAGCAGCAGCAGCGCGGCATTGAAGATCAGCATATGGACGGCGTAGCGCCGCCAGCTCTGATCCTCGTTCGGATCGATGGCCGACAATTTGTAAAACCCACGCTCGACCGGGCCGAGTATGGCATGAAGCGGTGTGGGGCGTCCCTCATATAGAGCGAACAGCCAAAGGCCGACCGGCTTGGTCAGCGCCAACAAAATGCCCACAAAGGCCGCGATCAGCAGCCATCCCTGGAATGTCATGAGAGCTTCCTTTGTCTAGAAGCGTTCGGGCCGCACGAGTACGGCGACCAGATAAAGAAGGAGGCCAAGGGCGGTGATCGCCGCGAGCCAGAGATCAAGGGTCATTGTCCGGCCACCCTCACGCGTTGTCGCACAGGGCGACATAGCCAAGGCTAGCGCCGAGCAGAGCGAGGATGAGGCCGATCCAGAGGATGTCCTGCATGGGTTGTCTCCCACAGTGCTCGCGCGAAGGAAGCCGCATGAGTCATCTGCAGTCGCCTAGATATTGCAGGGCGTCGTTGGAATTCGAGACGGAGGATATACCAAGCGCATAGTATTTGCGTATGGAAGGACAGGGCATCACGCCATACGAGTTCATCTGTAAATGCTGGACAAAAGAACCCAAGCGCTTCACATCAAATCCGCATCTTTGAGACAGGAAAGCTGCCGATCATGGGATAGGCCATGCCGAGCAGCCAGCGAATCTTGTCGAGCGTAATCGGCGCGCGCCCCTCCCACTCATTCTTCGTCACCCATTCCTCGGCGATCGTCCTGAATGTGTTGTCCGCGGCCACCGTGCGCGCGAGTGTGTCGCTCCGCTTCTCAGCGGCGGGATCGAGCCCGGCAGCGATCTGCTCTCTTGCTGCGGCGCGCTGCTGGCGTGCCATAGCTATCCCTACCTCGGGCCACGCGCCGAAATAGAGCGTCTTTTGTCGACCGAGGTATCGGTAGTTCATGCGCCAGAGTTTCGTGCTGTTCGTCTGGACGGCGAGATACAGCCCATCGGCGTCGGCCAGTTTATAGGCCTTGTCCCGGGGTTTGGCGTTCGCGATCTGGATGTGATTCAGTGCCATGATGGTTCCAGCTCCAAAGGGGCTCTCCGGCACCATCAAAAACACCATCATTCTGATGGTGCTGCTGATGGATTCGGGTGGATGAGCCCGGATTTCATTTGGCGATTTTCACTGAAAAAATGCTGTAAAACCAGCTTCTTGCTGGACCTTCCTGGACGTCGCCGGAAAGGTCTCTGGTGCCAGAAGAGGACTCAAAAACGGCCTGTTTCGGCGCAGAAAACCACCATTTCTTGAGGGTCATCACAGGGCGATACCATGCTCGATACCCTGGGACTTTTTGTCGGAATGGTGCGAGTCCTCAATCTTCTAAAATGGCGTGCGTCGGCAGGTGATTCGACCATGCTGTGTAGGGCAGGCAGATATAGCCCATGCCGTTCCAAGAAATTCTTGAAACTTTTACCATTTGAAAGTATCTCGAATTTTATGAGCGCGCTTGCTGATCAGGTTACACAATCAAGCCTTGCTGAGCGAATCTTCAGCGAAGGCCAGCTTCGTGACCTTCTGGGCGGCAGCGATGCCCGTCGCTATGCCCTGGTTCACAGGGCATTGAAGGACGGTTCCTTAATCCGTCTCAAACGGGCCACCTATATGCTCGGTCGGCGCGCCAGCAACGATGCCGTCCATCCCTTTGTCGTGGCGCAGGCGCTCCTGCCAGGCAGCTATATCTCCTTTGAAACGGCCCTGGCCTATCACGGCTGGATTCCGGAGGCCGTATTCACCACGGCAAGCGTTTCGCCCAGCCGCAAGACGATTATATATGACACGCCAAGCCTCGGGCAATTCAGCTTTCATCCCCTCGCGCTCAAGGAATACCAGTTTCTGACGAGCGTCGATCGGGAAAAGCTCGGCAGCCTTGCGGCATTCGTCGCACAGCCTTTGCGAGCGCTGATGGATCTTGTCGCCTTGAGGAAAGAACACTGGTCCGGTTTGGACTGGCTTACCACGGGCATGCGCATCGACGAGGATCGGCTGTTGTCGCTCAAGCGCAAGGATTTCTCCGCACTCCGCCTCGTTTACAAGCATAAGGCCGCCAACCATTTTCTCCATTCACTCGAAGGCGCCGTTTTGACGAACAACGGCGCAGTCAAAGGACGCGTTGCGGATGATTGAAATCATTCAAGAGAAGCTTCGCCAATATCGAGCGACCAACGCGGTCGAGGAAGAGAATGCGACCAAGGAGATCATCCAGGAGATCGCCTTGTACGCGCTGTGGCGTGGCGACTTTTTTGATGTTGCCCTTTTTCAGGGCGGCACGAGCCTGCGTATCCTGCATCACCTGCCCAGGTTTTCCGAAGATCTCGATTTCATGCTTCGGTCGCCCAACCCCGAATTCGACTGGGCACCCTATCTCAAAATTCTGGTCGAGGTTTTCGCTCAGTTCGGATTGAAGCTTGATGCCCAGCCGAAGGAGAGGATGGACAAAGCGGTTCGGGAGGCGGTGCTCAAGGATAATTCCATTGCGAGCCAGCTCGACCTGACCTTCGCAGGAACAGGACGCCGCAAGACCATCAGGATCAAGCTGGAAATCGACACCAATCCACCGTCCGCGTCCGGCGAAGCCAACACCTTTCTCGATTTCCCTGCCGATTACGAGGTGCGGCACCAGGATTTGCCGTCCAACTTCGCGTTAAAAATCCACGCGCTTCTTTGCCGAGGCTATTTGAAAGGGCGGGATTGGTTTGACTTCTCCTGGTATGTCTCGAACGGGGTACTTCCCAATCTGATGCATCTCGAGGCCGCCCTCATCCAGGCAGGCCCTTGGGCGGGGCGGGAAGACCTCAAGATCGATATGGCATGGCTTGAGGGTACGCTGCGGAACACAATAGCCGCCGTCGACTGGAAGGCAGCCGCCGACGATGTCAGGCGCTTCCTGCGTCCCACGGAGTCGAAATCACTGGAATTATGGGGTGATCGCTTCTTCATCGCGAAACTGGAGAAGATGGCGCGGACCTGATCTGTTCGCTCAGAACTGAGGATCAGTGTTGGCTTGATATCCTTGCGCTGACTTGCTTCCGTGCCGCAGGAAAAGAGGTCGTCGGCGCGCGCTTCTGATGCCACGGCATCGGATGTGGATCGCATAGCCGACGTACCAGGCCGATGTGAGTCAGGCACAGGAGAATCAACTATTTGCGTATGGACCAAGCATTTTCGGCCCTGGACTATTGTGGCGCCGTGGGGCTCGAAGGATGGGTGATAGGGCGATGGCGCCCAAGGCATTCCGGACGGGATTCCGCGTTCCGCGGGGCTGACGCGATCGCCTGGCAACGCGCATAGCGCCGACTTCGCGCTCTCCCAGGCGCGCCCTATCGCCAGGCGGGCGCCTGTGCGTCCACAATGCTCGCGCGCATGAAACCTGGCCGCGCGCACGCCCTTTCGAGGTAAGCGCGGACGTGTGGTCCGAAACTCCCGCCAAGACCGACAACGCGATCAGCGAGACATAATGCGTAGGCAATCGCGGTGTCCGCGATCGTGAACCGCCCGGCGCAAAGCCATTCCCGATCCGCCAGTGCCGACTCGACTGTCCTGAGCCGGCCATTGAACCATTTTTCATAATCCGCCGCCGGTTGTTCGGCCCGCTTCTCAGGCGCTTCGAGCTGCCGGTATCGCAAGACGATGGTTTGCGGGAAAGTCAGCGTCGCATCGCTGTAGAACAACCAGTTCAGGAAAAGCGGATGGTCTCTTTCGTCCGTCCAATGCTTCCTGCACCGCGATGTGGGTCATTGCAGTAGTTGCGGTCGCGCCATGCCAGTGCTTATGTCCCGGCGGACACCAGATGATGTCACCAGCCTGAATTTCGACGACCTCTTCACCTTCACATTGGGTCCAACCATGTCCGGCAGTGATGATGAGCGTCTGGCCGAGAGGGTGAGTATGCCAGTTCGACCTCGCGCCTGCTTCAAACATAGTGTTGCGGCACGACACGCGCGCCGGAGCGGGAGGTGTACTGAGGAACTCAATACGTACCTTTCCATTGAAAAACGCGGCTGGCGCCCATTCCCCAACGATGTTCATTCGCTCGTGTCAATTTCATATCATCACCAACTTAACGAGGGGTTTGCTCAAAAAAATACTGTCGCGACCGCTGGTGCTTGCGCCACAGGATCCGGAAAGTCAGGCCATCGTTGGGATCACGAACGATTCTTCGATCTGGGTCGGGCCGCTGTCCTCTGCACGCATATGATCGGGCCAGCGCTGGGTGACGGTCTTGACCTTTGTCCAGAAGCGCACACCTTCGGTGCCGTGCTGGTTATGATCGCCGAACGCGGAGCGCTTCCACCCGCCGAAACTGTGATAGGCGACCGGGACCGGAATCGGCACGTTGATGCCGACCATGCCGACATCGACGCGCCGGGCGAATTCGCGCGCGGCATCGCCGTTGCGCGTGAAGATCGCCACGCCATTGCCATATTGGTGCCTGGAGGGCAGCGCGATCGCATCCTCAAGGCTCGAAGCGCGGACGATTTGCAGCACCGGCCCGAATATCTCCTCGCGGTAGGCGGACATATTGGGCGTGACGTGGTCGAACAGGCTGGGACCGACGAAGAAACCTTCCTCATGCCCCTGCAGGGTGAAGCCGCGGCCGTCGACCACCAACTCAGCACCCTCGTCCACCCCGGTCTGGATCCAGTGTTCGATCCGCGCCTTGTGCTCGGCGGTGACGACCGGGCCGTAATGCGCGTCGGCATCGGTCGAAACGCCAACACGCAGCGCCTCGATCGCCGGGATCAGCTTCGCCTTCAGCCGCTCGGCAGTATCGGCACCGACCGGCACTACCACCGGCAATGCCATGCAGCGTTCACCGGCAGAGCCGAACGCCGCGCCGCACAGGTCGGCGACGGTCTGGTCGAGGTCGGCGTCGGGCATGACGATGCCATGGTTCTTGGCCCCGCCCATCGCCTGCACGCGCTTGCCCGCCGCGACGCCGCGCGAATAGACATATTGGGCGATATCGGACGAGCCGACGAAGCTGACCGCGCCGATAGCGGGATGGTCGAGGATCGCGTCCACCATCTCCTTGTCGCCGTGCACGACCTGAAAAATGCCATCGGGCAGGCCCGCCGCTTTGAACAGTTCGGCGAGACGCACCGGCACTGACGGGTCGCGTTCGGAGGGTTTGAGGATGAAGGCGTTACCGCATGCGATCGCCACCGCGCTCATCCACAGCGGGATCATCGCCGGGAAGTTGAACGGCGTGATGCCCGCGCCGATGCCAATCGGCTGGCGCATCGAATATACGTCGATCCCCGGCCCGGCCGCCTCGGTATAGTCCCCCTTCAACAGGTGCGGGATACCACAGACAAATTCCACCACGTCAAGGCCGCGCTGAATGTCACCCTTGGCGTCGCTCACCACCTTTCCATGTTCGGAGGCAAGCAGCCGCGCGAGCGATTCCATCTCCGCTTCCACCAGTTGCTTGAACGCGAACATCACCCGCGCGCGCCGCTGCGGATTGACCGCGGCCCACGCCGGTTGCGCCGCTTGTGCCGCAGCGATCGCAACGTCCAGATCGGCGACCCCGCCCAGACCCACCCGGGCCTGGACCTGCCCGCTATTGGGATCGAACACGTCGGCGGTGCGGCCGGACGAGGATCGCACGGACGCGCCCGCGATAAAATGCTCTACCTCGCGGATGGGGGACGTAATCATATCTTTCTCCTTGAAGCTGGGGCAGTGATCACGATCGGCCAGCTTCGGCAGTGGTACAGGCAATCAAGTCTTGAAGGCGGGTTAGCGTGCGCGCGAAGGCGCAATCCGCTGCAGGCACCAGGACGGTGAAGCCCGTGAAGCCGTGTATCAGGTCAGGGAACTCGATCAGTTCGACCGGCACCCCGGCGGCACGCAGCCTATCGGCATATTCCACGGCCTCGTCGCGTAGAGGATCGACCGTCAGGACAGCAATCACCGCCGGCGGCAGCCCGGAGAGATCATCCGCCGCCAGTGGCGAGAGGCGCGGGTCGGCGCGGTCGTGTCCGGCGCTGTACAAGGGATAGAGCTGGCGGAGCGAATGGGTGCGCAGCGAGGGGTCTGCATCCGCCAAGACCGAGGCGCGCTGAAACGTCGTGTCGCGCAGGTCGACCGCCGGATTGACAAGCAACTGGGCGTCGAAGCTTCTGCCCGGCCGCTCGTCGCGCAGCACGAGCGCCACCACGGCAGCGAGATTGGCGCCGGCGCTCTCGCCGCTCAACACTACCGGCCGATCGCCGCCACCCAGTTCCCCGACATGATCGAGCGTCCAGCGCGCTGCGACGAGGCAGTCGTCGAGGCCCGCCGGGAATGGGTTTTCCGGCGCAAGGCGATAATTGCTCGTTACCACCACCATCGACAGGTCGCGCGCCAGCCGACGAGCGATCGGATCGATGATGTCGATGTTGCCTATCGACCAGCCGCCGCCATAAAAATGGTGGAGCGTGCCCTCGACCGCGCCGTCGGGGCGATAGATGCGGATCGCGATGTCACCGCGCGGTCCGGACAGCGTGCGATCCTCAATCGATGCCACGGCTATCGGTCCCTCGGGTCCGACCATCATCGGGCGAAGCGCCTCGGCCGCCGCGCGGTAGGCCGCGATGTCCAGCTCCTCCGATGCGGGTATCGGCATCTGATTGAGCATCTGCTGCAATACGGGGTCCAGAGCCATCGTCAGTCTCCTGTTGCGTTGTCTGCCATGGCCGCGCGCACGATCCATGCGTGCGCAGGGTCGTTGGCGAAGACCCAGTTGCGACGAGGCCCTGCCATGACATTTAGATAATAGAGGTCGTAGCCATGTGCGGCCCCGACCGGATGATAGCCACGCGGCACCATGACGACGTCGCCATCCTCCACCGCGATCGCCTCGTCGATCGATCGGTCGTCGGTGTAGACACGCTGGAAGGCAAAGCCCTGCGGGGGCGACAACCGGTGATAATAGGTCTCCTCGAGGAAGGTCTCCTCCGGATAGGCGTCGCGATCATGCTTGTGCGGAGGATAGCTGGACCAATGGCCGCCGGGGGTTATCACCTCGACCACGAGCAGGCTCTCGGCCTCCGCCTTGTCGTCCAGGATGTTGCGCACGAAGCGCGTGTTTGTGCCTTGCCCCCGCGTTTCCAGGCCGACATCTTCTGGCGGGATCAGGCGCAGTCGGCCCCTGCCGGTGGCGGGTGCGGTGCAGATAGCGATCTCGGTAACGCTGTCCGCCTCGATCCGGTAGGGCGTTCCGGCTGGCACATAGACCGAGCTGGCCGGACCGTCGAATACGTTCGCGCGCCGGCCGATGCCGGTGAAGCGCTCGTCGCCGCCGGTGACGCTGATCGTGCCCGAAAGGATGACGAGGCAAGCCTCACGACCGTGCTCTGTTCCCGCAAAGGTTTGGCCCGGTGCCAGCCGGACGACCCGAAAGCCGATATAGCGCCAGCCCGCACTCTCCGGCGTGATGTCCAGCATGACGCCGCTGGCGTCGGGCACATGGCTGCGGACGCGCAGGCTCATATGACCAGCTCGGCTTCGCGGGCGAGACGCCTGAGCGTGTCGAGGCCCAGCTGCTGGTATGTGCGCGGATTCGCGATCGCAGGATCCTGCTCCGCCTCGATCACGATCCAGCCGGTATAGTCGACCCCGGCCAGCGCCTGCATGAACGGTGCAAAGTCGTAATCGCCATCGCCGGGCGTCGTGAACATGCCACCGATCACACCGTCCAGAAAGCTGCTGCCGTCGGCGAGGAACGCCTGGTGCCGGGCAGCGCGCACATCCTTGCAGTGAACGTGGTTCACCCGTTCCAACCGCTCCTGCACGACGGTGACCGGGTCGATGCCGCCGCAATAGGCGTGGCCGGTGTCGAGCACCAGTCCGACATGGTCGCCCGTCACCTCGAAGAAGCGGCGGAGTTCGGCGTCGGTCTCAACGACGGTGCCACAATGATGATGGTAGGCGAAGCGCAAGCCGCGCCGGTTGACATGGGCTGCGACCGCATCGAGCCGCTGGCCGAAACGCACCCACGTATCGCCGGCAAGCTGCGGATGGGTGTCGAGCCGGCTCGATCGGTCGCCGTGCACCGCGTTGGAGGTTTCGGCGAGGATAAACACGCTCGACCCCATCGCCTCCAGCAGCGCGAGATGATCCGCCATCGCTTCGATCTCGGCATCGGCGTCGCGGGTCAGCAGGCTGGACGAATACCAGCCACCGACGATGTCGAGCCCATAGCCCGCCATGATCGGCTTCAGCGTGGCGGCGTCGCGCGGGAATTTGTTGCCCAGCTCGACACCGTCGAAGCCAATCTCCTTCACGTCGGTCAGCAGTGCGTCGAGCGTCGTGTCGCCGCCCAGTTCGGGCAGGTCGTCATTGGCCCAGGCGATCGGGCTGGCACCCCAACGGATAGTCATTTCACTTGTCCCTTCCTGGAATCCTCGTAGCGCGCTCTCGCCGTCAGCACGTCCGGGCGTGTGGACACTTCCGCCACGGCGACATCCCACCAGTGGCCGCCGGTCGCCGTCGTGGGAACCGGATCGGTATCGATCACGACGACATAGCTGATCGGGGATGCAGCGGCGCGCCCCAGCGCGGCATCGAGTTCGGCCAGGCTCGCCACCTTCTCCGCCGCCGCACCTAGGCTGCGGGCGTGGGCGGCGAAGTCGATGGCGGGCAGCATGTCGTGCCGCGTATCGGCGAGCAGGTTGTTGAACGGCCGTCCACCGGTCGCCTGCTGCAACCGGTTGATGCAGCCATAGCCACGGTTGTCGAGCAGCACGACCGTGATCTTCAGTCCCAGCATGACCGAGGTCGCCAGTTCCGAATTGAGCATCAGATAGCTGCCATCGCCGACCATCACGACCACGTCGCGCGAAGGATCGGCCATCTTCACGCCCAGCCCGCCGGCAATCTCGTACCCCATGCAGGAAAAGCCGTATTCGACATGGTAACCGCCGGGCCGGTGCGCGCGCCAGAGCTTGTGCAACTCACCGGGCAGGCCCCCTGCGGCGCTGACGATCACCGTGTCATCGCCCGCCTGTCGCCACACCGCGCCGATTACCTGCGCGTCCGACGGCAACGTGTCACCGGGTGCCGTCGCACTCTCGAAGGCGGCGTTCCATGTCGTCAACGCAGCGGCATTGGCCTCGCGCCACGCCGCTGGAACCTGCCAGTCACCGATGTGGGTCGTCAATGCCTCAATCACCGCGCGAGCATCGCCGACCACGGCGTGCGCATGGTGTTTCGCCGCGTCGTGGGGCGCGACGTTGACCTGATATAGCGCGCCGCCGAACAGCGTGCGGGAGCCAGTGGTAAAATCCTGCAACCGCGTGCCGATGCCGATCACCAGGTCTGCCGCTGCTGCCGCACGATTGGCAGCGCTGGTGCCGGTGACGCCGATCGCGCCCAGTGCCTCGGGCTGGTCCCATGCCAGCGCGCCCTTGCCCGCCTGGGTCTCTGCGACGGGTACGCCCGTTGCCTGCGCAAACGCCGCCAGCGCGGCTTCGGCGCGCGAATAGAGAACGCCGCCGCCGGCGACGATCAGCGGGCGCTTCGCCGCGCGGATCGCATCAACCAGCGCACCAACTTCCCCCTCGTCGGGCCGGGGCCGCCGCCGCCGCCACACGCGCCGCGCGAAGAAGCTTTCTGGCCAGTCATAGGCTTGCGCCTGCACGTCCTGGCACAGGGCCAGCGTCACCGGCCCTGCGGATACCGGATCGGTCAGCACTGCCATCGCACGCGGCGCGGCGTCGAGTATTTGTTCGGGCCGGGTGATCCGGTCGAAATAGCGGCTGACCGGGCGGAAGCAGTCGTTCGCGCTAACCGTGCCGTCGCCGAAATTCTCGATCTGCTGGAGCACCGGATCGGGGCGGCGGCTGGCATACACGTCACCGGGCAGAAACAGCACCGGCAGGCGATTGACGTGCGCCAGCGCGGCGGCGGTCACCATGTTGGTGGCGCCTGGCCCGATTGAGGTGGTGCAGGCCATTGCACGCTCGCGCCGGTCGGCCTTCGCGAACGCGATGGCGGCGTGGGCCATGCCCTGTTCGTTGTGCGCGCGGTAGGTTGGCAGCGTGTCGCCGACGTCGGCCAGCGCCTCGCCCAGCCCCGCGACATTGCCATGGCCGAAGATCGCCCATATGCCGGCGAAGAACGGAACCTCGCCTGAGGCCGTGACGACGTGTTGCGCGGCCATCCAACGCACCAGCGCCTGCGCGGTCGTCAATCGGATCGTAGAGGCACTCATGCCGCCTGCCTCGCACGGGCTGTCCGCCAGCCCATCACCAACGCGTGAAAATTTGCAGCCATCTCGTCTACAGCCTGCTCATCATTGATGATGCCCCGCAGCCACCGTGCTGCCGGTTTTGCCCAGATCGTCCGTCCGACAGCGAAACCCTTTACCATCGAGCTGTTAGCCGCCGCCGCGAAGCTCGTGATAAGCGCGTCCTGCGTGGCAGCTAGGCCCAGCAGCACGATGCCACGGCAATCGGGATCATGCTTGCGGATCACCGCCTCCACTGCGGTCCAGGCCGCCGGTTCACTGGCCGGCTCCAGCTTCCACCAGTCCGGATATACGCCAAGCGCATAAAAATGCTCCACCAGATCCGCCATTGTCGCGGTAGTTATCGCGCCATGCTTGGACGCGATCACCTCCAGCAGCAATTCGTGCCGCGTGTGTCGGCATGCCTCGAACAGCCGCAGGATCTGGCGATCCTGAGCCTCGCGCAGCGCAGGTGCGTCGTCAGGATGGTAAAAAACCAGGCACTTGACGACATGGTCGAGCGGCCAGTCGGCCAGGATCGTCGCCGCTTCGCGCCCACCCTCGAATTGCAGCGGACGAGAGCCGGGCAGTTCGATCGGTCGGCCGATCCAATAGGGCGTGTCCGCTGCCGCCTCCAGCGCGCGGGCACCGTAGCGGCCGTCGGCCAGCAGGCCAAAGCCGTGGTTCTCGCACGCCACACGCTCCAGCGCGCGCAGCGCCAACTCCTTGAATCGGGGCACGCGGTCGAGGTTTTCAGTCCCCAGCGCCTCAACCAGCTCGGCAAACTGACTGCGATGGTCGATCGCGAGTACGTTCAGGTCGGGATAATCCGCGTGACGGTTGGTCGACCAGTGCGCCTGTTCCAGCACCGCGCTATCGCGCAGGCGGCGCGGCCAGTCGTCGCGCCCAAGGAACGTCTGCAGTTCCTCCCAGCTTGGTTCGGCGGGCGCGCAGCCGTGGCGCGAGACGACGAGCGCGCCGCACGCATTGGCATAGGTGCAGCAGGTCTCGATCGATTCGCCGCGCAGCCATCCGCGCAGGAACCCTGCCATGAAGGCGTCGCCCGCGCCCAGCACGTTGAACACCTCGATCGGGAAACCGCGCCCGACGATGCCGCCATCAAGGTCATCCGGTATCGCGCCCGGAAAAGCCACGCACCCGTCGGCTCCGCGTTTGCAGACCAGCAGCGCGTCGCTGGCCGCGCGGATCGTGTGCAGCGCCGCCAGCGTGTCGGTCGTGCCGCCCAGGATATGAATCTCCTCCTCGGTGCCCACGATCAGGTCGCAAAGCGGCAGCACACTTTGCAGCTTGTTGGTCACGACCGCACTTGCGACGAAACGGTCCTCGCCATTTTCCTTTTGCGCCAGGCCCCATAGCACCGGCCGATAATCGATATCGAAGATCACCTGCCCGCCAGCCGCCTTGATCGCCCGCGCCGCCTTGAGGCTCGCGGCACGCACGTCGGGGCGCGACAAATGCGTGCCATTGATGAGAAGCGCGCCGGCCGAAGCGACGAATGCGGGGTCGATATCGTCTTCGCACAGCGCCATGTCCGCACAATTTTCCCGATAGAAGATCAGCGGGAAGCTGTCAGGATCGCGGATGCCGAGGATGACGAGTGCGGTCAGGCGATCGGGATCACTGACCACGCCTGACACGTCCACGCCTTCGCGTTCGAGTTCTTCGCGGATGAAGCGTCCCATATGGTCAGCGCCGACACGGGTGATCAACCCCGTCCTCAGCCCCAGCCGCGCAGCGCCCACCGCCGTATTCGTAGGACTGCCGCCGATATATTTGGCGAAGCTACCCATGTCCTCCAACCGACCGCCGATCTGCTCGCCATAAAGGTCGACGCTGGACCGGCCCAGGGCGATGAGGTCCAGAGGTCTGGCCGCAGCCACTGTTTCGCTCATCCGACTTCTCCCCCTTGTTGCCACTGGCCCGCTTTGGCTGACAGGATATCGGCCACCAGCCCGCGGCTGCGGAATTGCAGTGACAGACGCTCTGCATCCGCCAGCAGCTGGATCAGGCAAACGAACGCAATATCGTTGGTCGGGTCGATCCAGAACCAGCACCCCGCCGCCCCGTCCCAGAAATAGGTGTCGCGTCCCAGCCGAACGTCCGCCGCCACCGGATCGGTGACGACCACACCGTTATAGGCATATTCGTAGCCTGGACGCAGGACATGCGGTGCCGTGCCGAATGCGCCGGTCAGGAGGTCCGATGGCGTGTGGCTGCGCGTCATCTCCGCGACCGCCCCGGCGCTCAGAATGCGCGCGCCTTCGAGTTCGCCCCGATTGAGCAGCATCCGTGCAAAGCGCAGATAGTCGCCCGCCGTCGACACCAGCCCCCCGCCCCCAGACGCAAAGGCGGGAATGCGCTCGTAGGGCAGCACGAGGTCGCGCGCCGGGACATGCGCCATGTTGTCGTAGGGCATCGGCCCCTCGACGCTCGCTTCCACCAGGGCGTCGCCCGGCAGCACATACAGGCTGGCGAAGCGGTCGCGCTTTGGCTCCGGCACGAGGAAGTCGGTATCGACCATCCCGAGCGGCGCGAAAATTCGTTCCATCATAAAGTCGCGGAGCGACACACCGCTCAGCCGCTCGACCAAGGCCCCCTGCACATCCATTGCGACGCCGTAACGCCATCCCGTGCCCGGATCGAAAGCGAGCGGCGCGCGCGCGAACCGCGCGAGATAGTCGGCAAGCGGCAGGCTGTGCGGGAGGCTTGGGACTCCCGCCGCGCGGAACGCGCGATCGACTGGCTCGTCGCTGAAGCCATAGGTAAAACCGGCGCGATGCGTCATCACATGCTCGATCAGCAGCGGGTTTCGCGGCGGCGAGAGAATTGCAACGCCGTCCTCGTCGACGCCGCGCAGCACCTGTAACCCTGCAAGCTCCGGAAGATGGTCCTCCAGCCGGTCATCGGGTGCCCACCGCCCTTCATCACGCAGGATCATCATCGCGGCCGCCATGACCGGCTTGGTCATAGAGAACAGTCGGAAAATGGTATCCTGCCGCATTGGCGTGGTCGTGGCCACGTCCTGCCATCCGATTACCGAGTCATGCGCCAGTCCGCCGCCATGCCAAGCCAGCGTTACGGCGCCACTGAGCAGCCCGCGATCGACCACGTCGCGGATCATCGCATCGATAGGCGCCCAGCCAGCTGCGCTGTCGACCGTCGACGCGTCGAGATACGACCGTTCCGTCACCACTTGCATGTCGAGACCAACTCCAGAATGATATTTCTATAACATAGTTTAATAGAACAACTACTGCAAGCTTGCAATGTTTGAACCGCGCTTTGCGTTCAGCGCGCGATGCGAATCCGGATCGCACACACGCCCGCCAGCGCAGCGATTGCCGCGCCGAAAACAAACAACGCCGGATAGCCGCCGGCTTCGATGATCGACGCAGCGATCGCTGGGGAGATGACCCCGGGGGCGGACCCCGCCGCAAGAAGGATACCTAGGTCGCGTCCGGCGGTCTCCGGCGTCGGCAGGACGAGGGTGGCAAGCTTCAGGTCCAGTACGAAATAGGCGCCGAAGGTCAGCCCGATGCCGAGAGCGAAAGCGAGCATAATTGGCCAGCTCGCGCTTGCCGCTGGCAGCAGGGTGACGATCGTGGCAGAGAAAGACGCGAGTGCGACGACAAGCGCGGTGCGACCAATCCGGTCGGCAAAATATCCCGATCCGATCGTGACCACTAGCCACGTGACCGTCATCACGCTCAACAGGATGCTGACCCCCGCTGCGGCGCTGCCAAAGGGTGTATTCTCCGCACCAATATAATCTTGCACGATGTAGAACATATACCCACTGACCGCAAAATAGCACAGGAACATCAGAAAGCGCGACGCGAGCGCCAGCGCGAAATTGCGTTCCCGAACGCTTGAGAATTGCGCTAGGAAGTTGGTCAGTGACATGGGATGTCGGGGCGGGACCGGCATGTCGACCGACGATGCCTCCGGTTCCAGCAATACCAGTGTCCAGGTCAGGATCGTGAAGGGAACCGCCAGAAGGATGTAGCCTGTGAGCGTGTTCGACGCGAATGCCGCCAGATTGACGCCGCAGAAGATTCCGACCGGCGCGCCGAGGCCGATCGCGGCCGATGCGAAGCCGAGTTCATCTTTCGCGATGCGATCGGGCAGCGCGGCCAGAAGAACCGACTGGTAATAGTTGAGCGCGAACCACAGCATGGGCAGCACCACCGCCAGGAGCACGATGGAGTCGGCGATGCCCATGATCGGCATCAGGATGACGCTGGCGAGCCAGGAGAGCACCAGCGACGGCGTCCGCCGCCCCCAGCGCGATCGCGTCCGATCCGACACGATGCCCCCCGCAAAAAGCGAGATGACCGTTGTGACCGATGCGAGGGTGACCAGCAGCGCCATCGTCGACACCTTGGCGTCAGGCGCAAGCCGTTGCACGACGGGGGGCAGCAAGATGTTCTGCACACCCTGGAAGATAGTGATGAGGGAAGCATAGGCGAGGAACAGCAAAATGGCCAAGCGCCTTGTTTTCGAACGCAGCAGCCTCGCCTGCCGCGCCGACACGGTGAATCCGATCATTTCGGCCATCGCATTTTCCTCTCCCGTGCAGGTTATAGGAACGAAAATATCTGTCAATAAAAGTATAGAATAGAAATTCTATAAATTTCTGGGCGGTGTGGTATGTTTCTGATACATTCCCCTTCCCAACGGGACATCCGATGGCTAGATTGACGGAATATAAATTCTATTTTTATGAGGGTCGGACATGAATGCTATTGCGGTCATCGGGGCCGGCCGGATCGGCAAGATCCACGCCGCCAACGCGGCGGGAAATGCGCGACTGTCGCTGAAATATGTCGTCGACCCTTATGGCGATGCCGCTGGGCTGGCGCGGATGCATGCTGCGCAGAGCGCCGACGTAGAGCAGGTCTGGGCCGACCCCGATGTCGCCGGCGTCGTGATCGCGAGTTCGACCGACACGCACCTCGATTACACGCTCGCCGCGACCCGGGCCGGGAAGCATGTTTTCTGCGAAAAGCCGCTCGATCAGGATGTCGATCGCGCGCTGGGGGCGTTGAAGGAACTGGAGGACGTCGGGCCGAAGGTGCTTCTCGGCTTCAATCGCCGCTTCGACCCGAATTTCTCCAGCCTGCGCGCGCAACTGTCACAAGGCGCGGTGGGCGCGCTGGAGACGCTTCATATCATCAGCCACGATCCCGCTCCGCCGCCGCCAGCCTACATCAAAACTTCGGGTGGCATCTTCAAGGACATGTCGATTCACGATTTCGACATGGCGCGCTGGCTGCTGGACGAGGAGATCGAGAGCGTCTTCGCATCGGCTTCAGTGCTGGTCGATCCGGAAATCGGCGCGGCTGGCGACTTTGACAGCGCCAAGATCATCCTGCGCACCGTCACGGGCAAGCTATGCGTCATCTCCAACAGCCGGCGCAGCGGCTATGGCTATGACCAGCGAATCGAAGCCTTCGGGTCCAGGGGACTGATTCGCGCCGACAATGTGCTGGAAACCACAGTAGAAAGCTGGACCGAGCCAGGTGCGAAGAAGGCACCGTTCGAAAACTTCTTCCTCGACCGCTATGCCGACGCCTATCGAATCGAGATGGACCATTTCGCCGACGTGGTGGAAGGCAAAGCGACGCCTCTGGCGGACCAGCACGACGGCGTCGGCGCGCTGCTGCTGGCACAGGCAGCAGAACGGTCCGCGCGCACCGGCAACGTCATCACGCTTGGAACCGGAGGCGATCAATGAGCGCCGGCAAAGGTCGCTTCCCTGGCGTCCCCTTTCCGCTCGCGGCGTCGAGCGAGATGCTGTTCGTCGATCTGCCGCCGCTTGAGCGTGTGCGCAGGATCGACGCGGTCGGATTCCTGGTGGAGATATGGGACTGGACGCGCCACGATATCGACGCGCTGGGAGCGAGTGGCGCTACTTTCTCATCGATGACCGGATACGTCCGTGGTCGACTCGCCGATCGCGAGGGTGCCGATGAGTTGCTGGCGACGGCGCGCGAATCCGTCACGGTCGCGAAACGGCTGGGCGTGCCCCGGCTCAACCTGCACGGCACCGGCCTGGGCAGCGACGGCCTGCCACTGCGACCGGCGACCGAAATGACGGGTGCCATGTGGCTGCAGGCAGGCGACACGCTGCGCCGCCTCGCCGACCTGGGCGAGGAAGCCGGCGTGACCTTCGTGCCGGAGAATCTGAACGCCGCTGTCGACCATCCTGGCGTGCCGTTCGGCAGGGCAGCCGAATGCCTGGAGCTGATCGCATTCGTCGATAGCCCCTCGCTTCGCCTGATGCTCGACCTTTATCACGCGCAGATCGGTGAGGGGAATCTGATCGAGCTATGCCGCCAGGCGCTGCCCTATATCGGTGAGATCCAGGTTGCCGACGTGCCGGGCCGCTGTGAACCTGGAACGGGCGAGATCAACTATCCCGCAATCGCACGCGCGTTGGCGGACATGAGTTATGACGGCATTGTCGGGCTGGAAGGTTGGGCATCGGGTGACCCCGCCACCGCGCTCGACGCATTTCGTGCCGCGTTCACCGTCGCTCAGGCGCAGGCGGTGACTGCGGTGCCGAGGGGCGATTGGCACGAATGCCATATCGAGAGCGATTATGAAATTGTTGTTCCGAAATCCATTTCATGGTCAATGTCGGCGTGATGCAAACGATGAACACCCCGCCTGAGGACCTGGAAGCCTTCCTTTCCGCCATACGCGAGCGCTATGATGCGCTAAGCGATCGTTTGCAGCGCATAGCCCGGCACATTCTGGACGAACCCAACGACCTTGCTTTCGAAACGGTAGCCGTCGTGGCCGAACGCAGCAACGTGCAGCCTTCGGCTATTGTCCGATTCGCGCAGGCGTTCGGGTTTTCCGGTGCCAGCCCGATGCAGCGCCTGATCCGGGACGGACTGCTCAAGGAGGACCGATCGCTTGGCTATGCCGAGCGAATACGACAGCATCGTTATGCCGCTGCCGGAGAGGCGGAGGGGCCGCGCGAGCTACTGTCCGAATTCGTCAAGGGCAACATCCTGGCGCTGGAGAATTTGAACCACTCGGTGGGAATGCGTGAACTGACCCAGGCCATCGACCTCATCGAGCAGGCCGACACGGTCTATGTCGCCGGTTTTCGTCGCTCTTTCCCCGTCGCCAGCTATCTCACCTACATGCTTGCGCAGGCTGACAAACGGACTGTGCTTGTCGACGGGGTCGGCGGCCTTCACCTGCAGCAAGCCCGCGGCGTGCGCGACGGAGACGTCCTGGTGGCAATCAGCTATGCGCCGTACAGCCTCGAAACGATCGCCCTCGTCGATGCGTTCGCCGGTCATGGCGCGGTGATCGCTATCACCGACAGCGTCATCGGTGCCATTACCAAGGAGGACGCGCTGGTTCTCCAGGTTCGTGAGTCCGAAGTCCGCGGCTTCCGTTCTCTGGCGGCATCAATGTGTCTCGCGCAATCCCTTGCGATAGGGCTTGCCAGCCGCAAGATTACAGGCACCGGCTCCTAGCGACATCATTGCGGCCGCGATGACTGACTGCGCGATGGCCAGCATTGCATCCTGTTGCGAACGCTTAGCGATGTCGAACGACGAACTCGTCGATGCCGGCGCGCTCGGTCACCAGCCCGTTCACAACGGCCCCCGGATCGGCATAGCCCAGTGCCATGCCAGAGACGATCACCTGTTCATCCGGCACCGGCAGGACGCGCCGGACCGCGGCACCATATTCCGCCCAGGCCTGCTGCGGGCAGGTGGCGAGACCGAACGCCGGTGCCAACGTCATTACATTGGTCATGAAATTGCCCATGTCGATCCAGGCACCATAGCCCCAGTCGCGCTCCATCGTGAAGAACAGCCCTACCGGCGCGCCGAAGAAGTCGAAATGGCGCAACAGCGCGCGCTGTCTCCCCGCCAGATCGTCTCGACCGATACCGTAGATCGCGAAGAGGTCGAAGCCGACCTTGCGCCGACGGCTGCGGTAAGGCTCACGGATGTCGGCCGGGAAATAGGGATATTCATCACTGCGCTCCCCGGCGGACGCTGCGGTGGTAACCTCGGCGCACAGTTGGGCGTGCGTGTCGCCGGTCACGACGTGGACCTGCCACGGCTGCATGTTTTGACCTGACGGCGCGCGCGACGCCGCCACGAGTATCCGGTCGATCGCCTCATCGGCTACGGCGGTGGGGAGGAAGGCGCGCACGGAGCGACGGTCGCCGACCGCGTCGTAGGCGGAAACGGTCTTATCGGGTTCCGCCATCGCTCAAACCACCTGCTCGAAAGCCATCGACATAGCTTCGCCGCCGCCGATATGAAGGACGGCCGGCCTCATGCCGGTGCCTTGGTCTTGGCGATTTCCTGGTTGCGCAGCAGGAAACGCTGTACCTTGCCGCTCGGCGTCTTGGGCAGGTCCGCGACGAACTCGATCTCGCGCGGATAGGCGTGGGCGGACAGGCGCGAGCGGACGTGGAGCCGCAACTGATCAGCCAGTTCCGTGCCCGGCTCATAACCTGGCTGGAGCACGACAAACGCCTTGATGATCTCGGTCCGCTCGGGATCGGGCTTGCCGATGACGGCCGACTCGGTCACCGCCTCATGTTCGAGCAGCGCGCTTTCGACGTCGAACGGGCCGACCCGGTAGCCGGACGTCGTGATGACATCGTCCGCGCGCCCGACGAACGAGATGCTGCCATCATCGTTCAGCTCGACCATGTCGCCGCTGCGAAAATAGGCCTTGCCCAGAGCAGGCGTTTCGCGACCATGATAGCCCGTGAACCACATCATCGGCGAGCCAGCGATGTCGAGCGCCAGTTCGCCCGGCACGCCTATGCCCAGCTCCTTTTCTTCAGGCGACAGCACGACCACCCGATGCCCAGGCGTGGCGTAGCCCGCCGATCCGATCCGTACCGGATGATCGAGGCCGTGATGGTTGCACAGGACCATGCCTAGTTCGGTCGCGCCGTAATGATCGTGGACCGTCACACTGAGATTCTGGTCAAACCATCGGATGATCTCAGGGTTCAGCGGCTCGCCCGCGCTGCTCACCGTGCGCAACTGCCCTTTGATCTTCGCCGCCTTCTCCGGGCCGTCGGCCATCAACATGCGATAGGCGGTAGGCGATCCTGCGAGGCTGGTGATGCCATGGTCGGCGATCGTCGCATAGGTCGACTCGACGCTGAACGCTCCTTCGTGGAACAGGGTGGCAATGCCCATCGCCAGGGGACCGATGACAGCATAATAGAGACCATAGCCCCAGCCGGGATCGGCGAGGTTCCAGAAGCGGTCATCCTCGCGCAGGCCGACAGCGTCGCGCATGTAGCTCATGAACGGGGCGACCGCGCGCAGCGGGATGAACATCGGCTTGGGCAGTCCAGTGGTGCCCGATGTGAACATCATCAGGAACGGGTCCTGTGCATCGCACGCAACCGGCTCCAGCCCTTCATCGCGGCCTTCGAGCGACGACCAGAAGTCGCGATCGCCCGATCCCGCCGTCGCGCCGACCTGAACGATGGCCGCCAGATGCTCCAGCCCGGCCAGCTTCGGTCGGTTCGCCCCGTCCGTAACCACCACCCGCGTTTCAGCGAGCGTGAGACGATGTTCGATCGCCTTTGGCCCGAACGCGGTGAACAGCGGCTGATAGGCCGCGCCCAGCCGCCAGGCGGCCAGGATGGTGATGATCAGCTCCGGCGTTCGCGGCAGCAGACCGGCGACCCGGTCCCCCTTGCCCACACCCAGTTCCGCCAGCATATGCGCGAACTGCGACGACCGCTGTTTCAGTTCGGCGAATGTCCAGTTGCGGGTTTCGCCGGCCGGATCGCGGTGACGCAGCGCGACCCGGTCTCCGTCACCGGCATGACGATCGCAGCAGACCTCCGCCGCGTTCATATGCCCGGCGGAGTCCATCGCCACCGATGCCAACGCCGCTGCCGCATCGAAACTGGCCGCCGCTATGCTATAGTCCTGGCGGCTCATGCTGACATCTCTCCGCTGACCGGGACCACCGGCAGCTCGATGAAGGAGGGCCGATCGGCATCATGGAAGATGCGCTGCTGCGCGACGCGCATCGCGGTGCCGTCCTGATCGCCGGTGTTGAGATTGCGGTCCCAGCGGGGGAAGCAGCTGCTGGTCACCTGCACGCGGATGCAATGTCCGGGCAGAAACACATTGCTGGTCGACCATAGGTCGATCTCGTGGCGATCGATCGCGTCCGCGCCGGTCACGACGCGCGTGATGCCGTCGGCCAGGATGATCGAGCGTCCGTCGGGATGCACGTCGCACAGCCGCGCGACCCAGTCGGTCGATGGCGCCGAGCTCGCCGCGTGCAGGACGACGCGGATACGGCCAGTCACTTCGACCTCTTCCGTCAGTGGCGCGGAGGTAAAGATCAGCACATCGTTGCGCGCCTCGACCGGCGCCTGGTCCAGCGGCCCGGCTGGGTAGGCTGGTGCCATGACAAGCGGGCCGCCGAGCGTCGGCACAGGGTCGGCGGGATCATAGGTGAAGGTCGAGACAGCTTCCGCCGCATCCGGCCTGCGTGTGGTCAGGCCGCCGCCGCTGCGCAGAAAATGCTGCTCGGTGCGGGCGCGCGCCAGTGGCCAGGCTGGCTCGTCGCGCCATTCGTTGCGCCCCATCACGAAGATCCGCACCGGCGTGTCGGGTAGCGCCACCTCGGCATCGGGTGTTAAGTGGCGCCGAAACCACGCCAGCTGGAAGTCATTCGTGTCGCCGTGCGGATGGACGGGGGCATAGAGCCGCGACGCCATCGCGCCGAAGCACAGGTCGCCGATGGGATCGCGGAAGATGCCGTGCGTCCACGGGCCGACCAGAAGCCGCGCATCCTTGCCCGCCGCCGCCATCGCGACGTAATTGTCCAGCGTGCCCTGCAGGAAGATGTCATACCAGCCACCCCAGTGGAGGCTCGGCACGTCGATCCGGTCATGCTGACCGGCCACCCGGCACCATGCCACCGTCTCGGGCTCGTCGATCGCGCGGATCGCGCCCAGGCCCGGCAGCTTGTATTTTTCGAGCGTCGGGCTGCGGCGAACGGGCAAATCCCAATAGCCCCGGTCTTTCATGCCGTCGACGTCGGCGAGCAGCTCCCCGCCCAGGCGCGCCTTCTCCTCGGGCGGGAGCGTAGGGTGCTTGACAATATATTCGAACCCCATCTGCATCGTCCACGGCAGTTCGACGCCCCATTCGATCGCGCCGCCACGGCCGTAGAGGCCGTCCATTGGATCGCACCACGTCACCATCGGCGAGATCGCGCCGAGCGACGGGGGTTGCGCCGCTGCGGCCATCCATTGGGTATTGCCGACATAGCTGCCGCCGAACATGCCGACGCGACCGTTCGCCTTGGGCAGGCGGGCCGCCCATTCGACACTGTCATGGCCGTCGTCATATTCGTGGCGGAACGGCATCCACTCGCCCTCGGACCCGCCGCGGCTGCGGGTGTCCTGATGCACGATGATGAAGCCCTTTTGCGCCGCGCGAACAGGTTCCAGAACCATCAGGTGATCCGGTGCCGCCCGGCCATAGGGCGTGCGCGACAGCAGGACAGGCCACGGCCCCGGACCTTCCGGCGTGTAAACGTCGGCGCGCAGGATGGTGCCATCGCGCATCGGCACCGGCATGTCGGCTTCCACGGTCACCGACATTGACCGCTCCAGCCGGTCGATAGAGGCCTGCTTCGTCATCTCTCTCTCCATCGATCCTTACTTTCTTGTTCGCGGTATCGCCGCGCTACGAACCGCTTGGTGTCAGCCGCATTCAGTTGCGCCGCTTCTGACCATGTCGCACTCGATCAGCGAGTCTGCGACGTTGCCCGAACACGCCCTCGCGCACTAGATACGCGCCGTCGCGGCAATGCGTTCATATCTTCTTTGCAGCTCACCATCCCGACCAGGATGAAATAGAATTTTTATTCCGTCAAGAGCACCGCCGGAATTTCGACTCATTTCGCTGATTCCTCAATGCCAAACTCAATACCAGCAACGAAGCGAGGAGCGATCAGCCAACCAGGTGCCGGTCGCCAATATACCTTGCGCCATCGGCGGCGATAGGACGTCTCGCCTTTGCGCATCCCCCATTGGCCTTCGCCCAATCTCTTGATGCCCCCGCGTCTATCGGCATTGAGCCGTCGGCCAAGGACGCCATCTAAGCACCTCGATTTCACTCAGGGAATCCCTGCTCCGGTCATGTAACAAGGTCACCCCAAGCCGAGCGCGTCCGCCTGCTACAATAGCCCGACCTGGCCCAGTCAATGTCGGGTTTCAGAAGCGGCCCATCTGGAGTCACTGTTCCATCTATATGATTGACAGAATATATATTCCTATTGTAGCGAGGATGACCACTTGAGTTTGGCAAAAAAATGAACGGGAGGATTCAAATGAAAAGCAAGCGCGCCCTGCTGGGCAGTGTCGGTGTGGTCGGCATGCTGGGAGCGGTCGCTGCACCTGCACATGCGCAGATGACGGCAGAGGCTCCGGCTCCGGCTCCGGCGGCGGATGCCGAGCTGACTTCCAGCCCATCGCAGGCCATGTCCGCCACTTCTGCGCCAACAGGAGCAAGGCAAGCGGCATCCACCGGCGGCAAAGGGCTGGAAGACATCATCGTCACGGCACGCCGACGCAGCGAAAGCGCCCAGACCGTTCCCGTTGCCGTCAGCGTTGTAAGCGCTACTGCCCTTGAGCAGCATCAGGTTCTCAATGCCTACCAGCTCGTGAACCTGACCCCGAGCTTGCAGGTGCAATCGAGCAATCAGCAGACTGGTGCCGTCAATTTCGCTATTCGCGGTATCGGGACGACAGTATTCGGGCCGCAGGTTGAATCGAGCGTCGGTATCGTCATCGACGATGTCGCCATGAGCCGCCCGCAATTCGGTAATATCCAGTTTTTCGATCTTGAGCGTGTGGAAGTCCTGCGCGGGCCTCAGGGAATGTTGTTCGGCAAAAACGCGGCAGCAGGCCTGATCAATATCGTCACGGCCCAACCGAAATTGGGGCGGACCGAACTGTTGGCCAACGCCCAGTATGGCAACACGAACGCGCCGGGATCCGGCAATATCGCTACGGTCCAGGCAGCGGCCAACCTTCCCGTCACGAATAATTCAGCGATTCGGATTTCCGCGTTCGTCACGCGTCAGGATGCCTATGTTCGCGACGTGGCGCTCGATCAGAATCTCGGCAATACGGCCTATGGCGGACGCCTCAAATTTCTTTGGGAGCCGAGCGATGCTATCCGCCTAACGCTCGCGGGCGACTATCAGCATTCCAAAGGGCCGGGTGAAGGCGTTCTCGTGCATCGTTTCACGGCACCGGGCGGCTTGATCGATACGATCAACGCTTCCAATGGCGTTTTTGCATCGCCCAATAATACCCGCATAGCCACGGATGTCCCCAATGACAACGATTCCGACGTCTATGGGGTGCAGCTCAAAGCGGAATTGGAATTGGGCGGCGGCTTTACGTTGACCAACGTCCTTGCATACCGCAACTACAAGATGAACACGTCAATCGACACTGATACGACCACGGCCGACCTCTTCAGTATCAACACCGGAGGTTTCAGGCGCCATCAAACGACTGCAGAAATGCGCCTTTCATCACCACAGGAAGGCCGGTTCAGCTATCAGTTGGGGGCCTTCTATCTGAACCTTGTCGCTCGAGAGTTTCTCCTGCAGGGAGCAAACCTCGGTGCGCCGGTTCCCCCCGGGCTGTCGCTCCTTGGCGGATATCAGGATGCCACATCCCCGACCAAGAGTTATGCCGGATTTTTCGAAGGTCAATTCAAGCTCACAGAGAAGCTGGGACTGACCGCGGGGGTCCGCTACACGCATGACGATATCGGCTACAGTCTGGACCTGACCAACCCCGTGGCAATCCTACCGCTATACGGTCCTGACACCCATTTCACACGTCGGCTTACCAAGAATAATTTGTCCTATCGCTTTGGTATCGACTATCAGATCGCGTCGGAGGTGCTTGCCTATGCTACCTACTCGCGGGGTTATAAGGGTCCGACATTCGACCAGCTAAGCGGTACCACTGTCAATCCCGAGATACCCAAGAGCATCGAACTGGGCCTCAAGTCCACGCTTCTGGACCGCAGGCTCCGGTTGAACGTGGCGCTGTTCGATACAACCTTCGATGGCTATCAAACTCAGGCGCAGAAACAGGGTACAGCGGCCGGCTTCATGAACCTTAACGCGGGTCAATTGAAGACCCGGGGCGTCGAAGTCGAATTTACCGCGCTGCCGTTCGAAGGCCTGACGATCAGCGGCGGCACGACGTATAATCATACCGAATATAAGGACCTGTCCGGCATTCCATGTTACTATGGTCAGCCGTCAGGCACGAGTGGCACGAATGTCTGCATTCCAAGCGCTATCCCCGGCGCTCCCGGCACTACCGACGTCAGCGGAAACCCGCTTGCAAATGCGCCGCGATGGACCACGACTGCAACGGCCCGTTACGAGCACCCTGTTTCGGGTAATTGGATCGGCTTTTTGCAGGGTGACGTTTACCACCGCAGTTCCTTCTACTTCTCCCAGACTAACGATCCGAACTTGCGCGTCAAAGCGAATGCGATTGTCGGCCTTTCGATCGGTGCCCGCAGTGCCGACGACCGGCTGTCCCTGACGGCCTTCGTGCGTAACCTGTTCGACAAGCGCGTGCCCAGCTACATTCTTGCCGATCCGGTCGCCAATTTCTATACGGGTTCCACGGGGCAGAGCGACGGTGCGTTGGGCGGCAATTACTGGCATAATTTCGGCCCGAACTCATTCCGCACCATCGGTGTGACGCTGAATTATCGCATGTAACGGTTTGGCGCCGACCTCACCCGTGCGGTGAAGGTCGGCGCCCGTCTACCCAACGGGCTGATGACATCACAGGGAATCGAGGGTCATACCGCCTCAAGTCGCAAGCGCCGTAACTGATGCCCTGGGACTTTTTATCTGAGAGGTTCGAGTCCCAAAAGGCTCGAAATCGCCGGTTTGGATTACCGCCCTTCTTTGCGAACCTGCTGCCAGAGGACAAGCTGCGCGAGGCGATGGAAAAGCATCACGCAGGTGCCTTCCGTCCGGCCAATGATTTCGACCTGTTGGCGGCGCTCGGCGCGGATCTGCCGGGAGCCGTCCGGGTCCTGCCGAGCGACGGCACGAAAGTAACGTCGCAGGATAGTGCAAAGGGATCAGGAACATTCTTTGCGTTGCCGCGCGTACACCCTCGACAATTTGCTGCTTCAGCCTTCAACCAGCCGCCCCAGGCAGCGATAGGGGATGAATGTCGATCTGCCGATCTTGACGGTCTCGATCTCGCCGGACTTGATTAACTCGTAAAGCGTCGATCGGGGGATGCCTGTAAACTTCACCGCCGTGGAGACCCGCACGCTGATCGGCTCGGTCGGCAATGTCTCCAGAGCGGCGAGGGCTTCCTGCCTCGCCTGTCTGCGCTCTTCGATGGTCGGCGATCTCGTCATGGCCGCGATCGCAGGCAATTGAGCGTCATAGCGTGATCCTTCCAGCCAGCCTCTCGAACGCGGCAACATGCAAGGGCTCGTCACGCTGGCACGAGGTCCACGCGCGGTTGTCGAGCGCTTAGCGGAATCCTTCAGTGCGAAGGGCACAGCGTGCCGATACCATCAGCCGCCATCCGGCGGCACTCAGGGCGTCCAGATTGCGGCGTGTCCCAGTGCGGGAAGCGTAACGTGGCGCTCGGCATGACCGGCATTGCGGCATGAGGGCGTCGCCGACACAAGTGTGCTCGGTACGCTGCGCATACGCCGTGCGCTGTCGTAGGCGCCGGTCGCCTCGACCTTGCGAAGGACGGCGAGCGCCTCATGTGGGGTGATCTGGGCGATCGGGACCGTGCCGATCAATGGATAGGCCTTGGCGAGAAGCCAGCGGATTTTGTCAACGGTCACCGGCGCGAGGCCGTCCCGCTCGCACTTGACGAGCCATTCCTTGGCAACGGCCTCGAAGGTGTTGGCTGCGGCGTATTGAGCGGCGATCCGGGCGCGCTTCTTCTCTAGCGCCGGATCGATACCTTGTGCGATCTTCTTTTTCGCCTCGTCACGCCGCACGCGGGCATCGGCAAGGCTCCAAGCCTTCGCCTTCGGCTTGGCGGCATTGATCTGGATGTAGGTCAGCATAGTCGTTTTCCCAGCAAAGCCGGGTCGATCCGAGGCCACCAATAAGAGCAACATTTTGGGGTCGCTGCTGGTGGTCTTAGCCGGATTTCGCCGGACGGTGTCTGGCGATTCACGGTCAAGAAATGCTGTAAAACCAGCTGCTTGCTGGACCTTCCCGGACGTCGCCGGAAAGGTCTCTGGTGCCAGAAGAACACTCTTATAGGGCACTCAACCAGCTGATTTACCCTGCAAATTGACAGTGGCAAATCGACGAAACCATCAATAGCACCATCACATTGCCTGGAAAAGGCCGGATCGCACTGGACGAACCATGCACCTGCCAAGTGATCTGCCCAATATGGTAGGTGGGCGTTAACCCGGAAGTGATTGTCGCCGAATAGCACTTATCTGAGAAGGCCAGAGGCAGCAGCTGGGCATGGCGGCTTGCGACCGGAAAGACCAGGCCGATATCGGCCGGATAGACGTTCTGTCGTCGCGAAAGCCCCACTGCCCAGAGCAGGCCACGCTTGCTCAACGCCTGGCGGAAAGGGCCGTTCGATCCATACTCCACGTCGGCGAGCACGCAGCCGAACCGCAGCTCTGAGGCGATGACGCGGTCGATCTCTTCGATGGCGATCTCGGGCTTGGTCAGAGCCTTCTGTCGGTCCAGTGGGACGCGCCCGCGTCATGCGCTCGGCATCCGCCGTCGAGCTCTCCGAGAGGAAGAGCCGCAGACCTATCATCACCGGACCTCGCGCGAGGCGAGCGTCACCGACACGCGCGACTGGCAGTTGGAGGTCTTGCGGAGCGAGGAAGCATATTGTGACGCGACGCCGACAGCCGCCTCGACCTGGTCGATGGATCGGCCTTGCTGGTCTATCCGATGAACCGCACCGGCTACGGGCGAATGTGCCGCCTTCTGAGTGTCGGCAAGGGTGCCTGCC
This sequence comes from Sphingobium sp. FG125, assembly GCF_057809795.1. Lineage (NCBI taxonomy): Bacteria > Pseudomonadati > Pseudomonadota > Alphaproteobacteria > Sphingomonadales > Sphingobiaceae > Sphingobium > Sphingobium sp. FG125. The sequence continues at coordinate 100,491 of NZ_JBMDKQ010000005.1, forward strand.
ATCTCGACCGGTCCGATGTCGAGGAATGGAATGAAGATCCGATCGCGATGCTTGCGCCCGATCGCGCCGACGCGACGACCGGGGCGGCGCGGGCGCGCACGGCCGGCATATTTGGCGACCGCGCGTATATGGCGCTCTCAATTCGCCGTCGTCCCCGCGATGCGATCCGGCTGCGTGACCTTGCGGCGAAGGGATCACACCGCCTAGCTCTGCAATTAAAGATCCTGACCCTCGAGAGACAGAGACCAAGTTCGATCGAGTCCGTACTTGCTTCAGCCGAGTAGCAAGCTTTGCACATACCTTCAAAAACGAAGCCACTGCATGGGATATCAATTTTGAGCGCAATTGGCTCCCCCTACAGGTGAGTAATGGCCCTATGCCGCTTTGCCGTTGTTGGACAACATGCCAAAAAATTGGAGCAGCGCAATTATGACTTCCACTGAAGAATCTAATATATCGAAAGATGAATCGGAGTATCCGACGACTGAACGCACCCGGCTACGTCGTCTCTACGAACGCGGCAGCCACATGCGAGCCGACGTTCATGAGGTGGTGGACGCAGCGCCACTTTGCCACGTTGGATATAACATCGATGGGCGGCCCTATGTCACGCCGACCACGCATTGGCGCGAGGGCAATCGCGTCTATTGGCACGGCTCAGCAGCAAGCCGGTTCCTGAAGAAGGCCGAGGGAACCGACGTGTGCCTGACCGTCTCGTTCCTGGACGGATTCGTGCTCTCCCGTTCCGCATTCTTTCACTCGGTTCGATTTCGGTCAGCCATGCTCTTCGGCAAGGCGCGGATCGTCGAAGGTGACGAAAACAAGACAGCGGCCCTTCGCCGCTTCGTTGATGGTCTGTTCCCTGGACGCTGGGACACGCTGCGGCCGATGCAGGCGCAGGAGCTCAAGGCAACCGCGATCCTTTACATGGATGTCGAGGAAGCGACCGCCAAGGTGCGGACCGGCTTTCCCAACGATCCGGAGGACGCATCGCATCCTGTGTGGGCTGGGGTTCTTCCCCTGCAGATGACGATGGGTGCGCCGGAGCCGGCACCTGACTTGATGCCTGGCCTCGAGTTGCCGGACAGTCTGGCTGAACTCGTCGCGTCCGGACATCTCCGGTCGCCGTATCCGCCCGAATATGACGAACCGCATCGCTATTAATGTGATCTCGCATGCGATTGGTACCCGTGGTGGGGGGGGCGACGCATGACTTTGACAATCAAAAGGGGGAATGAAAATGAAGATCAAGTCAGTCGCATCCATGCTGATGCTGTTCGCCTCGCCGGCGGCGATCGCCCAGACATCCGTGCCGCCTGCCGACGATAAAGCCGCAGAGGGGCTCGGCGATATCGTGGTTACCGCCACAAAGAAGGCGCGCGCCGAACAGCTTCAGCGCGTTCCCATAGCAATCACCGCGTTCGATACCGCGAAGCTCGAGAACACCTTCGCCACGACGATCACCGATATCGGTCGGCAAGCGCCAAACGTCCGGCTGGATCCGGTCGGTACGGCACCCGGCACCGCCAATTTCTCGATCCGCGGCATGGGCATTAATTCCAGCATCGCGTCCGACGAACCGACGGTGGGCATCATTGTCGACGGCGTCTACCTCGCGAACAATTACGGTGCGATGGTCGATGCGTTCGACCTCGAATCGCTCGAGATCCTGCGCGGCCCGCAAGGCACGCTATTCGGTCGCAACGTCACCGCAGGCGCGGTGAACATCCGGACGAAACGGCCGACGGGCGACACCCATTTCAACGCGGTGGTGAACGTCGGCAACGGCGGGCGCGGCGACGTATCGGTGGCCGTCGACACACCGCTGACGCCCGAACTCGCCGCCCGCGTGTCGGTGTCCTACCACTCGCTCGACGGTTTCTTCACCAATCGCGTGAACGGCCGCGAGGTCGACAGCCGTAGCGACCTCGACGTGCGCCCGACCCTGCAATGGAAACCGGGCGACGGTGGCACGACCGTCACTCTGCTGGGGCAGTATAGCCGGTATCGCGACGGCGGATCGATACTGCGCCTGCTGCCGACACCGGGTGTCGGTTTGCAGGCTGGCACCTATGTACCCCCGTCGCCGGACAGCACGATCCTCGATCACGACACGGTCGGCAGCACCGACATCGATATCAAGGGCGTAACTCTCGAGATCACGCACGAAATCGGCAACGGCATCCTGACCTCGGTCACCGGACTACGCGAAGTTAAATACAACACCCTCACCGACCTCGACGGCACCTCGCTACCTGTCCTGCGCCTGTACACTGACGTGAAGCAGCGACAGATCAGCGAGGAATTGCGCTATGCGGCGACCGCGTTCGACGACAGGCTCGACTATACGATCGGCGTCTATGTGTTTGGCCAAGATCTGGATGCTGCGGCTACCTTATTCAATCAGGGCAACCCCGGCCGTTCGTCAGCATCTGAGGGAACACTCAAAGAGGTTTCGCTCAGTGCCTTCGGTCAAGCGGAATATCACGTAACCGACCAGTTTTCGGTTATCGGCGGTTTGCGCGCCAATTATGATCGAAAGAGTGCCGACCTGGGCTACGGGCTCCAGCAAGCAACTCCGGCGGGCACCTGCGACGCGGCGCTGCTGCCGGCGGCGTCGTGTACGACCATTTTCAAGGGCGCGAAATCCTGGACGGACATCAGTCCGAAAGTGGGGCTGAGCTATCGCCCCGCAAGCGATACGCTGCTGTTCGCCAGCTTCACCCGCGGTTTCCGCAGCGGCGGCTACAATATCCGCAACTTCGCCGTGCTGTCCCCGCCGGGGCCGTATAGCCCGGAAAAAGTCGATGCGTTCGAGGCCGGCCTGAAGCAGGAGTTCCTGAACGGGCGCCTGCGCACCAATCTGACAGGCTTCTACAACAAGTACAGCGACCTGCAGCGCACCGTGCTAAATTCCAATGCGATCTCTACCGTCCTGAACGCCGCGAACGCGCGCATGTGGGGGCTCGAGTTCGAGGGGGCGGTGGTGCCGTTCCGGGGCCTGCGGATCGACGGCACCATAGGGTATACCAACGCGCGTTATGAATCGTTCAACGGGCTCGACCTGACGGGCGATGGGGTCGCCGATCCCGCGTTGGCCAAGCAGCTACAGCTGGAACGTGCGCCCAAGTGGACGTGGTCGATCGGCGGAACCTGGGACGTTTACTCGGGGCCGCTTGGCAAGCTATCGGCAAACACCAACTACAGCTATACCGGCAGAACGACGGCCAACGTCCAGAATACGTTCTTTCTGCCTGCCTACAAGCTGCTTGACGCTTCGGTAAGCTACACGACACCTGACAAACACATGACGGTGTCGCTCTACGGCAAGAACCTGACCGATGAAATCTACGGCACCACGGGCTCTTTCCTCGCGGGGATCGGCCAGGGGGTCTATTATTCACCACCACGTAGTTACGGCGTCGAAGCTCGCTTCAACTTTTAGGGCGTGCGGCCGGTCCGGCATGAACCGTGGTCATGCTGGACCGGTCTACCCTTCATCGTTGGTGCAGTCCGGGCCGATGAAGATCGTGTTGATATAGCCGAACCGTACCACGAGCCGCACTTAAAAATGCTCCGGGCGGTCGACCACGATGGTCTGTACGCCCATCCCGTGCATGTCAGGCCAAGCCAAACCCGTTGATCAAGGATTTTTTCGATCATCCTGATCAAAGGCCTTTCAACCCATTTAGGTGCGGCCGGATGCGAATACTTTTAAAGAGGCTAGCTGCAATACCACTACAAGGACAGCACGCGTTATGATGCGTCGTCTCGCTAAAGCCGCGACGTCCTCAAATGGCAGTGACGGTATCATACTCTCTATCCATATCGACCGCTGCTCGACCCAATCGATGCGCATGCAGATATATGATCGCGTTAAGCAAATGATATTGACCGGTCAATTGTCGCCTGGAGCGCGACTACCCTCGACGAGGGTTATGGCTTCCGAAATGCGGATCGCGCGCAGCACCGTGGCCAATGCGTTCGACCAACTCCAGTCGGAGGGATACATCGAAAGTCGTGTGGGGTCCGGTTCGTACATAGCCAGCGTGATTCCGGACCTCCTCCTCAACGCGAATGCCGAGTTGTCGATGTACCCTCCGGCGTCTACGCGCCCGTCAGCGCGTGGAGCGAGGATCGAGCAGGCCACCGCCAATCTGTCCCTTTGGCCTGCGACGTTTACCCCGGGTATGCCGGCAGTCATGGACTTCCCATTCCGCGCTTGGGCAGATCTTCTGGCGGAGGAATGGCAGTCACCCGGCCTCGGCGCGTTCTTCGGCGACATCGGGGGCTATTGGCCTCTCCGCGAGAATATCGCGAGTTACGTAGCCGCCTCCCGGGGCATACAATGCGATGCGGATCAGGTCATCGTTGTTTCTGGTACACGCCAGGGGGCCGATCTGAGCGCCCGAACGTTGTTGAATCCCGGCGATGGGGTGATCGTCGAAGATCCGGGCTTCCCAGGAATCCGTTCCGCATTGATCGCTGCAGGTCAAACACTTCTGCCTGCGGCCGTCGACCGAGAAGGTATCAGAACTCCAGGCGAAGTTCCGGAAGCCGCTTGGGCGAAGATGGTCTCGTTGTCGCCATCGCATCAATATCCGCTTGGCGTCACGATGACTTTAGAACGGCGACGGGCCTGGTTGGAGTGGGCCTCTAAAAGTGACGGGTGGATTTTGGAGGATGATTACGATAGCGAGTTCCGCTATAACGAGCCACCGCTACCTGCATTATATGGCCTCGATAAATACGAGAGAGTCATTTATATTGGTACGTTTTCAAAAACCATGTTCCCTTCTCTTAGGCTGGGCTATGTTATAGTCCCAAAACACCTCATCGCGAGTTTCTGTCATGTTAAGCATGCTAGTGATGGGCCGACGTCTCTAATATCGCAGCGAGCGTTATCTCGATTCATGGATGACGGATTGTTTTTTCGTCATATTAGGAAAATGCGCAAATTATACTCCGAGCGCAGGCATGAGTTGACTGTCTATGTAAAATCTCACTTTTCTGATTTGATCATAGCTCGGCAAGATGCTGCAGGCCTCTTCTTGCTGACTTTCTTTAACAGAGTGTTGCCCGATGCGTTTGATGCTAAGTTGGTGCAGCACGCTCGGGTCCACGGGCTATATCCTGAAGCCCTGTCGACACTATACATGAGCGAGAATGCGCCGCAAGGCATCGTCTTCGGCTTTGGGGGGAGTAGCAAGCGCCTAGCAGGAAAATCGATCGCTTTGTTGTCAAGTTTATATCATGAACTGTTAGGCTGGAGTGACGATTTAATCATTTGAGCCATAGCATGATGCTGGCGGGTTTGTCATACCGACTTCCATGTGGCGAATATCGTAGCTCATCGGGCCTCGTTGATAATCTGGATCTGTGTGAACTCCGCCAGACCTTCCTCGGCAAATTCAACGCCCAGCCCGGACTGCTTTGCGCCGCCAAAGGGGATGTCCGGCCCGAAATCGAGATGCTTGTTTATCCAGGCCGTTCCACATTCCATCTGGCATGCGACGTCATAGGCTGTGTCGCGATCCGTTCCCCATACGGATCCGCCAAGACCCCAAGGCGAAGCATTCGCCCGGGCGACTGCGTCACTGGCGTCATCGTAGGCAATCACGGGCAGGATCGGGCCAAACTGCTCGTCATCGACGATGCGGGTGCCATCAGATATGTCCTTCACGATGGTTGGACGGACGAAATACCCGGGTCGATCGAGAACCTGACCGCCAGCAATGATCGTCCCGTTGGATCGGGCATCGTCCAGAAAACCCTTCACCTTCTCAAATTGCGCCTTGTTCTGAAGCGGACCGATCTGCGCGCCTTGCGCCAGCCCGTCATCCACCACCGCATCGTCTGCGAGGGTCGCCAGTTCGCGGCACAGCTCATCGTAGATAGAGCTGTGCGCATACACGCGCTTGATGGCGAGGCAGACTTGGCCTGCGTTCATCATTGCAGCATTATAAATGCCGGAAGCGGCAGCCTTGACGTCGGCATCGGGCAGCACGATCGCGGCGTCGTTACCACCCAGTTCAAGCGTGATCCGCTTGATGCTCGACGCGGCGCTCGCCATCACCTTCTTGCCCGTTTCCGTAGAGCCGGTGAATGAAACCTTGGCCACGTCGGGATGGCTGCTTAGCCGACCGCCAAGATCGTTCAGATCGGTTATGACGTTCACGACGCCCGGTGGGAAAATGGTGGCGCAAAGTTCACCGAACCTCAGAGCAGTCAGGGGGGTTGTCGGCGCTGGCTTGATGACGATCGTATTTCCGGCAAGGAGCGCGAGCGGCATTTTAAACGCGATGATCAGTACCGGAAAATTCCATGGTATGATCGCCGCCACGACCCCCAAAGGCCGGCGCCGCATTTCAACACGGCGGCTATCGCTGTCATCGAGAAGGCGCGAACTGAGCTCAAGCGACCCAAGATGACGGATGAAGGCGGCCGTATAGGTGATCTCGGCCGTGGCTTCGGTCAGCGGCTTGCCTTGCTCCTGCGTCAACAGCCGCGCGAAACCGTCGCGATCCGCGTCGATGGCGTCAGCAAGCTGTTGAAGAAGCCTGCGGCGTTTCTCGATGGTTGTGAGTGACCAAGCCGGGAACGCCGCTTTTGCCGCCGCAACTGCAGCATCGAGCTGCGCTTCGGACGCGCGAGGGGAGAGTGCCAACATCGTTTCAGTGGCGGGATTCAAAACTTCCATTGTCTGATCGCCCGAAACGAGTTCGCCGTTGATAAGCAGCTTGTACATTACGTTACCTCTCCCGTTTGACGGCAGCCCACGGCGGAGGCCCGCGCGCCCGTCACAAAACCGCTGACGATTTCCTCGCCATTTACGTTACACAATCAATTCTGCGAGCGGTTTGCCAACGTGGGTTCCGACCAAGGCGGCCGCGTCAATGGCCGCTGGCAGCTGCCGATATTCGAAGCGACCCTGATCAGAAGTCCAGCGTGCCTACCTCGTATTCGGTACCGTCCGATCTCGCTTACAGCAGCGAGACAAAACCATCTTGGCCGGACAGCTTAAATGGGTTCGGGGCCAAAGCGTTCCCGAGTACGAAATTGCCTGTCACTCGTTTCAACTCACACTTCGTCCCGTAAGATCGAGACGTTGTCCCATACAGAAATTCGACCTTCCTCTACGGTAAGAAATTCAAAAGCGAGGCCCTGGATTCTCTTTCCGCTAGCGTTGGTGTAACTGACCGTAGCTTCGAGGCCGACGACGGCGTCCGTCACACATCTCACTTTCTTGGCAAGCTTGAAGTTGGTCACGGCGCCATATCTATCTGATAAAAACGCCCGCAATGCGGCGATTCCCCTGATCTGAGGGAGATTGCCGTAGTTCACGATGATATTCGGCGTGAAGCAGCTCAGCATGATGTCTATGTCTAAAGTGCTATATTGACTGATGATATCATCGATCCAGTCTTGAGCCTCCTTCAAGGACATGCCCTTGGCGTCGAACATTTGCGTCATCAGTTCCTCCTCTTTGGATTCATGTGCCAGGACGTGCGCCATGCCGTTCATCTTGCCCAGTAGCCCATTGCCTGTCGTCCGCGATGAGCGCGGCTAGATCGAGCCAGCATCTCTCCAGAACCCTCCACGGTCACGCCGGCCAGACGACCCGCAAGTAGTGACAGAAGACCGGCTGCCACGCCGGCCTCGGCGACACACTCCACTAAATGAAAGGCATAGGCCGGCCCGATCCGGCTAGCGCAGTTGTATCCGACGTGGCAGAGCGGCGCTCGGTCTACCACCTCATGAACGTCGGCTCGTTCGTGGCTGCCGCGTTCGTAGAGACGGAAAAGCCGGGTGCGCTCAGTCGTCGGACACACCGATTCATCTTTCAGCGTATTCGATTCTTCGGCCGAATTCACAATTGCGCTGCTCCAATTCTCTGCCCTTTTGTCCAACAACGGCAAAGCGGCATAGGGCCATTGCTTGCCCATAAGGAAAGGCCAATCACGCTAAAGATTGATGGCCGATGCAGTGGTTTGGGGTTTGCAGGTGAGCCGATCAGTGTGATCCGCTTCATATCAACCCGCACCAGCAATCGCCGCGACCAAACATCTAATCCGCGTCCCCATCTGTCGAGATGTTTTGAAGACTGACAGGAGGTGACACCTCCATTCATACCAGCGATTTGCTGACAATGCCGAGTTCCTCACGGGATCACTGGGGAGCCCATTCGATCTGGCAATGCCGCTTCACTGATGGACCTGCGACGCCTGCCCAATTTGGTCACCGATACCGCCACAATCAAATTGACGACCAGCGCGATCACCCCTCCGTCGATTTGCGCCAAGGAAGGCGATACCTGGGTCCAGAGTATGTCTGGCGAAATGATGCCAAGAGAAATGCAACTGCTGACCGCGACACCCGCAACAATACCGCAAGACGCTCCTGCGCTGGTAAAATATGGGGACCCAGGAAATGCCGCTGCCACAACCACCCAGACAAGCTGCGTCGCCAAACCGTAACCGATGAGTTGAATTGTCACCATCGTGCCTGAATAGGACGTGGCGAGATAGCAGCAGGAGAGAGATATGACCGGCACCAAAATCTGCGACATCAACAGCTCGGATTTCGACGAGACCTGCTTGCGGGACAAGTCTGAAATTCCGCTCGATATTAGAGAGGCGGTAGTCATGATGATGATTGATCCTGGCACCAAGGCCATGAGTATTCCTACGGCCCCTACCAACCCCAACATGGCGCTTGGGAAAACCTGCTTTACGACCCGGAACAGTATCAGGTCGCTCTCCCGTCCCTGAAGCCCGGGAATTTGTGAAATCGCCGCAAAACCGACAAAAAAAACAAACAAAAGCATCAGCGTATACAAGGGAAGAATAATCGCGTTTCGTTTAATGTTATTTTCACCGTTGGACGAAAAGATCGTCAGGAATATTTGAGGTGCCATTAGAAATCCTAATGACGTCACGATTACTGAGCTTATGTACCATGCAATTGTTTTGTTTTCTGGACCAAAAATCATTGTCTCTGGCTTGGTGTCTTGAATGGACTGGAACATGGCCGGCACCGAGCCATAATAGTGTATGGGAATGTACAAACCAATGAAGATCACGACAAAAAGGACGGCAATATCTTTGACCACCGCAACATAGGTGGATCCGCGAAGTCCGGAAATCATGACATATAATGCCATTACCGTACCTCCTAGGTAAACAGCTAGGTCAGAACTGACGCTGTTTTCCGAAACTTCAGAAACGATTACTCCTAAGCCACGTAATTGAATAACCGTGTAGGGAATCAGAGCAACAACACCGACGACCGTCACTATGCGACCAAGCGTCGGGCTATCATAGCGGTGAGCGAGGAACTGTGGCTGTGTGAAAATTCCGTGCTTTTTTCCATATCGCCAAATGGGAGGCAACAGAAAATATGAAAGTGAGTAAGCAATGGCGCAATAAGAAAGAATATAATAAACAGCAACACCATGAGAGTAAGCAAAGCCACTCGCTCCAAGGAAAGTGAATACCGTGTATATCTCGCCCGCGAGCAGAAAAAGCACGAATAGCTGACCAAGTTTTCGCCCGCCAACGGTCCACTCTTCAACGCTTTTTGGACCTGTTGAACGTGCCTTAAATGCAAGGAAGATCGTGGCGATTGTAGTCGCTGCAATAATCCACAAAGGAAGGGTCATACTGAATCCCCTTCAATATATTTTTGGTCAATTTCCTCTTTGCCAGACATGCGTTGTTCGCTGAAATAGATAAAAAGCAATATAGCGCTTGTCAATATAGTACAAAATACCTCCCAAGCGAGAATGATCGGCAGACCAAATACACTGTATGAGATTTTGTTCAGTAAAGGCGTTCCGAATAATAAACCGATTGCTGGCACGGCTGCTAGCCATTTCAATTTCATAAACAACCCTTTCGAGGGCAAGCGATCGAATTGAGAATGCATCTCAACACGTGTCGGCTCTGGCGAGAAATCCTTTCGCCAATGATGATAGGTCGAAGGAGCCGCGAGAACTGGCAATGCGGGATTGATTGGGTTGAACGAGATTTGCCACCCTGCGGTTCATAGCGCTGGCGACTGCTTCACCGCCCGAAGATCAACCCCGGTCGATGAAGCGCCCTGCCATTAGAATTGCGTATTAAAAGTCATTCCGATTGTTCTGGGGGCCTGCAACACTTGTACAGGTGTGCCGAACAGGTCGCGGGCGTTCACCCGGCCACGTTCCTTCGTTAAGTTCTCGATCTTCAAAACTAGGCTGCTTCTGCCCATATTGATTCCAGCCTGAGCGGAGACCGAGTTATATTTTCCATATCGTAGCGATGTGGGATTATTAAGGTTCGTAAACTGGTTCCCAACATAGGCATGGCTTGCGCGAACGAAAACGCTCGTTCCGCCACTTAATTCGGCATTATACTGGCCGTAGACATAGGAGGTGAATGGAGCGGCACCGGGCAGTTGATCGCCGACGAGCGCATTTACGTTTGGTGCGAGAGAGGTGATGCGGGCATGCGTATATGCTATCGACGCGCCCGTCTCGACGCTTGAGATCGGCCGCGCGACGATTTCTAGTTCGACGCCTTTCACCTCGGCATTTCCGACGTTATCGGTGTAGGGCAATCCCAATCCGTCGGTAAACGTCTCAAGTGGAATGTTAGACCAGTCTATGTAATATATGTCTGAGCTTATAACCAGCTTGCCGCCGAGCGCGGAGATCTTTGCACCGAGTTCATAATTCCATAACTCATCTGGGCCGTAAGCCGAGGGGATCTTCTGATTCGATACGGGATCTTCCCCCGTGAAGAGGTTGCCTTGTCCGGCGCGATAGCCTTTGGAAGCTGTGGCATAGAGAAGAAAATCTTTATTCGGGCTGTACGAGACATTGATTTTCGGGGTCACTCTCGTGAATCGGTCGCCGTTTTTGGTTGAGTTTGGCGGCCCGTCAAACAAAGTCTCTCCGCCTATTCCCACGTCAGCAGTCGTTCCTACCGTCTGGTTGAACAGTCGGGCGCCCAATGTGACTTTGAGTTCAGGCGTCAGCTTATAGGCCAGTTCTCCGAACAAGGCGCGCTCGATGACCTTCCCGGTATAGCGAGCGTCTGACAGAAGATCGCTTGAATACCCTAAACCTGCCACACCGGCTTGAGATATCGTTTCGCGCAGATCAAGAAGATAGTTCTGATAGTAAGCCCCAACAATCCACGTAAATGGGCCATCACCACGAGATGAGAGTCGCGTTTCCTGAACGTAATTTTCGGACACTGTATCATCAAGTACTTCGGATGGACTGTTGATACCCGTCACCGGAATCGCCGTCCCGCTGAAATCAACAGTCTGGTGAGCGGTCCTTCGTATATATGTAAGGTTATTAGTCAGGTTCGCCCATGATAGCTCTAACTCTGAAGTAATATTATAGATGTAAGAGTCGTTTTCAGTAAAACTTTTCAGGGGTAGTGTACTTATGTAATCGCCCGTACCATAAGGAGTATAGCTCGAGTCATTAGGTCTGGTTGCATCTATTGACACGGTTCCAGTGATTTTAAAGTTGTCGGAAGCTTGCCAGGCGAGTGATGCACGTCCACCATAAGCAACCAAGCGATTAGTGTTTTTCTCGCCGAGCCCGGGATTGTCCACCCATCCCGCCCTCTTGGTATAATAGCCGACAGCCCTCAGCGCCAGCTGATCTGTCATCAGAGGCAAATTTGCCATGACGTTGGCTTCATAGCCCGTGCCGCCGTGATCAATTACCTGAATGCTTTCCTGGGTGCCGAACTCGACTTTAGACATGTTCGGCTTCTTTGTGATGAATCTTATCGCACCGCCAAGCGCACCAGCTCCGAAGAGCGTTCCTTGGGGTCCACGAAGCGTCTCAACGCGTTCAATGTCGTATAGGTGAAACTCTGGAACGGCGTATGGAATGAAAGGATCCAAGACTGGCACATCGTCCATGTATATGGCGACTGGCGCTTGGATGCTCGTGGTCGCGCTGCTTGTGTTTACCCCTCTGATGGTGAATACAGAAGCCCCACCGCCGTTGGGGACTACCGAAAGACCCGGAATGGCGGAAACAACGTCCCTAAGTTGTTGCGCTCCTGTGTTCTTGATGAAGTCTTCGCCAACAGCTGTGATGCTCAGCGGGACATCTTGGAGGCGTTCGCTCCGGCGAGTTGCGGTGACGACAATATCGGAACCTGGCTCAGGACTAGAAGCTGCCAAGTCTGTGCCTTGGGCGCATGCTGGATTATTGTATGCCAGCATGAACAATGTCGCGAGAACCGTCGATGACCCTATTTTATAGCTCATGGCTTTACTCCCTGTTAGCAGGGGTTATTAGGTGTCATACGACGGTCGTTCCAAAGGCCCACTTTACAGAATTCTATGATGCCACTTGACTTGGCCGCACTCCACATGCGCTAGACGGAGCGGACAGGTCCCACCCCAACCTATAGGCGGCAGACGTTAGGCCGCACACCGTGGCGACCGCTCCGCGTGACTGAAACATTGACAGCGGCCATCAGAACGATGCGAGGCACACGTTCACGGGATAGACAATCGGTTTGGAGAGGTGCCGAGGGTGTCGGCCATTGCGTCATAAACCCTGCAGGTGTGCGAGTGGCCAGTGAGCTGCCATCCTGTTCGATGCGTGGCAAACTGCACACCGTGGTCAGCGACAATCCTATCCTGAGCGAAGTCGAACGGGGCACGAGCCGACCTCGTCGGCCATGCTGCCCTTATCGCAGGCTACACTCAAAGCGGCTGCGAAGCGCCGACGGGCCGATGTGGGTGGAGTACATGCCCCAGCCACATGGCCATGCTATCAGGCAACCATCATGACCTACCGGGCCTCTCATTCTGGCCGGAGGTGATACCGAATAGGGTCATATGTGCACTTATATCAGATGTCGTCCAGAGGCCAAATCGGCCTGCGAACGTTCTTGTAGTTGAACTGCTTGAAGTTTGTTGATGCGATGCCTCCCACGTCGACATAGATGAGCTTGCGGCAGATGGGTTCAAAATCGGCGCGGAAGTGGTTTACTGCCTTACAGGCAACGACATCGCAATCTTTCGGCTCGATGCCGAAAAGCCTGAACTGAGATTGATCATCGATCTGGACCCGGTTGGTGGCGATGATGACCGACACTCCCTCCACCTGGATGAGACAGCTATTGCCAAGGGAAACCAGCGTGCCGGTGAAATAGGGACCTGTACGATGGGTGCGCCCGTCGGACAGACTAACTACCTTCGCATCGACCTCTAATGGTTCCCCGCTAAAATTAGGGTCAAGTTTGCCGCCAAGACTGAGTTTAACAACAGCGCCTACGCCAGCTTTGTGGCACACTTCGACTGCATCGGCATCCGCGATCGACGCCAGTGCCGCATTTTCGAGCTTCGCATCCAGCATGGCGCGCAGCAGAACGACATTGTCTCCCATAGCAGCTGCACCGGGGCAATCGGTATAGTCTCCGATCAGCAGTGGACCTTCCTTCTCCGAAGGCTCCCGAACGATTTCCATCGCTTTTGCTGGCGTGAGCAACTCGACCGTTTTCATGTGACGTTGGGACCAAGCAAGGTCCATGACTGCGTTGGAAATCCGGTTGCCGGTATCGGGATCATTGTCGGTGGTCGTAAGAGTGCTGGAGCCAGTCCAGTATTTGTCCGACCACTCAAAGCCAGCAAGCACGGCGACGTCGAGGACGGTAGGATTTTCAGCTGCCAGTTTCTGCGCCAGCGCCAAGGCATCGACCATCGGTCCATAGCCAGAAATTGTTCGGCCCAGATCGAGACCGTCGAACATCGGTCGTTGTGCGTAGCTAATGAGAGGTTTGATGTCTCCACGCATCGTTCGATGTAATATGTCAGCTGCCCGCGTCCCTGTTTCAAACTGGTCGGTATGTGGCGTTGTTCGGTAAGCACAGGCAATGTTCGCAAGATCGGCCAGGTCACTACTGATATTACCGTGAATGTCGAACGTCACCGCGATCGGCGTCTCATCACCGACAACTGCCCGTACACGACGCAGCAGTTCCCCCTCGGCGTCACCGATATGCGTTACGATCATCGCGCCATGCAGAACAAGCAGCACTCCATCGACTCGATTCGCCGCAGTCAGGTCCCTTATGATCGTGCCAACAAAATGTTCATAAGCATCCTCGGTGACCGGACCTGACGGCATCGCATCTGCGAAAACTGACGGGATCAAAGTCCAGCCATGGCCTTCCGCACGGTCAATGACGCCGGCCATTTCGCTGTTGGTGCCTTTGTATCGGTCCAACATCTGAGCGCCGTTCGTCACACCATTGGTATTTATGAAGATCGCACGGTCAGTCAGGATCGGGCTGAAGCTATGGGACTCGTGAGTGAAGCCGGCTGTGAAAACCCTGAATGACATAGAGACGCTCCGTCCTGTTCGCATATCGATAGCCATTAAGTGGAGCCTGTGGTCCACCGCCATAGCCATTTCATCCGTCTCCGTGGTGCCACTTGAACCGGGAAGCCGATCGCATAGCTGCCTAACCCCATCCTGCGAGATGGTTAAATGCATCACCGGGAGTCAGATGATCATTTCCGCTAATCAAATCGGGAGTTTCCACGTCGACAGAAGTGCAAGAAATGGCCTGCTACGAAAGCATAAAATGACTTGCTTTTTCCATCCAATATTACGTAACATCATTGTAACATGCAGAATCCAGCCTCATTGTTGGTTGCAAATATCGCGACGGGGTTAGGGTGGCTTAATAACAGGAGATAAGGGCCAGATGAGACGATCGCCCGCTCTTGACCTTGGTACCATTGCGCTTCAGCGCCGAAGCAATCGAAGTTTGCATCTTCAGGTCGCGGATGCCATCCGCAATGGCATTCTCACTGGCAGCCTCAAGCCCGGCGCGAGGCTGCCATCTACCAGATTGCTTGCCTCTGAGCTGAATGTTTCCCGCAACACGACAAGCGCCGCGTTCGAGCAGTTGCTCAGCGAGGGCTTTCTGGTGAGCGTCGTGGGGTCGGGCACGCGGGTCACGAGCGCGATTTCCAAAGGATTCATAGAGAAGACGCGAAGCGCGGGTCTATCAGAGGATAAGCGGAGTATTGGCCCACATCCCCTTTCCCAGGATGCTGCGACCTTCGCAAATTTTCTCGATACACGCTCCAATAGCCGTCTTCGTCCATTCACTTCCGGCATGCCCGCGATCGACCAATTTCCAATCGGGCAGTGGACGACGCTCGTGTCCCGTCATTGGCGCGCCGCAACGGTTAATGATTTTTGCAGCCCCAACCCGAATAGCGGCGAGGATCTTCGTAGGGCAATCGCCGCGCATGTTGGATCGTCACGCGGTTGCGCAGGTGATGAATCGCGGATGCTGGTGGTCAGCGGAGCGCAACAGGCACTTGATATGACAGCACGTGTCCTCGCTGATCGTGACGATATATGCTGGATTGAAGAGCCTGGGTATCTCGGCGCGCGCTATGCTCTGACGATGGCAGGCTTGAAGCTGGTTCCAGCTCCCGTCGATGACAAGGGCATCGATATTGAACGCGCCATTGCGACTTTGCCCAAGCCGCGCCTCATCTATGTCACACCATCCCATCAGTATCCGTTGGGTGGCACGCTGCCTATCGAGCGAAGAATCGCCTTGTTGGAGTATGCCAACCGGGTAGGGGCATGGATAATCGAGGACGACTATGACAGCGAATACGCCTATGCAGGCGATCCGGTCCCCTGTCTCCAGGGCCTGGATCCCAGCAGCCGCGTTATCTATGTCGGGTCTTTCAACAAGACCATGTTCCCCGGCCTACGCTTGGGTTTCTGCCTGGTGCCCCCTGAAGTAATGCCCGCCTTCAAGGCCGTTCGAATGTATGCCGATGGCCACCCGCCCGCTGTGATGCAAGCCGTCATGGCGGAGTTCATTGCCAGCGGTGCGTTCGTGTCTCATCTTCGGCAAATGCGAAAGGAGTATACCAAGCGCCGCGACACGCTGATCGAAGCTCTGGATCAGCATTTGCCCCAATTACGTTTGGGGGTTCATGATCGCGGTTTGCATTTCGTGGCCTATTTGCCGGATGGGGTGGACGACAATCAATGCGCGGCATTGGCGGAACAGGAAGGCTTGGGTGTGACGCCGTTGAGCCGTTTTTATCTGGGTCCAAAAGTACGACATGGCCTCGTGTTGGGATTCGCCTGTGTTTTGCAACAGGAGATTGATGGTGCCGTTGGGAAATTAGCGAAGGCACTCGATGGCAAATTAATTTAGCGTTGCGCCGACGATAGTAGGTCTGCTGCGGCCCTCGATCGGTCGGCACGCCTCGGGCAGCCAACGCTTCTTTTGAAAACCACCGATCGAAGGCTTCGGGCCTCTCGGTCGTGCTTCAATCGGCGGCCGACATGTAATCGCAGGCAATGGCTAAGCCGCTCTGGAACCCCATTATGCCGCCACCTTCGCGCACGAGATTGCGATAGGCAGGACTGCGAGCAATGGCGGCATAGTCCGGTTGCCGGTTCACCCAACCGTCTTCAGGCAGGTTTCCCGTTCAGGATCATTTTTATTCGGATCGTATGTATCAGCCGGAAAGCGCGCGGGATCGCTCCGCTGCCGCTGCGACGACCTCCGCCATCAGCATGTCGATAACACCGCCTGCGTCCATACGCGTAAGACCCGCTGCCGTCGTCCCGCCGGGGCTGGTGACCTGCTCACGCAACCGTGCCAAGGGCACCCTGTCAGCGTCGGCGAGAGCCGCCGCACCGGTAAAAGTCGCGCGGGCGAGGCGCATCGCCACGTCCGGCGGCAGGCCGCTGTCCGCGCCGGCCTGCGCCAGAGCTTCGGTCATCCGAAAGAAGTAGGCCGGCCCGCTTCCCGAAACTGCGGTCACCAGATCGAGGTCGCCCTCCGCATCCAGCCACAGGTGCTCGCCGGTCGCCGCGAACAATCGGTCCACAACGCCCCTGTCTGCCGGGCCGACCCCTTCCCCCGCAACCGAAGCCGTGATGCCACGGCCGATCGCAGCGGGGGTATTGGGCATGGCACGAACGACACGCTGATGGCCGCCTAGCGCTGCGGCGAGCCCGTTGATGGTCAGGCCCGCGATGATCGAGACGATGAGCGGACCGCGCGGCAGGAGCGGCGCGAGCAGCGGGGCGACGTCGCCGAACGACTGCGGCTTGACCGCCAGCACGATGACGAGATCATCGCTTTCCGCCACGTGCGCCAGGCTTGCTACCTGCTCCACGCCCTCTAGATGGACGGCATCGCGATCGAAGGCGAGAACGCGCTGGGCCGAGGTCCAGCTCCGCGCCAGGGCGCCGCCCATGCGTCCGCAGCCGATCAGGAGAATGGTCATGCGTGTGCTCCTCAGCCAATCGCCATCAGGCTGGCATTGCCGCCAGCAGCCGTCGTGTTGATCGAGATCGACACCTCCTCAAGCAGCCAGTCGCAATGATAGGCCAGCGGCTGGCTCTTGTCCGCCGCGAACACCGATAGGATCGCGCCCGGCATGGCCGCTACTGCCTCAGCCATCGCCGCTGCCTGCGTCCTGCTGCCTTCGACCAGCGCCGCAGCGAATGTTTCCGAACGGTCGATAGCGAAGGCGTCCGCGACCGCGGGCGGCAGACCGACTGGCAGCGCCATGCTTTCCACGAAGCCGCGATTGCCGGTGGCGAGAACCACAGCCATCTGCTCGATCATGCCCTCGCGTGTCGCCGGCCGCATCAGTATCGCACCGCGCGGATGCAAAGTATAAATATTGCGTTCGCCCACCGGACCTGGAAGTACCAGCTCGGCGCCCAAAGCCGACGCCTCGCCGTAGCGGCGCGCGAGGGCGGCCCCCCGCGCATCGTCCAGCCCTTCCAGCCAGTCGGCAAAGAGGTGCAAGGGCGTGGCGAGATGTTCGGCACGCGCGGCGAAGACCGGCGGGAGCTCAACCAGCCGGTTGAGATAGAGCGGACCACCCGCCTTTGGCCCGGTGCCCGAAAGCCCGCGCCCGCCGAACGGCTGCACACCGACCACCGCACCGATGACATTGCGGTTCACGTAGAGATTGCCCGCCATCACCCGCCCGGTGACATGCGCAATCGTCTCGTCGAGCCGCGTGTGCAGGCCGAAGGTCAGGCCGAAACCCGTCGCGTTGATCGCGTCGATCAGCGCACCGAGCCGCTCGCGACGATAGCGCAGGACGTGAAGCACCGGTCCGAAGACCTCGCGCGTCACCTGGGCGATGTCGTCGATCTCGATGATCGTCGGCGCGACGAAAGTGCCGTGCGCGGTCTCGTCCGGGAGCGTAAGCTGCGTTATGCGATGTCCTCGATCGCGCATTCCCGCGATGTGCGCCTCGATCGTCGCCTGCGCCTTTGCGGTGATGACAGGGCCGATATCGACGGCAAGCCGGTCGGTGCGGCCGATACAAAGCTCGTCCAGCGCACCTTTGAGCATCGCCAGCGTGCGATCGGCGACGTCCTCCTGCAGGCACAGGATACGCAGCGCAGAGCAGCGTTGCCCGGCGCTGTCGAAAGCCGAAGCGATGACGTCGGCGACGACCTGCTCGGACAGCGCGGAGCTGTCGACGATCATCGCATTCTGCCCGCCCGTCTCTGCAACGAGCGGGATGGGCCTCCCGGCGGGCGACAGCCGCGTCGCGAGCGCGCGCTGGATCAGCCGGGCCACGTCGGTCGAACCGGTGAACATGACGGCTGCGGTCTCAGGCGCGGCTACCAGCGCCGCGCCGATCGCGCCGTCGCCGGGGAGTAGTTGCAGGGCGTCCGACGGAATCCCGGCCTTGTGAAGGAAGTACACGCTTGCGGCGGCTATCAGCGGTGTCTCCTCGGCGGGCTTGGCCAGCACCGGATTACCTGCAGCCAACGCCGCGGCAATCTGGCCGGTGAAGATCGCCAGCGGGAAGTTCCAGGGGCTGATGCAGACCACCGGGCCGAGCGGCACCTGAGCAGGGCCGAAGGTGGCACGCGCCTGTGCGGAATAGTATCTAAGAAAATCGATCGCTTCACGAACTTCCGCAATAGCATTGGCGGCCGACTTGCCAGCCTCGCGAATGGCCAGGCCCATGAGCACGGCCATATGCGCCTGCATGAGGTCGGCCGCGCTTTCAAGGATGGCGGCGCGTTCGGCGACCGGCGTCTCGCTCCAGTCAGAAGCCGCAGCGCGCACGGCCGCAGCGCGCGCCTGGTCGGCGGAAGCCTCGGTGACGGTGCCGACGACGTCGCGATGATCGGCGGGATTGAGGACCGGGCGCGGCGTTCCCTGCCCGTCTGCGGACGCTGCGGTCCAGGAGACGGCGGCGCTGTCCGCCAGGGCTTGCCCCAGCGCGGCGAGCGCGGTCTCGTCGCTGAGATCGATCCCGGCCGAATTGCGCCGGTCGGGAAAGAGCCCGGCTGGCAGGGCAATGAGATCGTGCGGCGCGCCGGGATCGGCCATCGCGCGGACGACATCGACCGGATCGGCGATCATCTCCTCGATCGGCACGGCCGGGTCGGCGATGCGGTGGACGAACGACGAGTTCGCGCCGTTCTCCAGCAATCGCCGGACGAGATAGGCGAGCAGCGTCTCATGCGTGCCGACGGGCGCGTAGATCCGGCACGGCCGGTCCAGCTTTCCCTTCCCCACGACCTGTTCGTAAAGCGGCTCCCCCATGCCATGCAGGCACTGGAATTCCCAGTCGCCCAGCGCGAAGTCGGGACCGGCGAGGTGATAGATCGTCGCCAGGGTCTGCGCATTGTGGGTGGCGAACTGCGGGAAGATCACGTCTCGCGCGGCGAGCAGCCTACGGGCGCAGGCGATATAGGCGACGTCGGTGTGGACCTTGCGCGTGTAGACCGGAAAATCGGCGAGGCCGCCTTCCTGCGCGCGCTTGATCTCGGCGTCCCAATAAGCGCCCTTGACCAGGCGCACCATTATCCGGCGGTCGGCCCGGCGCGCCAGATCGACGATCCAGTCGATCACGAACGGACAGCGCTTGCCATAGGCCTGGACGACGAAGCCGAGCCCGTTCCAGCCGGCGAGGTCCAGGTCCAGCGCCAGGCTTTCGAGCAAATCGAGCGAGAGTTCCAGCCGGTCGGCCTCTTCGGCATCGATGTTGAAGCCGATGTCATAGGCCTTGGCGAGCAGCGCCAGGCCTTTCACGCGGGGGAGTAGTTCGCCCATGACGCGGCCCGCCTGCGCGCGGCTGTAGCGCGGGTGCAACGCCGAGAGCTTGATGGAGATGCCCGGCCCGGCATGGATGCCGCGCCCGGCCGCTGCCCGGCCGATCGCGTGGATCGCGGTTTCGTAGTCGGCGAGATAGCAGGCCGCATCGGCTGCCGTGGTCGCCGCTTCGCCGAGCATGTCGTAGCTATAGGCGAAGCCCTTGGCTTCCTGCTGTCCGGCGCGCTTCAGCGCTTCGTCGATCGTCTCGCCGGTGACGAACTGCTCGCCCATCAGCCGCATGGCGAGATCGACGCCGCGCCGGATCACCGGTTCGCCCACGCGCGCGATCATACGGGTCAGCGCCGCGCCAAGGCCCCGGGAATCGATGGCGCCGTCGACGCTGCCGACGAGCTTGCCGGTGACGACAAGGCCCCAGGTCGCCGCATTGACGAACAGCGATCCGCCGCCAAGGTGCCCGCGCCAGTCGCCGTCGGCAATCTTGTCGCGGATCAGCGCGTCGCGCGTCGCATCGTCGGGAATGCGCAGCAGCGCTTCGGCCAGGCACATCAATGCGACACCCTCCTGGCTCGACAGCGAATATTCCTGGACCAGCCCCTCGACACCGCTGCCGCGCGGCTGCGCGCGCAAGGTCGCGACGAGCTTACGGGCGGTGTCGCGCACTCCCTCAGCCGTGGCCATGTCGAGCGTCGCCGCAGCCAGGAGCGGAGCGAGGCATTCCGCCTCACCCCGGCGATAGGCGTGGGTGATCGCCGCACGTTGCGGCGATTGCGGGCGGATCGGCGGAGCGAAGGCGGCGAAGGGTATGGAGTCGGTCTGGAGCATGGCCAGATATTACACGTCATCGACCGGATTTTCCGACTTTTCATCGGCAACTATATGGTCGATTAGACTCTATTTCACGTAAAGGATTGATCGATATGCCGTCGAATGAGGTAAAAATAGGCGATCTGGATGAATTCGACCGCAAGATGATCGCAATCTTGCGCGACGACGGACGGATCACGGTTACTGAACTGGCGCGGCGCATCGGCCTCTCTAAAACGCCGTGCCAGGCGCGGCTGCGGCGGCTGATCGACCAAGGCGTGATCCGCAGCTTCGTGGCGATCTTCGATCTGGCCAAGCTGGGCCTCGATCACGTGGCTTTCGCCGAAGTGAAGCTGTCCGACACGCGCGAGCTTGCGTTAGCCGAGTTCAATGCCGCGGTTCGCCGAATTCCCGAGGTGGAAGAATGCCATATGATCGCCAGCAGCTTTGATTACCTGCTCAAGGTCCGCACCGCCGATATCCGCCGCTACCGCACCGTACTCGGCGAGAAGATCTCCAGCCTGCCGCATGTCGCCAGCACTTCGACCTTCGTCGCGATGGAGACGGTCAAGGACGCCAATCGCTAGGCGTTATGCCCGCGCAGCTTGATTTCACCGAGGTGGCTTCCCGCCACCAATAATGCTGATGCGCGGCGTGGATTGGCGGCGGTCAATAGCGGCGATCGCCCCCTTCGTCTTCGCGAACGGCACCTTCAACGAGTGTGACATCTGCACGACGCTATTGGCGATGACCTGCTCAACCGCCGCAACATCGGCAATATTCCGCAGCGGCTCCTCCGCTTGGCGGCGCTTGCCCCTTTCGTGAACTCGTTCGACCAGGAACAATACAGGCTCCGGGAATGCCTTCCTTGCGGCACAGCTTGGCAATGCTGTCGTCTTCCAATCGCGAATGGCGCGCCTGCACTCAAACGCCGCAAAGGGAGGCGGAGTACTGTGACAGGTCCAGCAGGAACGATACCACATAGGTAAACAGTGGTGGCGCGATCCGACCGGGGAACTGGCACCATCAAAAAGAGTCGTAATGGCACTGGCGGCCGCCACCGTTCTACCACAGAATTCAGCATGAAGGCGGCAGTCCCGCTCAAGGTGTTTTCATGCAGCAGGCGCGGCCACGGTCACGGAAAAAGAGGTATGGGGATAACGTCAAAAGCTCTTCTTCACTGCGCCGTAGGGTCGTGATGCACTCATTGATTGATCGTCGAGCGCCACACAGTCGGGTTTTCGATTAACAGAAAAAGCATCGCGCGAAAGTCGCGAGCACGGAAGAGGACCATGAAGGCATGACCGGTGCACCAGCATCCGCCACACCCCAGGCATATGGGGTGGCGTGTGACATTTTCTCCATACAGACCGAATTCGCGCGGCTGTCAGGCAGTATCCAGGCCGGTTTCAACGCGTGCGTCGAGTGTTGCGATCGATATGCCGACAACAATCGAACCGCGCTCATCTGGGTGTCGGCCAACGGGCAACGAGAAGATTATAGTTTCGCCCGGATGTACGACCTCTCAGCGCAAGTGGCGAACATGCTGGTCGCTTCGGGAGTACGTCCCGGCGATTGCGTGGCGGGCCTTCTCCCCCGCATTCCAGAGCTTCTTGCGACCATCTTGGGGGTCTGGCGCGCGGGAGCGGTCTATCAGCCGCTATTCACTGCCTTTGGCCCCAAGGCCATCCAACACCGATTGGGCATCAGCAGCGCGACCCTCATCGTCACGGACAGCGCCAATCGTTCCAAGCTGGACGAAATCGCGGATTGCCCCAGCATCGCGACCGTCCTAGCGCCCGGCGATACGCTGCGGGATGGCGATCTCGACTTCCGCGCCGAACGCGATGCGCGGAGCACAGTGTTCGAACCGGTTCTGCGCAGCCCCGACGACCTTTTCCTGATGATGTCGACGTCGGGGACGACGGGCCTTGCCAAGGGTGTGGGGGTACCGCTGCGCGGCCTCCTTGCAATCGGTGCCTATATGCGCTGGGCGGTGGATCTAAGGCCGAAGGATCGGTTCTGGAACATTGCCGACCCCGGCTGGGCCTATGGCCTCTATTACGGCATCATCGGGCCGCTTCTGCTTGGCCATGCGACAACGCTCTACGACGGCGGGTTTACGGCCGAGGCGGCTTACGACGTGATCGACCAGCTCGGGATCACCAACCTGGCCGGTGCGCCTACCGCGTACCGGCTGCTGATCGCGGCGGGACCGGAGGCGGCCGCACGAGCAAAAGGCAGTCTGCGGGTGGTGAGCAGTGCAGGCGAACCGCTCAACCCCGAAGTGATCCGCTGGTTTGACAGCCATCTGGCTGTACCCATCCACGATCACTACGGCCAGACCGAAATGGGCATGGTGGTGAACAATCATCATGGGCTGTCCCACCGCGTGCGCATCGGATCGGCAGGTCTTCCCATGCCGGGGTACCGCATCGCAGTGCTCGATGAGACGGGCCGCGAACTGGGGCCAAACCAGCCCGGCGAGCTCGCGATCGACATCTCCAACTCGCCTCTCCTCTGGTTCGATGGCTACTGGCAACAAGAAACGCCCGCTATTGCGGGCGGCTATTACCGAACCGGTGACACGGTGGAATGGGAAAGCGACGGCAGCATAAGCTTCATCGGCCGGGCTGATGATGTCATCACCTCTTCGGGCTACCGGATTGGTCCTTTCGATGTCGAGAGCGCTCTGGTCGAGCATCCGGCCGTGATGGAAACGGCGGTCATCGGTGTACCCGACCCGGAGCGAACCGAGTTGGTAAAGGCATTCGTCGTTCTCAATCAGGGTTATGAAGCCTCACCAGGTTTGGCGGAGGACCTGAAGCGTCACGTGAAGAGTCGGCTGTCGGCGCATGCCTATCACCGGCTCGTCGCGTTCGTGGCCGAACTACCCAAGACACCCAGCGGCAAGATCCAGCGCTTCATCCTGCGCACCCTGTAGGAAGCCCGAACGTGAGCGCCACCCAAACCTGTCGCGACGACGATGAAGAAATTCAGCTTATGGCCGTCGCTCTGAATATAGAAACGTCGTGCTTTTGCGCATTGCAGCCCGGCAGGTTTACGTCAGGCGGACGGCAGAATCGGACACGATCGACCATTCGCCGCTCGCCTACTGAATGGCGAGATCTGGCCGAGGCTATGTAAAAACGCGGCAAGGCGGAGGTGTCGGATCTTAGTGCGATTGCAGGCTGCACACGATTTTTGCCAAGGGCGCGGCTCGTGATCAGGTCGGTTCGCCGCAATGAGTGGCTGAATGCCCATGATCTGGATCATTCGCTTCATATTACAGGCCAGCACGCACAAACTCATTTCGGTTCTGACGTTTTTGAGCGTCTTGGTCAGGACGTAGTGCTGCCCATCCAGGATTTGAGCGTACCGAACGCGGGTTTGAAGTCGTCAGATCGCCGCCCTCCCTCTCTATGTTGCTGCCTGTGCGACGGATGCTCCAATGAGGCTTCCATGACGCGCACGAGATCGACGATGAATTGTAGGTCGTTCGATCGAGGGCCGTGCCGAATGATCGCGACCACTGTCACGGCAAAGCGCCATGAAAAATAGGCGAAGATGACGTTCGTCCTTTCAAGTCGATAGGCAAGCCCAACTGCAATCTTCCCTGCGGTATTGCTTCTGTGAATCAGAATGTTAGTCTGGCTGCGCGCTGCGAAGGCGGCGCCGAGGCTTGAGAACCTCGCTTCTGGTCACGGTGGGGAAGCTGCGCCGGCGCGCCGGGATGCACCGCGATCGCCTGGGTCGTGTTGAGCTGGATGCGATCGCACCAGGGAGACAATATCGTCTCGACGACACCGAGTACCAGCCGATGCTGGACCAGCGCTGCGGCATGGCCCGAGCGGATCAGGAGCCGACCGAAGCGCTTGGTCGTCGTGCCGTAGAAACCGCCCTGACCGAAGGGCGTTCGGATGAAATCGCCGGCCAGGTCGGCGTCGAGCGCGGCGATCGTTGCCGGCGGCAGCGCGTCGGGGATGATGCAATAGCCCTGGGCCAGCAGGTCGGCAGCGTGGCGCGCGATCTCGCTGGAAAGGTCGCCGGAAAGGGTGATCATGTCGTTCATGTCCTGTCTCCCGCTTCAGGCCGCGACACGCTGGTCTTCGCGCAATGCCGAAGCGACTATGCGCCCGTCGGCAAGCAGCGCCGGGGTCTCCGCCGTGATCTCGATACGAAGCGCGGCGAGCATCGTGCCGTCGATGACGCGCGGCAGGCCGAGCGGCATGCACCGCCAGCCAAAGGCGAGGATCTGCTGGTACCAGCCCATCTGCGCGATCGCGCTATAGGTGGTGATGCCGTTCGCGAGCGCATGATCGACCAGTGCGTTGACGAGGGCGTCGCGCACCTGGCGTCGTTCGCGCGCCCTTAGCCGACGATCGAGGCAGAAGCGGGTGATCTCGAAAATATCCGGGGCTCGGGGCGGGGCCTCGTCGCACAGGTCGCGATAGAGATGGCCCAGTATATGGGCGCGCGTCGTCGGCAGCAGCCGCGCCGATCCCAGGTGGGTGCCGTCAGGTTCGGCAAGGATGAGATAGGTTGCGTGGACATCGTCGAACTGATCGACCTCATAGCGACCGTCAAGGACGGGCACGTCCCATTTGAGCAGGTCGACGAAGACGGATTTGCGGGCGGCGAACATCGACCGCAGGACGGCGTGCGATGCCGACGGCGTGGCGGATTGAAGGACATGTAGCATGACAAGGACTCCCTGGACGTGATCGGTCCAGGGTCGCGCTGCTGCGGGTCATGCCGCTATTCCGGAAAAGGGTAATATCGGCGGCGGAAGATATCGGAGAAGGTCAGGGTTCCGTCGAAGAGCGTCAGGATCACCAGATATGTCCGCTTGTTCACGCCGTAACGCTCGCAGGCCTGCTTGATATGGCGGGCGACCGTCTCCTCGCCGACGCCCAGGATCAGGCTGATCTCCCAGTCGCTCTTGCCGCGCGCGACCCAGAGGACGCAGTCGCGCTGGCGGTCGGTAAGCATCGGTCGCAACGGCCCCTGCTGGCCTCCGCGGATCGACCAGATCCGCCGCGCGCCCTCGAACGCGAACATGCCGGCAAGTTGCGCCAGCGGCAGCATCTCATGCGGTATCGGCCGACCGGCCTCGTTCGCGAACGAGCAGGAGCCGCGCGCTTCACCGGGCACATGCGCCGGAACCGTGAAGCCGTCGCCGATGCCCTGCATGCGCCCCAGCGCCAGCACGCGGTGGTCCTGCCGGGTCATCGGGATCATCTGCGATATCCGCGACCAGGGGAAACCCACATTGGTCATATGGCTGGCGCGGTGGACCGGATCGGATACGCCGAGCGCGTTGCGATCATAATAGTCGGCCCAACGCGCCGGATAATTGTGGAGGCGGATGGCGCTGCCGCTCGCCGCGACGATGTCGACATGATGCGTCAGCGCGAAATATTGAAAACCGAGCTGATCCGTCATCGCCGCCGTGGCGGCGATAAGATCGTCCGGGTTTGCGACGGCTTCGATGACGCGCATGAACTGCGTCGCCATGCTGTGCATGCGCATAAGGCGGCATTGCGATCCCCGGCAGTGTCTCAAGTCACCGCATGTCCGGCGATCGCCCTTTCCCTGTATTTCGGGTCGAGCACGGGTGTCTCACGTCGGTGCGCGACGACTCACGTCATAAAAATGTCATATCACAACCGCTTCCTGCGAAATAGTGCAGTGCAGCATGGTTCGGGTCAGCCAGAGCGCATATTGCCCACGCCATCCATTCTTGTCCTTGATCGTCGTTCGACCAGCGGCGTCGAGCGCGGCGGATGAGCGTGCCAACCGGCGAACCGTCTTCGCCGGACTGGCGTCACGGGCAAGGCTATGCGCGGCTGCGCGGCATCGATCGCGCAGGTCTCATGTGGGAATGGCTGCGCCGTGATCCCGCCTATATCGCCTGGCATGTGCAGGCGAGTACCGCCACTCGTGGCGTTCATCCCGAACCGCTTGCATGGGGGCTTCACTTTCGCCGAACATCCGGGCCGCGCTGCACCCGATGCGCGGATCATCTGGCATGCCGAATTTGATCCCGGGACGATCGCCGTTGCCGCCATGCCCGCCGATCCATCACATCCCGACAGCCTCGATCTTGCCCATATCGCGCCCTGGCTCACCGTCGCCATCGGCGTAGAGGGGCGCGAACATGCCGTCCTCTCCGACGGCTGGCATCACATCCGGTTCGACATCGAGGAAGGGTGCCTGACGGGACAGCAAGCCGTCCTGCTCCAGTTCAGATTGCAGGGCATCCAATCGTCGGAGCGGCGATTGCTGCCCTTGCGCCGGTTTCTCCACCTGTGTCGCACCCGCCGTTTCTCCCGCTCGCTATTCCCCCCCGATCCCCAGATCGCCCGCATGGTTAACATGCTGCGGGTCCATGATGCGCTCGTGCAAGGGGCCAGCCAGCGCGAGATCGGTGCCGCCCTGTTCGGCGAACACCGTGTGGCGCTGGATTGGACGGAACCATCCGATTCGCTGCGGTCGCGGGTCAGGCGTCTGGTCCGAGACGCGGGTAACATGGCACGCGGTGGCTGGCGGCAATTGATGCGGCGAAAGCCCTAGCCCCGCGATTTGGTCCGCTTGATGGGGTGCGTTTTTTTTCATTGGACAGGTTTTCCCCGAAGGCATGACGCGTCGCGCCGGTGAAGCGGCGCGACCGCGCTCTACGGCGCGAAGCGAGGCTTCTCGCCGCCGAGCCCCGTTGCCGGGTCTCGGCCTGGCGGTGACGATCGGCTGGCGCGAATCAGCGCTGCTGACCCTTACGCGGTAAAAGGCGTGGCGGTAGAACGAGCCTTAACCGTTAACAATGGTCCCGCCATTCGGATTCAGGACTCCGCTGTGATTTGTTGCTGGCAGGACCCGGTATGAGCGCGACCGCGGATACTGGCGAACTGGTCAAGGGACTCATTGACTTGTCGCCGCCGGCTCTACTTCTGGACGCGGCTGCGCTCACATGCGCAAAATTAAGTGACTTGGCGAGCGCAGCCTCGCACAGTCCACCTGTCCTGACGCCGCATCACGGCGAGATGGCGCGGTTGATGGACGGCCCCCTCGATGTAGTAGCGGCCAACCCAGCCGCTATGGTTCAGGAAATAGTACGTTTCACCGGCGCGGTGATCGCCCTCAAGGGAACCCAGACCTGGATAGGCGGGCCCGGCGTCCCTCTTCTTCACTATACTGGTGGATGTCCGGGACTTGGCATTGGCGGATCAGGCGACGTACTCGCCGGGATTATTGGCGGCTTGCTCGCGCGCGGAACGTCGCCGTATGTGGCGACGGCTTGGGGCGTGGCACTCCACGGCGCTGGGGCCGACAGGCTGTGCGAGACATCAGTGCCACGGGGTTTCTCGCGCGCGAACTATTGCCCCGACTGCCTTCCTTGCTTGACAGGCTTTGACCATATTGGTCCCAGCGCCAGCGCATATTGATTTGGACCGGCCGCACTACCTGCCGTCTACGGGCTGGCTGCTGTTCGAGCAGGGCAAAGAGCAGTAGGACAATCGTTCGTGAGCATAGTATATCTCTTTTTATCCTGAATTTGGGCCGGGTACAGGCCGTCTGCGCGTCGAGCGCCAATCTTGTCGCCCTGATGAGAGATCGGGACTTACCGCCCGCCGATTGCATTCTCTCGGGCCTTCCTTTCTCGCCCCTTGATCCCGCTGAGCGAACGATAGCCGCCAGTCGCGCCATTCTTGCGCCGCAAGGCATTTCCTGTGCCTACCAGATGTGCGGTACCACTGAGCCGCTCTTGCAGGCGCACATGGGTACCATCCGCTCCGCCTATGAGCGGTGAATATCCCGCCCCGCCATCTCTATTGGTCTGAGGCCGCCCTAAATTTGGAAGAGTTCGAAGAACGAAACAACGTGAGAGGTCGCGAAACCATCTGGCCTGTTGATGGACGATAGTCCGCGTCAGCGTCCGGAGGGTGACTTCCGCACAGTTGATCCTGTTTAATGCGATTTGAGGGAACGACACCGGGGCCTTCGAGCTTTGTATACTAAGAAAATTGAAAGGTAATCTCGTGGCCACTCAGCTCGAACATGACAGGTCGCAATTTTTGCGACAAGACTTTCAGGAGGAACTCAGCAGGTGGAACAGGCGAAGATTTGCGCCCGCGTTCCCCGTAGACGCTACCGCGGCGCAGTTTGACAAGGATCGCAATATGCTGCGGTTGGAGCACGCTTTCATTGAGGAATTGCGCGCACATGTCGTGGCCGAGGCCGCCGACGCGCCCACCAATCCTGACGCATTTGTCGCTTGGTTCGAGGGCTTGAAAGCTACCGGACCGGGACAGCATGATTGCCTTTTCCCCTGGCTGGCTGAACATGCCGATAGAGAGGAATTGCGATGGTTTCTCTCGCAGGAAGCCGCCGGCGAGGCCGGTTTTGAAGATCTTGTCGCTATGACGCAGGTCAAGTTGCCTACTCGGGCCAAGCTGGAGCTGGCTCGCAACTATTGGGACGAGATGGGGCGCGGAAACCCCAAAGGCATGCATGGACCCATGCTCAACCAGCTGGTGGACATTCTGCATCTCGATACGCAGATCGAACACACAATATGGGAAAGTTTGGCGCTCGCTAATGCGATGACGGCGATGGCCTCATGTCGAAGCTATGCCTGGCATAGCGTGGGCGCCCTTGGCATCATCGAACTGACCGCCCCCGATCGCTCGGCGCATACGGCAAAAGGTTTGCGCAGGATTGGCTTGACCGGTTCGGAGCGACGTTACTTTGATCTCCATGCCGTTCTCGACATAAAACATAGCCGGGACTGGAATGACGAAGCGATCCGTCCGCTGGTCGAAGAAGATCCGCGTCGTGCCACCGCCATGGCAGAAGGCGCGCTCATCCGGCTTTATTGTGGAGCACGCTGCTTTAAAAGCTATCGCGCGTATTTCGGATTGGGGTGAAACAATGGCATGTCCCATATTGCTGGTAGAGGATGATCCAGATGTGGCCGCTCTGATCTCCGATATACTCGAGGGGGCCGACTACGTCGTTGATGGTCCTTATGCCACTTTATCCGACGGGATGGAGGCGCTAGCCAGATCAATGCCAGCAGCAGCTGTGTTAGACATTCGTCTAGGGCGCGAAGACATCGATCTTTTGGCTGACGATCTCGACTTATATGATATTCCCTATGTATTTTGCTCAGGCGGTTTCGACCATCCTGCGGTTAAAAACCATCCAACTGCTCCTCTGGTCCCGAAATTAGCGCTGAGACGTAGTCTGATATCGACCCTCCAGTCTATTGTGCAATAAACGTGGACACGTCCGGGCTTATTGCTGGCAACCAATGCTCCGATGTGACCGTTGTCGGAAAATAATGTCCACCTCTGTTCCCGACAAAATTCCCCGCAAATAAGCTTCATCAAGTATCGCTTGTTGATAATCAGTTATGTGCTGATCCGAGTTGATCTCGTGCAGTACTTCAATAAGTTCAGCGTCCATCATGGAGCTGGCGCGCGCAGCGCTTACCATTGGATCGGCTGACGACATGGTGGAGCCCTCCATTCGAGTACGAGCCAGTTCTCTCGACTCGCGATCTCCTGACCCGTAGGGAATATTATTATTTCAATGCCGGGGAGACACGCGGTTAGTCGATATAATGTGGATAAATTACGACGAACGCTCGGTTGATCAGCACACCGTATCTTTCAATCGGCGGACTAAAGCATCACGCCTTTAATCGGACGCATATCCTGCTGCTTTGAGGAAGCTCGCGCATTCTTCAGCAGAGTAGAGGTCGCAGATGTTGCCGATTGCCTGCCAGAGAGCGTCGATTGTTCTGGCACCGGTGCGGCGCAAATGCGCTTTGAGTTTCGAGAAGGCCATTTCGATCGGGTTGAGATCAGGGCTGTAAGGCGGGGTGAAGAGGAACCATGCACCGCGTGCCTTGAGGATGGCCTTGGCCTTTTCACTTTTGTGGCTGGAGAGATTGTCGAGGATCACGACGTCGCCGGGATTGAGCGTTGGGGCGAGTTGGGTTTCGACATAGGTTTCGAAGGTGGCGCGGTTCATGGGGCAGTCGATGACCCAGGGTGCGGTCAGGCCATCGCAGCGCAGGGCGGCGATGAACGTCTGGGTTTTCCAATGACCGAAGGGCGCGCGGGCCTTGAGGCGTTGGTCGCGACGCGCTCGTCCTCGCAGCCGTGTCATCTTGGTGGTCGTTGCTGTCTCGTCAATGAAGACAAGCCGGTGTGACTGCTTGCGCAGGCTGGGTTGCCGATACACACGCCAGGTCCGGCGCGCTTGGGCAACATCATCGCGTCCGCATTCCGACGCCAGCAGCGTTTTTTTTGAAGCTATAGCCTGCCTTGAGAAGCGCCCGCGACAGCGAAGCGGGGTGCACCTGAACGCCGGTTGCCGACCAAAGCCGGGCCGCCAGTTCGGGCATGGTAATGTCCGGCTCGACATCGACCCATTTCGCCAGTGTCGCCAAATGAGGGGCCAGCTTGCCGGCACCGGGCGGACGCCCTTGCCGGGCAGGAACCGCTGAACCCGTCGCAGCCACGCGCTGCGCAAGCTTCACCGCGCAACTCGGGCTCACCCCAAAATGGCGCGAGGCCGAACGCCGCGATTGGCCCGATGCAATGTGATTGGCGATCCGATCTCGAAGATCGAGCGAATAGGCTTTTCCCATGATCCACCTCCAACAACGGTGAATCATATTCCCTCGCCTTTGGGAACCCACAGATTCCTATTTCAAGCTCGATGCTCTAGGCATCGCATGCGTCGAGAAACGGCGCAGGAATATTCCGGCATGTTCCCCATTCTACGACGGTTTTCTGGGAACAAAGAGCCACAAAGCAGAATATCGACAGTTGGGAACGAAAAACTCGATGATTATAACCAATGGGTCGATTTCCTTCAACTGGCGCCACCAATCGCCCCCGGCGTCAGGACCAGAGTGAGGAGAATGAGGGCAATACCAATATATCCCCAGGCACCCATCCCCTGCCAGGCAATCTTCATCCTGGCGGTATCGGATCGCGTCGCTCGGGCCAGCCGCATTGCGTAGATCATCGTGCCGGTGACGGCCATCGCCGTCAGCAGCGCGCCAAACAAGAACCAGACGGCTTTGGTCCACAGGCCCCCGAACGTGCCAAAATGCAGCGGATCGGCCATTTCTGAGATGCGCTGATGCGCGCTTAAGGCGCGTCCATCCAACTGCGTGACCACCCGCGACGTAGCCGGATCGACGACCACTGCGTTGGCGCGATCGCGCACCAGCCAGGCGGAGGACTGGCCCAGGAAGATGACGCCGTTGTCGGGCGTGAAGCGGATTTCTCGAATATCGAGCGCAGGATCGGCGCGGCGCGCGACGGCGACCAGCCGGTCCAGCGCGGCCCCGGTCGGCATCGCACCAGCCGCCACCTCCGGCAATTTGGGCACCTTGGCGTTTCCGCCCAATGTTTCCACCAGATACCATAGGCCCGTCAGCGTGATCAGCGCCACGAACCACAAGCTCCACAGGCCCATCAGGCGATGCAGGTCGCCCGTCATCCGCCGCCCGTCCCCGCCGCGCGGCGCTCGGAAGAAGCCGCGCCACCATTTCTTGTAGGTGACGATCCCCGACACCAAAGAGGCCGCCAGCAGCAGGGCGAGCGAACAGACGATCGGTATGCCTATCTTCGTCGGCAGCATCAGGTGGCGATGGGCCTGCCGCAGGAAGCGGTGGACATTGGCCCAGCCATGCCTTCCTGTAACCTCTGCCGTCCACGGATCGACATAGACCCGCTCCGGCGCGCCCTTGCCGCGACTGACCCAGGCCTCGACCGCGAACCAGGGGGCGATGGGCGCATAAAGGGTCTGGAGCCGGGCATCGGGCGCAGCACGGGCCGCCGCCTGCGCCAACGCTCCCCAGGATGCGACGGGTTCCGACCGGGGCGATACCCGCATCGCGGGCGTCGCCAGCCAGTCGATTTCATGCGCGAACACGGCAAAGGTGCCCGTCGCCAGGATGAAGGTCAGGAAGATCGACAGTTTCAGGCCGATCCAGCTATGCACCACCCACCAGAGCGACCGGCCCTTTTTCATGCGCAGCTGATCCATGGTCAGAATTGAAAGCGCAGTTCGGCTAGGAATGTCCGCGGCTCGCCTGGGAAATGCCCACTCTGCGCCGAAAAGCCCGATGCCGCATAGACCTTGTCGAACATATTATCGACGCGCAGCATCAATTCGGCAAAGCCAAGCCCCTTGGTGATCGATGCGTCGAAGATCGTATAGGGTTTCACGGTCTGTCCCGACAGGCTGATGCGCTTCGACACATGTTCGCCGCCGACGGCAAAGGCGGCGTCGATCGCCGGCAGCTGATAACGGGTCCAGAAGCCGACCTTATGCTTGGGCGCATTGGCGAAGCGATTGCCGACGGCGTTGGTGATCGCCTGACCCGCGATCGTTCCGGTGATCTTCGTGTCATTATAGCCATAATTGACCAGCGCCACCCAATTGGCGGTAATATCGGTCGACAGGTCGATCTCGAACCCCTTGCTCGTCACCTCGCCGATCGGGCGTAGCTGGTCCTGGCCGTTGACGGGTGGCAGGCTGGTATCGGCCTGGAGGATATTCTTGCGCACGATGCGATAGGCGGCCAGATTGGCCTGGAGCCTGCCGTCGAACAGGTCGGTCTTGACGCCGCCTTCGAACTGGTCGCCGGTGACAGGCGCGAAGGGACCACCGACGTCGCGACTCTGGCTGGCGGCCGCCTGCGGCTCGAAACTTTGCGACCAGCTCAGATAGATGGAGACATCCTTGCGCGGCTTGTAGATCGCGCCGGTGCGGAAGGTGATGTCGTCGTCCTCATAAGAAGCAGCGTTGACCACGCGATCCTCGAACTTGTCGTAGCGCACGCCACCGACCAGCATGAAGGCATCGGTCAGGCTGATCTGGTCCTGCAGATAAGCGCCCTGGCGCTTCGTGCGCGTGTCGGTGACGGTGAAGGGCAGCAAAGCGGCCCGCGCCACGTCGCGCGCGCTGTTGGTATAGACGGGGTTGCTGAGGCTGAGCGGCGTCACGCCCGCGCGCAAAATGCGCGAATTGAGCACGCTCGTCTCGTCATACCAGTCCGCGCCGGTCTGGAATTTATGCTCCATGCCGAGCAGATCGACCCGCGCCGTCAGATTGGTGGAAAAGGACAGGCCATCGACATTGCGGATCTGGTCGCGAAACTCGCGCGCGACCAGATCGTCGCTACCCGCGACCAGTCCGCGTGGCTCATGATATTGTTGCGTCTCGGTCGCCTTGAAATAGCGCACCCCCGCGTCGAACGTGACCCGCTCCCCGATCGCGGTCGCATAACGCGCCTGATAGGCCTGCGACTTCAAATGCAGAAAGTCGGTAGGTTCGTTGGCATTCCAGCGAATGTCGGTCAGGAAATTGCCGTCATTGTCGGTCAATATGCCGCGCAGGCGGTTGGCCTGGAGATCATTGTCATAGACCGTCGCCTGAAGCGTCAACTTGCCGCCCTCATTGGTCTTGATGGCCAGGCCGCCATCACCGATCAGCGACACATTCTTGGTATTGCGCCGATAGGGGTTCATCGCCTCGTAAAAGCCGCCGAGGCGGTAAGTGACGATCCCGTCCTTATCGATCGGGCCGGTCGCTTCGGCCGATAGGCCACGCCGGTCATAATTGCCCGCCGTCGCGACCAGGCGCATAGCGCTGGCATCGCCGGGTACCTTCGACACATAGTTGATGATGCCGCCGGGCGACCCCGGACCAAAGAAAAGCCCCGCCGGCCCCTTCAACACCTCCACCCGTTCGATATTGAACAACTGCGGCACGGAAAAGCCGATGAACGGATTGCCACGCATCCCGTCATAGAAGGATTGGTCCTGGCGAAAGCCGCGGAAGGTGACGCCTGCATAGCTGAAGAAGCTGACGCCGGAGATGTTACGATAGATGTCAGTCGCGTCGCGCGCGCCCTGATCCGCGAAGAGATCCTTGTTGATCACCTGCACAGCCTGCGGAATGTCGAGCGGGTCCTCGGCGCTTTTGCCAACGGTCGTGGTCTCGGTGCGGTAGAGGCGCTGGGCGCGGCCCGTCACGATGATCTGATCGCTATCGGCCATGGCTGCATCTGGTGCCAACGCGGGGGCTTCTTGCGCGAAAGCCACCGACGCGCAAAAGGAAGCAGACGCAAATAGCGCCGCGCGGAATATGGACAAGATAACCCCCGTATCAGTTTCGCTAATGATAGTGATTTGCGATACGGATTTTGAATGGTCAGGGCAAGCCGCCAAATTCCATTTTCACAGTTCATAACAGGGACAGACAGGCGATCTAACCACCGACACGGTGCTAAGCTGGCGGCCCGTCAAAGAGCGGACCTTCCACACCCGGGATCGTCCATGTGGATGCCAAACGGCAAAGCGGCGTCGATTGCGTCGGAGTCGGGTTAAATTTCAGGCAGAGCTTGCGTTGTGAACCCCCAGCCTTTTAGCCCTGCATTTCGCTTCAGCAGTGTTTCAATATCCTCGATCGAGAAGGGATGGGCGTCCTTCATTTTTCCAAGTTCGTCCCAGCCGATCGGGATGGCGACGGGTGCGCCGGGGCGGGCGCGGGCGGAATAGGGAAGGATGGCGGTGCTGCCGCGCTGATTGCGCAGCCAGTCGATGAAGATGCGATCCTTGCGCTTGACCTTGCTCATCGTCGCTATGAAGCGTTCAGGCTCGGCGGCGCTCAAGGCCTGGGCGAAGCGGGACGCGAAATCCTTGTGTGTGTCCCAGTCGTGGCCGGGTGTCAGCGGCACGACGACATGCACGCCCTTGCCACCAGAAAGCATAGCGAAGGAGACAAGGCCGATATCCGTGAGATGATCGCGTATATCGATAGCTGCCTGCTTCACCCTGTCGAAGTCCAGCCCCTCGTCGGGGTCAAGGTCGAAGATCATCCGATCGGGCTGTTCCACATCGTCGGTTCTGCTGGCCCAGCCATGAAATTCTATCGTTCCCATCTGGACGCAGGAAAGCAGGCCGTCGGCGTTCTCGACATAGATATAATCTTCTGATCCGCCATCCTTTTCCCGGATCGGCACTTGGCGCACCGCCTTGCCGAAGGCGCCGCTGTCATGTTTCTGGAAAAAGCATTTCTTCGCGCGCCCCTGCGGGCAGCGGACCAGGCTGATCGGCCGGTTCGCAACGAAAGGCAGCATCAGCGGCGCCATGCGCCTATAATAGTCCGCCAACTCCCCCTTGGTCTGGCCGCTTTCGGGGAAGATGATTCGATCGCGGTTGCTAATCCTGACTGCGCTTTGGGGAGCGGGGACCGGTGCGGGCTTCTCCGGTTTCACCGTCCCGGCCGGCTTGTCTGCGCGCAGGCCAAGAAAGCTGCCATGACGGACGCGACCATCGCCGGTAAATTCGGCGAAAGCGACTTCGGCAACAAGCTTGGGCTTGATCCAACTGACCCCGCGCGCCTCCGCGCTCGGCACCTCGGCTGTGGGCTTGTCCGTAGCCAGCGAGGCCATCGCCCTGGCCAGTTCGTCCATCGTCGCGCTGTCGAAGCCCGTCCCGACCTTGCCTTTGTAGGTCAGCGTCCTGCCTTCATGCTGCGCCAGTAGCAGGGATGCAAAAGGGCGTCCCTTGGCATTGCTCTTTGTCCATCCGACAAGAACGAACTCCTGCCGCCGGGTGCATTTGACCTTCACCCAATTGCGCGTCCGAGCGCTACGATAGGGGGCGTCGGCCCGTTTGGAGATGATGCCTTCCTGCCCCGCCTCGCAGAGTGACCGGAACAATGTCTCGCCGGCACCCAGAATATGATCGGAGACATGGATAGGCGGCTCGGACATGTTTAGCAGCGCGGCGAGCCGCTCCTTGCGTTCGATGGTGGTCAGTCCTTTAAGATCCTGTCCGTCGAGCGAAAGGAGATCGAAGGCGAACAGGTGCAACGGCTGTGCCGCATCCTCCTGACCATGCCCGCGCTTCAGCATGTTCTGAAGCGTTGAAAAATCGGGATTTCCGTTCCCGTCCAGCGCCACCACTTCGCCGTCTATCAGGCAAGGGGGCAGGTCGAGCGCGGCGATCGCGTTTGTCAGCGGCGTAAATTTTTCGGTCCAGTCCAAGCCGTTGCGCGTAAAGAGCGTCACCTTGTCTCCGCTCGCGGCGATCAGCGCGCGATAGCCGTCATATTTGATCTCGTGCAGCCAATCATTCCCGGTCGGCACAGCATCGACTAAAGTAGCCAGTTGTGGTTTCACGAAGTGGGGCAAGGCCGTGGTGCGCGCCTTCCGCTTGCCGCCGACTCTGGCATTATGATCCTTCGCTGCCGCCATCTTGGCCGCGAAGCTTTTGCCTTTCACCCCGGCGAGGGACTGTTCGCCGCCTTTGTCAGCTTCGATCTGCGCCATCGAACGACCCGTTAGCACGCTGGTCAGCACACGCTCGACCAGCGCGTCACCCGATCCGGCCTCCTTGTCTTCGATCTTGCGCAACAGCCAATTCTCGCGCTTCTCCTTGGGACGCCCTTTCATCCGCACCAGCAGCCACTCTCCCTTCATCCGCTCTCCATGCAGGATGAAATGCAGGTGTCCGTCCTTCAAGTCGGCGGCGCTCTTGCCCGCAATCGGTTCCCATGTGCCGCGATCCCACAGCATCACCGTGCCGCCGCCATATTCTCCCTTGGGAATCGATCCCTCGAACGTGCCATAGTCGAGCGGATGATCCTCGGTCCGCACTGCCAGCCTTTTGTCGGCCGGGTCGATGCTTGGCCCCCTTGTGACGGCCCAGCTTTTGAGGACGCCGTCGATCTCCAGCCGGAAATCCCAATGCAGCCGGGTCGCGGCATGTTTCTGTACGACGAAGCTGTTGCCCGCGCTTTTCGCAACCTGACCCTTGGGTTCGCGGGTGCGGGCGAAATCGCGTTTCGCGTTATAGGTGGCAAGGGCGTCCTTGCTGGCCATCAGGCACTCTTGCGCTTTGCCGGGGTCGCCTTCCTACTTTTCGTTCCCTTCGGATCGACCGTTTTCGACGTCGCGCTCTTGCCCGCCCCGGCAGATTCTTTCAGCGCGGCCATCAGGTCGATGACATTGCCCGCCTTTCTCCCCGCAGGTTCATCATCGACATCCTCGATGATCCGCTTGCCCTTGGCCTTTTTCTTCTTCTCGATCAGGCGGTGGAGCGCATCGACGTAACGGTCGTGAAATTCCTCCGGCTTGAAGGGCGCGGTGCGCTTGTCGATGATGCTGACGGCCAGGTCCAGCATGTCGGGATCAGCCTCTTCGCCCGGAAGTCCGCGAAAATAGCTCTGCGCTTTCGTGACCTCGTCGGCATAGCGCAGCACTTCCAGCACCAGCCCGCGCCCGCACGGCTTCAACGACACCAATTGCTCGCGCCCTCTCACTGACAATTGACCGAGGCCGACTTTCTTCGTTTGCCGCAATGCGTCGCGCAGCACGGCATAAGCTTCCTCAGCCAGATCGTCGGCGGGCAGGACGAAATAGGGCTTCTCATAGTAAAGCACATCGATCGCATCGGCATCGACAAATTGGACGAGGTCCAGCGTCTTGCGGCTCTCAATCTTGACCGACTCAATCTCATCCTGCTCCAGCAGGACATAATTGCCTCTGGAAATCTCATACCCCTTGAAAATCTCGTCCCTGTCGACCGGACCCACTCCGCTTACCACCTTGTCATAATGTATCGGCTTGCCCGTCGGCTCGTGGATCTGGCGAAAGGATATGGCAGGGCCGGATTTGGTAGCCGGGTAAATTTCGACCGGAATCGAAACCAGCGCCAGCTTGATTTGACCCTGCCAATATGCGCGTGCGGACATGAACGACCTCCGCCCTATCAGCGTATGGCCACAAGGTTGGTTCCCATCATGGGGTTGTGCCCACGTCCACCAAACTGCGGGCTCCCTGACGGCCATCCCTCCATCGCGCGGCGGAATTCGCCGCTATCTCAGCGGCGCGCATTGAAATCAGGCGATCGTTGCTATTCGGGCGTTGCTGCCATGCGGCATCGGCTTGACGACAACCTGATCGCCTATCCGGTCAAACGCGATATCGACCTTCGCGGCGCCGATGCCCAGTCTCCTTATGGTGAGGCTTTGGAGGAAATGCGGCAGGGTGGGTTTGTGGAATGAAATTTGTGCCGCCTGGACGTCAAACCGCAGTCCTAGGCTCGATTGGATCAGCGCCAGCGGCGCGGCGGCTGACCATGCCTGCGGATTACAGGCAACCGGATAGAAGGTCGGTCCCTGAGAGCGGCGGCGCGGGAAGCCGCAGAACAGTTCGGGCAGGCGCATCATGTCGACATAGGTGGCCGCTGCGAACAGCCCCTCGAATATTTGGGCAGCTTGGCGCTGATAGCCATAGCGGGAAAAACCACCCGCAATCAGGGCATTGTCATGCGGCCAGATCGAACCGTTATGATAGCTCATGGGATTGTACCGCTTTTCGGTCGAAGCGATCGTCCGTACACCCCAGCCGGAAAAGGAGGCTGGTGCCATCAGCGTACGCACCACGGCTTCGGCGCGCTCCTCGCGTGCCAGCCCGGTGTAGAGGACGTGCCCGGCGTTGGAGGACCGCACCCGGCACGGCTGCTTGTCGCCATCAAGCGCCAGCACATAGGTGCCAAGTGTCGCGTCGAAAAAGGCAGCGTCGAACCGGTCGATCAACTGCGCGGCACGGTCCCGATAGACCGCTGCGCGTTCATCTTCGCCAACCGCGCCAAATAGCGCCTCGGCCGCCTTCCACGCGCCATAAACATAGGCTTGAACCTCGGCGAGAGCGATGGGGCCGCGTGCGATGTTGCCGTCGGCATGGAAGATGGAGTCATGGCTGTCCTTCCAGCCCTGATTTTGTAGGCCCTGGTCGGTCAGACGGCCATATTCGACAAATCCGTCGCCATCTCGGTCGCCATGCGTGTCGATCCAGCCGAGCGCCGCATCGATATTCGGCAGGATCCTTTGCAGAAAGGCAATGTCGCCAGTGCGTTCCAGATAGGCACCCGCCAGCATCAGGAACAATGGGGTGGAATCGATGCTGCCATAATAATGACGGAACGGTACTTCGCCCAACTCGGCCATTTCCCCATGGCGCACCTCATGCAATATTTTTCCCGGTTCGGCGTCGGCCGCCGGATCAAAGCTGGTTGCCTGATGCGCGGCCAGATAGCCCAGAACGCCACGGCTGATCGCCGGGTCCATCCATAGGGTTTCGAGCGCCGTGATGATCGCGTCACGCCCGAATATCGTGCTGAACCAGGGGATGCCGGCATAGGGATAGGGGCCAAATTCGGTATCGGTGGACAGCATGGATATGTCCGCAACCGACCGGCGCGTGACTTCGTTGAACAGATCGTTGGACGAATGCAGGGCTGCCGCCCGCTTGCGCGCGGCCCCAAGCGCATGCATCGCTTCGCGCAGAGACTTAAGAAACTGCTTGGGAAGTGCATCACTGGTTTCCACCCGGTCGCAGCCTATGCGGGTGAACAGCGCGCAGCGCTGGCCAGGCAGCACCGTCACGCCGAAGCGTGCATGACTGTCCGTAAGTTCGCTGGGTACAGGATCGAAATGCAGATGGGTCTGTCGTTCACGATCGTCTCGCCCAAGATAGGCCAATAGCACATCTGCTTTCCCGACCTGCGCCGCGCGCATGGCTCCGCGACGCAAGCGCGTCATGCCACGTATCTCGAACAGGTCGGCAAAGTCCGCCGCAAAGCTCAGGTCGATGCTGATCTGGCGCGTTTCCGTATCGAAATTGCGGATTGTGATCCGTTCGTACAGGGCATCCTTCCACAGGAAGCGGGTGCGGCGCAGGTGGATCAGGTCATGCTCCACGGCAACCTTGCCATCCTCCCCGAAGAAATCGGGATTGGCGAGATCGCATGTCAGCATGGCATTGTCGTCGCGCAGCGCCGAACTCAGCAGGATGGGCCGCATCCCGTTGATCGTCAGATACAGGTGCGAGAGATAGCGCGTG
The DNA here is from genome assembly GCF_057809795.1 of Sphingobium sp. FG125. Taxonomy (NCBI): domain Bacteria; kingdom Pseudomonadati; phylum Pseudomonadota; class Alphaproteobacteria; order Sphingomonadales; family Sphingobiaceae; genus Sphingobium; species Sphingobium sp. FG125. The sequence continues at coordinate 141,357 of NZ_JBMDKQ010000005.1, forward strand.
TCCCGATGGTAGAGACCTTCCGGGCTGCCCGGTCCGGAAATCGCGTCACCGCTATGGTCGAACACGGCAAAGCTGTCGCCATGTTTGAGCGTGCGTGGCCTGCGTTCATGGAGCGAGGCGGTCGCAGGGATGAAGAACTGGGTCTGCGCCTGGGAGAGCGCCTGCCCGCCTGCAATGCCGTGCAGTTCGGGCTGGGGCTGGATCAGCGTCATGGCGGCTCCTATGCGACTATCTGAAGTTCGGCATCTTCTCCGCGGCGACGGCGCAGCCGGGCAGCGTCGGTGCGCGCGCCGGGCAAATCACGATATAATGCGACATAGTCGGTCGCCATGCGCTCCGCCGTGAAGCGTGCGTCAAATGCGCCGCGCACCCGTGCGCGGTCCAGATGCGACAAGGCAGCGACTGCCGCCACCGCTTCATCTTCGCTTTCGACGATATAACCAGAGACGCCGTGCTGGATGACTTCGGGAACCGAACCGCAGCGAAATGCGATGACCGGCGTCGCGCAGGCCATCGCTTCGATCATCACCAGACCGAAGGGTTCGGGCCAGTCGATAGGGAACAGCAACGCGCTCGCCTGCCCCAGAAACTGGGCCTTTTGCTGCTCGTTAATCTCGCCAATATATTCGACATTGGCATAGCGATCGACCAGCGGGGCGATTTCGTCTTGCCAGTAGGCCCGGTCGACATTGTCGATCTTGGCCGCGATCTTGAGTTTCCGGCCCGATCGTGCAGCAATTCGTATCGCCCGATCGGGCCGCTTTTCGGGCGATATACGGCCCAAAAACGCCAGATAATCCTCGCCCGCGCCCAATCGCTGTGCCAGCAGGTCAGCGGGCAGGCCATGATAGATAGTCCCGCCCCAATTGACCGGGGGCATGGGGAGTCGTTGATGGTCGGAAATCGACACCAGACTATGATCTGGAAATGCGCGATAGAAAGGCGGCAGATCGGGCAGATCTAGCCGACCGTGCAGCGTTGTAACGGTACGTCCGATAAAGTTTTGAACCATTGGCAGATGCAGCATGTCGATGTGGAAGTGCAGCGCGTCGAACTCGTCGGCGCGGCGGCGCACCTGTTCCAGCATCATCATATGATAGGGAATGGTGTCGACCACGTTCGGATTAAGACGGAGCGCCATGTCGGTAATCGGCACCAGTTCCGCTCTAGTTTGCGAATCCCCGCTGGCAAACAGGGTGACATTATGACCCTGTCGGACAAGTTCTTCGGTGAGATAAGAAACGATCCGTTCGGTGCCCCCATAGAATCTGGGTGGCACGCTTTCAGCCAAGGGGGCAATTTGCGCGATCTTCATGCAGGCGTTCCTCTCAATCGAGTGGAGCCCTCCGTTCCCCGACCAGCGGCAGGCTGCATCGGTATAAGCGTTCAGACACCGCCTGGTTTCATCAGCGGGAAACGCTTCGTCTCAAATGCTTGTGGCCATATCTTTGCTGGAGAGCATAGATGAAACATCATCCCGTCCAGTGATGTCTCATCCACCATATTGCCAGCCTTACGCCGCAAAAGGTCGGCAACAGAACGAGCCTTGTCTGCGCAGTTGGCCGGACTTCGTGGCAGACTAAGCCACTCAAAACTTTGCTCAACCATGTCCGCGCCTCAGGTCAAATGCTGGACATGACAGATGCGTATTAGCGCAGCGCTGCCCGGCGGGCGGGCGTTAAATGGCGCATATCCGCAAAAGTGGATGTCCCACTGCGGTAGATGGACGGAGAGTTGAACGCAGCTGCCCGAACCAGACGTCCGAAGCTGGGCAATCAAACTTGGGCTGAACGGCGGTCATGGGTCGATGACTTCCGATCCGCTACAAGCGCATTGGGAAGCGAACGCACCGGCGACGTTCAAAATTCTCTTGTAGCGGAACCGAGGGTATGGCGGGCTGGCGGTGTACACGGCCGTGAAATCTACAGCCCCAGTTCTTCCAGTCCGGGATGATTCTTCGGCCTTTGCCCCGAGCGGCCAGTGGAACAGGCGATCCCCCTCGAAGATCGGCAGGTCGTTGATGCTTGCGATCCGCCACGCCATCAGACCATCGGTCGCGAACTCCCAATTCTCATTGCCATAAGAGCGATACCAGGCGCCTGCATCATCACGCCATTCATAGGCGAAGCGCACCGCGATCCGGTTACCTCCGGATGCGCCGTCACCGCCTCCCACGCCGCCTGCAGTGCGGCATCGTCGGCGAAGCGGCGCGACCGCGCTCTACGGCGCGAAGCGAGGCATATCGCCGCCGAGCCCCGTTGCCGGGTCTCGGCCTGGCGGTGACGATCGGCTGGCGCGGGTCAGCGCTGCTGACCTGATGGAGCGGGGATGAGGACGCACACTGCCCGGGCGGCTTTGCCTTGCCCGGACAGGGTGCGGCGTATGATGGCGGCCCCGCAGGCCCTCCGACCTCTCGATCGGGCGGTGCGCCCGGTTTCGCGAGGCCGGTCGACACATGTCGTCCTGGCCACGGGGCACCCCGCAAAACAGGACTTTGCGGGCCCCTTCGCGAAGCCCGACCCTGCACCGCTGATCCGCCCGCATCGGCCGGGGGTCCATCCCTTTGTTGGCGACGGCAACGCCGTCGGGAAGCGCTGCGGTCGCCGCTTGCGCGGCGGCGCTGTTGGTGGCCTCTCCCGGTGGCGCGGGAGTGGGCGGCGCTCCCTGCTAGGCCCGCTCGCGTCCCCGGCAAGCCGGGCTGCGCCCGGCTCCTTCACTGACGTTGCGGCCCTTTGGGTGCCGACGCCGCTCAAGCGGTCCTCTTCGGTTCGCGTCTTGCCGCCCACCCCCGCTTCCGGGGAAGGCCATAGTGGTTTTGGGGCGGTGCAGGAGGTGAATGATGCGTGCTCCCACGACTGCCCGCGCGCGCGGCAAGGGCCGGAAACCCAAGGCGTCCAACGGCGGAACCCCCATCGCGGCCAAGGCCCGGAGAGAGTCCGAAACGGCGCGCACGAACCTTTATGACGAGGTGACGGCGCGGATCATCGCCGAACTGGAGGCGGGCCGCTTTCCATGGGTTCAGCCTTGGGGGCATCCCGATGGTGATGGCAGCGCGATCAGCCCCGGCCTACCGCGCAACGCCCTGACCGCGCGCCGCTACTCTGGCGTGAACGTCCTCATCCTGTGGGGCGCGGTGATCGAGCAAGGCTATCCTTCGCAGGGTTGGCTTACCTTCAAACAGGCGCTTGAGGCAGGTGGCTGCGTCCGCAAGGGTGAGCGCGGCACCACCGTTGTCTATGCCGACCGCTTCACCCCCGAGGCCGAGAAAGTGCGCGCCGTCGAATCCGGCAGCGACGCCAAGTCCATTCCGTTCCTGAAACGCTTCACCGTGTTCAACGTCGCGCAGTGCGAGGGATTGCGCCCCGGCCTCGCGCCCGATCCGGCCCCCTTGCCCGAACGCCAGATCGTGCCGATCGCCGAGGAAGTGATCGCGGCAAGCGGCATCGAGTTCCGTGTCGGCGGCAATCACGCCTATTATGTGCCCGCGCAGGACTATGTGCAGGTGCCGCCGCAACCGGCCTTTTTCGAGCAGATCAACTATTACCAGACCTGCCTGCACGAACTTTGCCACGGCAGCGGCCACCCGTCCCGGTTGAACCGCAATCTGGTCAACAGCTTCGGATCGAAGGATTATGCCTGCGAGGAATTGATTGCCGAAATGGGTTCGGCCTTTCTCTGCGCCGCGCTGGGCATCTTCCCGACCGTCCGTCACGCTGATTATCTCGGCAGTTGGCTGGAGGTGCTGCGCGAGGATAACCGCGCGATCTTCCGCGCCGCCAGCGCCGCCAGCAAGGCCGCCGACTGGCTGCTGGCGCGGCACGCCGAAGCCCGATCCGAGGCAGCCAAAGGCGACACTTCCCACCACGACTCTGGCGATCGGAGGGCTGCGGCATGATTCTGCTCACCCCCGAGCTTCACGCCGCGCTGCGCGTGAATGCCGCAGCGCACCGTGATGCGATGCAATCCGGCACCCACGAGCCCGACCCAGCGCCGGTCGTCAAATTCTTCAACCCGCTGGGCGCGGCGACATGGCTGGCGACCGAGCTGTATGATGATGGCGACACGCTGTTCGGATTGGCCGACCTCGGTTTCGGCTGTCCCGAACTGGGCTGTTTCAGCCTGTCCGAACTGGCGGGCATCCGCCTGTCGTTCGGCTTGCAGATCGAGCGCGATATCGGCTTTTCGACGACCGTCAGCCTGTCGGTCTGGGCCGACACCGCGCGCCGGGCCGGTTCGATCAGCCAAGCCCAATCCATCATCTGGCGCATCGAGTCGGCGCCGGTTCCCGAGCTTCCGACCGATCCCGAGCAAGGGAACGGCGGATGACGCGCGGCGCGTCCCGCCGCAAGCCTCGCCGGGGAAGTCAACGACCCCGGTAACCGGTCCCGACGCGGCGAAACCGCGAATCCCGTGGCGACGGGACCGGCACTCACAAGGAGTAGACCCATGAAACTCGATTTTATCCCGCTCGACAAGCTGGTCGTGAGCAAGGCCAATATGCGTTACAGCAAAAAGGCCCCGGACGTGTCCGACATCCTGCCGACCGTCCGCAGCCGTGGCGTCATCCAGCCGGTCATCGTCCGTCCCAATTGCGCGCCCGATGGCTATGAGATCGTTGCCGGAAGCCGCCGCTTCCATGCCGCGAAGATCGTCGCCGAGGAACGGCGGGCGGCGGGCGATATGACGCCGGAGCCGATGCCCTGCGCGATTCTCGACGAGGGCGACGATGCCGCTGCCATCGAGGCGTCGATGATCGAGAACATGGCACGACTCGACCCCAACGAGGTGACGCAATGGGAGACTTTCACGCGCCTCGTCCGCGAAGGCCGCAGGCTTGAAGACATCTCCGCGACGTTCGGATTGCCCGACCTCACCGTCAAACGGGTGCTGGCGCTCGGCAATCTGCTCCCTGCGATCCGCGACCTCTATCGCAAGGAACAGATCGACGCGGCGACCGTGCGCCATCTGACGATGGCGTCCAAGAGCCAGCAAAAGGCATGGCTGGCACTCGCCGACGACGAGAATGCCTATCTGCCGACCGGCCATCAGTTGAAATCATGGCTGCTGGGCGGGCAGTCGATCCCGGTGAAACATGCGCTGTTCGACGTGGAGGCAAGCGGGCTTGCGACCATCGCCGACCTGTTCGGCGAGGACCGTTATGTCGCCGATCCCGATGCTTTCTGGGCGGCGCAGAATGCGGAGATCGAGGCACGCCGCGCCGCCTATGTCGAGCAAGGCTGGGCCGACGCGATCATCGTGCCGCCCACGACACATTTCTCGACATGGGAATATGAGAAGGCGGGCAAGCGCAAGGGCGGGCGCGTCTATATCGACGTGCGCGCGACCGGCGAGGTGATCGTCCATGAAGGCTATGTGTCGGGCAAGGAAGCCCGCCGGATCGCCAAGGCGGAAGGGTCGGAGAACGGGACCGGGAGCAGCCCGAAAGCGGCGCGTCCCGAAATGACATCGACGATGCAGACCTATGTCGATCTGCATCGCCATGCCGCCGTCCGCGCCGCGCTCACCGGCCATCCGGCCATCGCGCTGCGCTTGATGGTGGCCCATGCCATCGGCGGATCGCACCTGTGGCGCGTCACGCCCGAGCCGCAGTCAACCCGCAAAGACGAGGTGCGCGACAGCCTCGACAACGCACAAGCCGAGGCGGATTTCGACGAGCGCCGCCGCGCGGTGCTGGCGGTTCTCGGCTTCTGTGCCGAGGAGCCGACCGTGACTGGAGGCAATGGCGACGACTATGGTGTCGTCGGCATCTTCCAGCGGCTGCTCGACCTTCCCGATGCGGTCGTCATGGAGGTGATCGCCATCGTCATGGGCGAAACGCTAGCGTCAGGCAGCGCCGCCGTAGAGGCGGTGGGCATGGAGATCGGCGTCGATATGGCCCGCTGCTGGCAGGCCGACGACGCTTTTTTCTCGCTTGTCCGCGACCGGGAAGTGCTGACCCGGATCGTCGCCGAGGTGGCGGGCGAAACCGTCGCCAGCGCCAACCGGCAAGAAAAGACCAAGACCCTGAAACGCATCGTTCGCGATCATCTGGACGGCACCAACGGGCGCGACCGGCATGAAGGCTGGGTGCCGCGCTGGATGACCTTCCCGCCCGCCGCCTATACGGCGCGCGGCGGCGTCGGCACCGTTGCGGCCCATGCCAAGGCGCAAGCCGCGCGCGAGATCGAGCGGCGGTTGCCGGGCGACGACGAGCCGGACCCGACCGCGCCCGGTGCGGTGATGGCCCTGCCGGTCGAAGGGTGTCCCGTGCCGCCCTTCCACGACGACGAGGCCGACCGCCTCGCCGCCTGATCCTTTGCGGGCGGCGGGAAAACCGCCGCCCGCATCCTTTTCATTCACGAAAATTCGGCCGCGCGCCCTCGTCCTGATGGACTCGCGCGCGCGGGAAAGGAGACCATCATGGCCGACCGCGTATCCGCAAGCATCACCATCGGCGGCACCCTGCCGCGATCCCTGCTGCCCGACCTTGCCGCTCTCGTTCAGGCAGAGGGACTGTCCACCGAATGGGACGGCGAACCCTTCACGCTCTCGATGTTTCGCGAGGGTGAGCCACTTGAACTCATGGCGCATGAAGTGGCCTGGGGCCGGTTCGAGCACCTCGAAACATGGTGCGTCGAGCATGGCCTGCCCTTCGCCCGCTGGTCGGGCGCCTATTGCGGTCAATGGGGCGCCGAGCGCGCCGTGTTCACCGGCGCGGGCGAGGTGCGGTCCTATGCCGCCGACGAGGACGATTATCTCCTGATCGGCCGTTGCACCGTCGAGCGTCTCGACAGCTACGAGGCGATCCTCGCCCACTTCGCAGCGGGCGATTTCGCGGTTCCGCCGCTGCGGCTGACGTACTGAATATCGGCCGCGCCCCGGCCTGTTGCGCGGGCCGGGGCGCGGCTATTCCCTTTTCCTCATCAGCCTGCGCGCCCGGTCGCCACCTGTTCGGACCCGACATCGCGATCGGCCAGCGTCACCCGCGCGATCGTGCGATTATAGCTGCGCCCGACCCGCCTGATGGTGACAGTCCGGCCGTCGAGCAGCGTCCTGGCGCGCGCCGTCGCGGATCGTGCGAGCGCGATTTCGGTCCTGCATCTGGCCTGTCCCGCTTGGGTTTTCGGCGGCGTCGATCCTGGCGATGCGAGCGCCAAGCCGCTCTTCAGCCGGAGGGTGTCGCTATCTTGTGCCTAGCCGACGCGCCCCTGGCCCGGCGGCGCAGCGGCAATCCGTAGGAGCGCGGCGCAGCCTATCGGAAGGCGGAGGATGGTCATCGACATGTCGCTCGCCTCTATCGCCTCCTTACCCGGACGCGAAGCTCCGACCGGCCGTCATCGGCCACACCGACGGCAATGGCGGCGGCGTTACCGTCCGTGCGTTTGGACGGTTGATCCGATGGCGCGGTGGTGCGTCCGTGCAGTCCACGACCAATCCATCGCGAGGGATGAACCGGCGGCATTGTCGTCGTTACCACTACCGTGGCCCGCACCGTTTCCGGCTCCTCGGGCGCATGACCTGGGACGGTCGCAGTCCCGCGAAACCATCGCCATGCGGCTTATTTCCCCGCCCGCCAAGGCGGGCTCCTCGCGGTCGCTGCGCTTCAAATAAGCCTTCAGCTCCGGTCCTCCGCTGCCGCTCCGGCCTGTCGGTTCGCAGGCCCGCTGTGACCGTCCCTCCGGTCCGCCCATCGCCCGGAAACGGTTCGGGGCGACTTTTCAGGAGACGAACAATGCCAGCCATCGGTTATGTCACCCGCGACGGAGAAGGCTTCAAGGGCCAGCTCAAGACGCTCTCGATCCGCACCGACATCGAGATCATTCCCAACACCCGCAAGTCCGGCGACACCCAGCCCGACTATCGCGTGTCGGCAGCGGGCGTCGAGGTCGGGGCCGGATGGGTCCGGCGCGGCGAAATGAGCGGCAAGGACTATGTGTCGCTGTCGCTCGCCGCCCCCGAATTCGGTCCGCGCCGGCTCTACGCCAATCTCGGCCGCGCCGCCGGGCAGGACGACGACGACGCCTTCGCGATCATCTGGAACCCGGCCGATTGAGCGAACCGCCCCGCGTCCGCCAAGGGCGCGGGGCATGAAGCGGTGCGCCGGATTTGCCATAGCTCGCGAGGGACTCTGCAGGCGGGGGCGTCTGCACCGTCCGCTTTCCGTTGCACGGATGAAAGCCCGTGCCACCCGGTTCAACCCACACCGCTTTATACGAAATCGAGCCTCAAGAACCCGGCCGACTGAACCCGGCGCCCCGCGTCCCGCAAGGGCGCGGGGCACCGCCAACGGCCCGAAACGGGGGGGGGTCGGAATCGCATGGGTCGATTTGCGACCCTGCCGAAGACGGCCGGATCGATCCAATCCGCGCTCATCAGCCGGCGCACGATGCACCGGCACGGATGGACTGGAATCATGGACGATACTGCCGAACGTGCGCAGGCCGCGCGCGAGACCTGCCCCTTCCTCACCGCCAAGCAGGCAGCCTTTCATCTCGGCCTCGCCTACTCGACGCTGAAGCGCCTGCGCCAGACGGGAACGGGTCCAAAATGCCGCCTGCATGGCCGCACCTGGCGCTACCATATCGACGATATCGAGGCGTGGTCGGCGGCCCGCGCGCGCGGAGGCGACCGTGGTTGAGCGCCGCGACCTGCCGCTCTTCGCCTGGGGCAACGCGCTGCGTGCCGCCCGCGCACGCCGAGCAAAGCTGCGCCGCCGCGCCGCGTTGCTCGGCGTCGGTATCGGCTGCCTCGGCGCCACGATCGCGCTGCCACCTCTGCCCCGGCTGGTCTGGAACGCGAGCGCCAGCGCGCCGATCGGCCTCTATGCCGTGTCGCCCGGTGCGGTGCTCAAACGCGGCGACATGGTGATCGCGTGGCCACCGGCCGAAGCGCGGCAGCTGGCCGCGAGCCGCCACTATCTGCCCAGCAACGTGCCGCTAGTGAAGCGCGTTGCCAGCATTGCCGGAGACACGATCTGCGCGGTCGATCGGGTGGTGACGGTGAACGGAGGGCCGGTCGCCAAACGCCGCGTCGCCGATACGGTGGGCCGTCCACTGCCCGCATGGCAGGGCTGCATCCGGCTCGGACCGGGCATGGTCTTCCTGCTCATGGCGGAAACCCCGGACTCGTTCGACGGACGCTATTTCGGTGCGACCTTGGCGCAGGATGTGATCGGCAAGGCGACCCCGTTGTGGCTGCGTTGAAACCGCTTGCGCTCGCTGTCGCGCTTCTCGTTGCGACTCCCGCCGCCGCCGATCCTCTCGATCGCTGGCGGGCGGAGATCGCCGAGGCGTCCGCGCGGTTCGGGGTGCCGGTGGTTTGGATCGAGCGGGTGATACGCGCCGAAAGCGGTGGTCAGACCATGCTTGGCGGGCGACCAATCACATCCCACGCGGGCGCAATGGGGCTGATGCAGTTGATGCCAGCGACTTGGGCGGCGATGCGCGCAGCGCACGGTCTGGGCGGTAATCCCCACGATCCGCATGACAATATTCTCGCAGGCACGGCCTATCTGCGCGCGATGTATGACCGCTTCGGCTACCCTGGGCTGTTCGCCGCCTACAATGCCGGTCCCGGTCGTTATGCCGCCCATCTGGCAACGGGCCGCGCACTGCCGACCGAGACGCGCGCCTATCTCGCGCAGGTGTCGGGCACACCTTCGGTGTCGTTGCCATCCCTTCCGCAGCGGCCGCCACCAACATTGTTCGTCGCTCTTCGAACCGGCAACGCTTCCGTAGATTCATCGCCAGCACGCGGGCCGGATGAACCGCCAGATTCCCTGTTCGCGGTTCGCGCACCCCGCTGACCCGGCACATCCGGCAACGTCGAAGGGTGCGGGCGGCAAGGACACGACGCATTGGCAGACTTTGGAGGGGCTCGTCTCGGCAAGGCCGAGTATGACGGGCGCCGAAGCGGCTGTGCAAGGCCGGCGGCCCCTCCAATTTTGCCGCGAGATAGAGCGTGCTTCGCACGCGAGTTTGTTTGTTTTCAGCGCAACAAAATCGGTTCCTCCGCCGCCGCTGCGCGGCGCTTCCGGCTTCGCCTCCAGCGGCCCTGACAGCCGCTCCGTCACCCGTCTTCGGAGGGCTGTCCTCAATGAGGAGGATTTCAAGCGAAGGAGGCGATCATGACCATGTTTCAATCCATCGGTGCGGCGTCGGACCGCGTGGTGGCAACGCTGGTGGCAGGGCTCGAGATCGAGTTTGGACGGGGCGCTGGCGAAGCGCTGGCGCAGCGGTTCCTGGAGGCGGAGGAGAGCGATTTCCTGTGGGATGCGAGGGCGTCGGAGCGTTGGCTCGGGGCGTATGAGAGCATCGACGAAGAGGATTTCGAACTCGATCGGGTGGCGATCGTCGGCCGGCTGGATGGCTGCTGGTTCGTGGCGGTGAGCATCGTCGATGGCGATGGGAACGCGCATGGATTGATGGGGCGGCGCAGCTTCAGGAGCGAACGCCAGGCACGCGAAGCCTTTACGGCGACGCATTGATCGGGGCTCGGAGACGCCGGGACAGGGTGCCGGACAGGCATCGTGTCCCGGCTTCTTTTTGCTTCGGCTCGGGCGACATGGGTGGGCAACAGGATGGTGAAAACGGGCGGCAGGGGCGGTTCAGTTGGGAGAGCGGCGTAAGGCAAGATAAAGCTATGGCACTGGTGCGCCATAAGCCTTTGTCTACACATCGTTTTTTGGACCCGTTACCGGCACTGGCTATTTCCGGCCAGTGCCGTTCCACCGGGAAACGGCGGTATTCCGCCCTCTTCGGCGGCACCGGTTTTCATATCACGGACTGCGCGGCATGCTTGCCCTTCCACGCCCCCGGAATCAGGACAATGGCCGACGACGACAGCTTTGAACCGCGCCTTGGGCGCCAGCGCCAGCAGGGCGGCAAGCGCGCCCGGCGCTATCTCGGCCGCGTCCTCGCCGCGGCCAATCTTGCGCGCAGCGCCGCCGCCGCCCCAGGTCTCGCACGAGGGTCGTTCTCGGGCACCCGGATCGGGCGCGGCGCAGGGGTCGGGCGGCTGCTCGCCAGCCGCGGCGGCCACGGGGCGTCGAACAGCCGCCGCGTCATCGTCAAGGCAAGCATCGTCAAGCTCGCCGGCAAGGGCGTATCGGCTGCCGCCGCGCACCTGCGCTATCTCCAGCGCGACGGCACGACGCGCGAGGGCGAACGCAGCTCGCTCTACGGGCGCGATGCAGACGTCGTCGATGGCAAGGCGTTCGGCGAACGGGGGACAAGCGATCGCCACCAGTTCCGTTTCATCGTCTCGTCCGAAGACGGCGATCAATATGACGATCTGAAACCCCTGACCCGTCGGCTGATGGACCGGATGGAGGAGGATCTTGGGACGAAGCTCGACTGGGTGGCGGTCGACCATTTCAACACCGGCCATCCGCACACCCATATCGTCGTGCGCGGGAAGGACGATCGTGGCGCCGACCTGGTCATTGCCCGCGACTATATGACGACCGGCATCCGTGAGCGCGCCGCCGAGCTGGTAGATCTCGACCTTGGCCCGCGCACGCACTGCGAAATCGCGCAGACGCTGCGCGCCGAAGTCGAGCAGGAGCGCCTGACCTCGATCGACCGGGCCTTGCTCAAGGGGGCCGACACCGAGCGGGTGGTGGCAACCAACGGTCGCGACGCGTTCGATCAGACGCTGCGCGCCGGCCGGCTGGCGAAGCTGTCGCGCCTGGGCCTGGCCGAACCGCTCGGTGCCGGCCGTTTCCTGCTCGCGCCCGACCTCGCCGATACACTCCGCGCATTGGGCGAACGCGGCGACATCATCCGCACGATGCAGCGCGAATTTTCGCGCGCCGCGATTGCCCGGGCGCCGGCCGACCAGGCGATCTACGACCCTGCCGCGCCCGATGCCCGCCCGCTGGTCGGTCGCGTGCTGGCGCGCGGGCTCGCCGACGAGCATGCCGACCGCCATTATCTGGTCGTCGACGGTGTGGACGGGCGCAGCCATTATGTGGCGATAGGTAAAGGCACGGAAACCGATGCCAGCCTGCCGCGTGGTGCGATCGTGCGGATCGATCCGCTCAGCCCGAAAGAGCGGGACGTGGATCGGACGATCGCCGCGGTCGCCGCCGCCAATGGTGGACGATACGATGTGGACGCCCATCTGCGCCACGATCCGACCGCAACCGAAGCCTTTGCCGAAACTCATGTCAGGCGGCTGGAGGCGATGCGGCGGATATCGGGCATCGTCGAGCGCGAGCCGTCCGGTCGCTGGATCATTGCGCCGGACCATCTCGATCGCGCGGCGGCCCATGAGACGGCGAAGCTGCGGGACCGTCCCGTCGCGATCACAATGCTGTCCGCACAGCCGCTTGATCGGCTGGTCGATGTCGAGGCTGCGACCTGGATCGACCGCGAACTGGTGTCGGGGGCGCCCGTGCCTGCTCGCGACGCTGGGTTCGGCCATGATCTGCGCGACGCCCAGGCGCGGCGCCGGCAGTGGCTAGTGGCGCAGGGTTTTGCCGAGGAGACGGGCGGCGGCACGACGTTTCCGAGCGGCATGCTCGCGGCGCTCCAGCGCCGTGAGCTGCTTCGGGTTGCAAGCCAGCTCGCCGACGAACTGAACACGCCGTTCCGGGAGGCTGCCGAGGGAGCCCGGATCGAGGGCGTCTATCGCCGGCCGGTCGAACTCGTCAGCGGGCGCTTCGCGCTGGTCGAGCGATCCCGTGATTTCACGCTCGTGCCGTGGCGCCCTGCACTGGAACGGCAGGTCGGAAAATCGGTCTCGGGATTGATGCACGGTGACGGCATCAGTTGGTCAATCGGAAGAAGGCGGAGCGGGCCCGGGATTTCGTGATCGTCGAGGCATGCGGGTGCCCATCGTAAGGCGAATGCGCCGGCAAGGCGGCTATAGCCAAGCCGGGGATCGCCCCCAAAAACCGGTCGTCTATTCAGCGGCTGTTGATTTGTACGGCAACTTGGTTTGAGAAATGAGATCTCCTAGTCGCTGAGCAATTGCGGCCTCCCCGTGCAAAAGATCGACGCTCGCTATTCGTAGCCGTTCATCGCCTTCGTTCATGTCGTAGCCTGCATCCAGCGCCCCAGCGCCAAGACCGGCATGATGGGGATAAACCAGCATCACCTCGCGGCACCGATACAGCCGCGCATAGGCCATCATCTGGTAGACATCGGATTGCGAAACGCCGCGCTTCTTGTCTTCGGGATTTCGGCTAATCATCTTCCATTTGGTGTCGATCACCATCACGATCTGCCCATCCCGCTTGATGAGAATGTCCGGCGTTGTCTGGAAGCGCTGCCTGCTGCCTTCACCCTCCTCCATCAGGCAATAGCGCAATCCGCCCTGTGAATGGACTGTCAGATCGCTACCCTGCAACGCCCTGCGTGCGAGCGCCGCGATATAGGCTTCGAACAGATCATTCATGGCGAACAGCAAGGTGACGCCCTGATCCGCCTTGGCATCGTGATTGGTGCGCTGCCATTCCCGTTTAAGGAAAAGCCTAGCAAGTTTGTAAAGCGTCTCCCAACGACGGCTGGTCCGGTCGATGCGCACCTGCGTCCACGGCAAGGCGTTGACGGGAACATCACTCACCTCCGCCAGGAGAAACCGCAGCTCATCAAGGCGCCGCTGTGTTTCCAGCGCGCGCGCGTGGCGGCGCAGCAGCAGGACGCAGGCTTTCATGATCCGCAGCAATGGCGTGTCAGGCAGCAAGGTATCGAACCGGCACGCAAGCCGGTCAGGTCGCACTGCATGGAGTGTGAATTGGCGGATGACGGCGAGCCGACCGCGCAGCGCCGTGAGATCCTCTTCCTGCGCGATGTAGGCGCGGGGTAGGCCACGCCGGGTCTCGGCGAGCAGGCGATCAGCAAACAGGCGGATCAGGATGTCGAGCAGGGTTTCCTTCTGGCGCGCCATCGCCAGGGCCTGTCCGTCTCCGAGCTTGAAACCGAGCGCGACATCGAGCATCGAGACAAGGCGGTTGCGGATTGTCTCATCATTCTCATCCGACGCCGCATCGATCTTAGGTAGAATCTCAAGACTGCATCCCGGCGCGGCAATCACGCCGACAACCTGCTGGGCCCATATCTCGCTGTAGCGATCTACAAGGATATTGGTCCCTGACCGGTTGGCCAGCGAATGGGACCGGGCAGCCTGAAGAAGGGCATTCGCCTGGCTGCGGGTGAACGCCTCCTTCGGGGCGGGGTCGGTGCCATTATGTACGCCTGTGCGCCCCCATTCGTGGACAGTCAGATGCGTCATGGGCGGAACCGGGCAATGAGGCGATCGGCATGATCGGTCAGGCTTGGCGGGAAAGTGGTCAACCATTCACGCCATGAGCAAGCGGCAAAGCGGACCGCAGAACCGGCTACCCCGGCGGCAAATCTGGCGATCTCGGACCGGTGGTCGGCAAAGGCTTTGGCCGAAATGGCGCGGCCTTCCGTTGGCTCGGCAAAAAGGTAGAGCAGGACTGGTGTCTTTCCCCGTCGCTTTGCTTCAGCCACCAGGCCGTAGCCGTGCTTGACCAGTTGCGCCGCATCGAGATGGCGAAAGGCCACAGGTTCCGCATGCAACCGGTCACGCATCGCGCACCACGGCTCCATACCTTCATCCCAATGATGCGTTGAGTATTTGGGCGACAGCTTTGCCAACCTGGAATCGCGGAACGGCTCGAAGCGCTTCGATTCAACGCCGATCAGGTGCGTTGCAGTTTCGACGGCGGCATCGAGCCACGGGTGTCGGCCACCCGGCCAGGGAAGGCGCATCTGACGCTCAATATCGACGGACAGCGCGGGCCAATCGAGATCGTAAAGGCACGGAAACGGCGGCAAAGTACCCGGACTTTCGAGTAAGGGACCGAACCCATTGACCGCCAAAGCCGAACTGCTTTCGGGGCTGCCAAACTTGCCCGAGGCCAATTCCTGCCCTGCCGCTACGCCGAGCGCAGCAGTAACCCGATCGATAGGCACACCGGGGAGCAAGTGATTGGCAAGTTCGTCGATCACTCGCCAGGCTTCTCCGCCGTATTCGCCACTTTGCCGGTCAACCGTTCGAATGCGTCGGACTTAAAGGGAGCAAGCACGGACCAACTCGATACCCGGTCCCCCTCGATGCCCGGTGGCGGATCGAGTTTGTCCTCGCGGATGAACCCGTCGCCCAGCACCGCATGAATGCGGCTCCAGTCCTCGAAGAAATATTCCTGCAACAGCGGAATAACCTTGTCGCGCATGGCGGCGTGAACCTGCTGAGCCGTCTCGCAGGCTATGAAGAAGGCGTGCCCGATGCGGTGCTCCCGGTCGATCAGATACTCGATGCGCTGGTTGATGGTGGTGAGTACGCGGACAAGATCAATCCCGGTCCGTTTGCTGGCATCCGCCAGAAGGCCGGGCTCCGGTGCCATTTCCCGGAAATTGAACCGTCGCCGTAGCGCGGTGTCGAGCAATGCAATGGAACGGTCCGCCGTGTTCATTGTGCCAATGATATGCAGGTTGGTGGGCACGGAAAAGGTCTCGCCAGAGTAGGGCAACTTGACACTCAGCGCATTGTCCATCCCGGCCCGCTTGTCAGGCTCGATCAAGGTGATCAATTCGCCGAAGACCTTGGAAACATTTGCACGATTGATTTCGTCGATGATCAGAACATAGGATTCCGGTTCACCACTGGTTGCAACAGCATCACCGCTGCTGGAAATGATCTGGCCAAGCGCCTCCCACTCAACCGAGGCTGAGCGCATCTGATAGGCCGACACCTGACTGAGCGATTTGCGGTAAATGCGTTCGCGGGGCAGGCTCTCCGTACTGTGCCAGAGCCAGCGGACCGAACGCCGATGATTATATTCCCCGCCGGGGCCAGGCTGATACTGATAGGGGCTGGTGATCTCGGCAATCGCCCGAAACTTCATGTTTCCATCCGAGATGACGATGATCGATCCGATCTCCATATTAGCTCGGAAGGTGTACATCTGCGACATGTTGGGATCATTGCCGCTTGCATCGGGGTGATCTTGACGCCAGCGTTTCTTGATCTCCTCCCAATCGTCATATTTCGGGTCCGACCAGTCGACGTTGCCGCCCCAGCCCAGCACTACATATTTGCCGACAAGGGCGTTTTCAAAGATCGCATCATCTTCAGATGACCAACTTCGCCCCAGCGACATCTTGAATATCTTCCGACTGCCATCCATCGGCGGCAGGTCTGTTGTAACCGCTTGTCCCTTATTTTCCGCCGCCACCTTGGAAATCTGCTTGAAGACACCATCACGTGGTACGAGACTGAATCCCGTTCCCGCCCCGCCTTCCTCGTCAGCTTCCGCTTGCTGAGGGCGTAGGCCCTCGACGAAATCCTCGTAACTGAAGTTCTGGTGAAAGGTGACGAACCCAATCCGGCCTTTGCGTTGCAATTCATTGTATCGCGCCATCAGGGCCGCCCGGCCCTGCCTGGTGGAAGCATAGTCTGCCTCGCCGTCGCAAAGCGCCACAGCCTCCAGCGCCGTATTGTATGTCTTGCCGGTACCGGGTGGGCCATAGAGTATAAGGTTGGTGGGCATGGTCACGGCATTGCTTTCATCGGGCGCATTTAGCTCAATCCGGTCGGGCGTGGTCAACCCGCGCGTTACGATCTCATAACCCAGCTTGCGCAAGATGCCGTTGGCGGCCTGCTCCCCTTGACCGCCGTAGAAGTCTGACGCCTTCAGTGGGACGCCGCCAGGAATATGTCCGTGCGAGACACCCACAATCGCCTTCGCAGGATAAAGCTTTCCGTTGCTTGGCCGCCGCACCCAGTATTTCTGAGGCGTGCCGAAACCATATTGCGACTTGAAACCCTCGAGGCCGATAGCATCAAACTCATCCATTGCCGCTTCAATGGCGTCGTCGGTAATGTTTTGGCCGTCCGCTTGTTGTACACCGCCCCCTGCTGAAAACTGCCGATAGTAATCGAGCGTCTTCCGATAGGTTGCCATATTGTTGTAGATATTGCCATCGATCTGGAATTTGGCCGGGTTGGGATTTTGCGCTCGCTCATCTGCCTTGGAATAGGCGAGCTGTTGCTGTAGCTTTTCAAGCCCGGCATTCTCTACCAATGCATCGAGATCGCCATAACTCTGCTCAATCCGCCGCACGCGATTGATCTGCATGATAACCGTCGCTTCTTCGTAATCCTGCGCCTCCAGCCACGCCCGAAATTCAGCCTCACGCATCTTATGTTTCCCAATCATCCAATAATTCGGCGGCGCTGAATACCATTCGACCCGCCACGGCAGAATATGCCGTGACCGGAGCAGCGAAAATCGCATGCGGATGGTTTGTGCCCAATGTCCCCATAAACCCCCTACTCAAGTGACGACCTGAGCTTTGAATATGCTTCCGTTGAAAGCCAATTGGTGACCAGACCCTGGAATGCCTTATCGTTCATGTATCGAGCAAATATCTCTTCATTCTGGTCCATGCGTTCCACAAAGAGAGCTTCAAGCAAATTTTTGAATAGTAGCTCGAACTTCTCCCCCGGATTGGCGATGGCTGCCTGTCGCAGGCTCGCATCTGCCAATGCGGCTTCCACAATCTGATCGAAGAAGAGCTGGTCGGCATTGTTGAAATCCGTGCCGAAGCGTTCATTGACGACATCAATCAGCCGTGAAAGCGGAACCTGCTCGTCTCTGGCAATTTTGGACCCAACGGAGGATGGCCCGTCGAGTTGCCTCGCAGTCCCTTCGGAAAGGCTAATCGACCCTTCGCTCACCTTTTGCAGGCGATAGTAATCCAGCCTGACCTCATCGTCGAATTGGTAAGACGGGCTGCCGCCTTTTTTGGGTAGCTTTGCCGCGAGGTGTCGCAGGAAGACATACAACCTTTCCAGATCAGAATCTTGATACGGAATGATCTGGCTGAGGAAGCCATACAGGCTGCAAAACGCTAGAATCTTGCCGCGCAGCACCTCGGCTTCCGTGGGATCGCTCTTCACGATTTCGGTAAAGCTGCCGACTGGGCGGTCGATAATCGCATTCATCTTTTGATGATCTGCAGGACTCTGCTTCAACTTTGGTTTGAAATAAATGCCCGAAAAATCTTCAATGTCCACGCCTGAATAAATGCCGCTGGAATCCAGCTCACCTTTGATTTGGTACATGCGGCTCGGATCAACTTCTTCACCGATCTCTGCGCCTTCGTAGTAGGTTTTGAAGGCCTCTTGAATTTCGTCCCGATCATTTACGAAATCGAGAATGAACGTATCTTCCTTGAAGGGGTGGGTGCGGTTCAGGCGCGACAGCGTCTGGACCGCCTGAATGCCCGACAGCCTCCGGTCCACATACATGGTATGAAGGAGGGGTTGGTCGAAGCCGGTCTGGTATTTTTCCGCAACGAGGAGAACCTGGTATTCCGATGTCGCGAAGACGTCCGGTAGTTCCCTCTCGCGCACGCCCAGATTCATAGCTTCTTCGGTGTATGCCACACCGTGTAGCTTGTCGTCATCAACAGCGCCGGAGAACGCGACGAGCGATTTGATCGCATAGCCCTTGGTCTTGATGTAAAGGTCGAAGCTCTGCTTGTAGCGCACCGCTTCCAGGCGTGATCCCGTCACAACCATCGCCTTTGCCCGGCCACCGATTTTGTGCTGGGTGGCGGCATGGAAGTGCTCGACCATCACTTCTGTTTTCTGCGAAATGTTGTGCGGGTGCAGCTTTAAGAACCGCGCCAGCGCCAGGGCTGCTTTTTTCCGCACGACATTCGGGTCGTCGTCACTGGACTTGAGCAGCCGGAAATAGGTCGCGTAAGTTGTGTAATGCTTGAGCACATCGAGGATGAAACCCTCCTCGATGGCCTGTCGCATCGTGTAGCGATGGGCTGGTTTGCCGCCCTTGCCGAACACGGCCAAAGTCTTGTGCTTGGGCGTGGCGGTGAAGGCAAAGAAGCTAATGTTGGCCTGGCGTCCGCGCTTGGCCATGCTGCGAAATAGCTCTTCCTCTCCCACATCGTCGTTTTCCGCCCGGTAGCGCTGGGCTTCTTCGCGCAGGCGCTCACCGCCGAGGACTTCCTTGAGGTCCGTGGCCGCTTCGCCCCCCTGAGAGCTGTGCGCTTCATCAATGATGACCGCAAAGCGCCGTGTCTTGAGCACCCCATCGCCGGCCGAACCGCGCTCTTCAGCGAGGCGGACGAGTTGGCGCGACACGAATGGAAACTTTTGCAAGGTCGTGATGATGATCGGCACGGACCCTTCCAGGGCTTCCGCCAACTGCCGGGAGTTATCATCGATCTTCTGGACCACGCCGTGCTTGTGCTCAAACTGATAGATCGTGTCCTGCAACTGCTTGTCGAGCACGACGCGATCCGTGATCACGATAACACTGTCAAACACGCGGTCGTTCGCGTCATCATGCAATGAGGCAAGGCGGTGAGTCAGCCAGCCAATGGTGTTGCTTTTCCCGCTGCCCGCAGAATGCTCGATCAGGTAATTGTGTCCGGGACCGTCCGCCTTTGCCGCCGCGACCAGCTCGCGCACGGCTTCAAGCTGGTGATAGCGCGGAAAGATCAAAGTCTCTTTCTTGACCTTTCGCCCGGCCTCATCCCGCTTTTCCTCGGTCTGCAAATGCACAAAGCGGGCCAGCAGATCGAGCAGGCTGTCGCGCTGCAACGCCTGTTCCCACAGATAAGCCGTACGATAGCTTCGGCCTTTAAGGTCCGGCGGATTGCCCGCGCCGCCATTGTCCCCGCGATTGAACGGCAGGAAATGGGTGGCGGCACCGGCAAGGCGCGTGGTCATGAACACGGCATCGGTATCGACCGCGAAATGCGCCAAAATGCGCCGCTTGAATTCAAAGATCGGTTCGCGCGGGTCGCGATCATTGCGATACTGGCGGATGGCGTCCTCTACGGTCGAACGGGTCATCGCGTTCTTCAGCTCGATCGCCACCACCGGAATGCCGTTGACGCTCAGTACCAGATCCAATTCGTTGTCATTTCTGACCGAATAGCGAAGCTGGCGGGTGACGCTGACTATATTGGCGGCGTACCGCGCTTCCAGTTCGGCGTTCAGGCCATGCGCCGCCTTGAAGGTCGCGACGCGCAAGGTCTTGCCATAGCATTTGAAGCCGTGCCGTAGGGTCGCAAGGGAGCCGTTGGCATCGATCCACTTGACCAGGTCGGCCAGTACTTGCGCGCCGGTCTTGTCGCCGTGGAGCGCCTCCAGCGCCTTCCATTCTTTTGGCTGAGTGGCGCGGATGAAATCGAGCACAGCCTCGGGAAAAATGGCGGATGCACGGTCGAACTGGTCCGATGCGATCGAGGCATAACCATTCGCCAGCAACACGCTCTCGACGACGATTTCGAACGCTTCTTCGGTGTGCCGGGCGGGCTTTACCTGGGTCATGCGGCCAACCTCTTGTTCAGAAACCAGACAGCAACGGGGGTGAAGGGCTCAAGTTCGCCAACGCCATTGTCGAATTTATCGATGCGCGCCTGCACCTGCGCATGATTTGGCTTTTTATTCTGCCACCATGCAAGAACAACGTCCAAAACACTTTTCCGGTTGTTTTTCAGAACAGCAACATTCAAGCCGAGAATATCGTCAATTTCGCCATTAAGTTGAACGTGATCTGATCGTATCTCGCCGTTCGATTGATACCGGATACCATTGACGATGTCCTGATCAAGACTGGCCGGGTTTACCATCAGATCGCGGCCACCCTTCCGGGTATCGCAATGCTGATTGAGCAGCGGCTCGCCTTCGCCGCCCCGGCATGCGCCAAAAAGATTATCGTAGTTCAATTGCAGATGCGGGTAAGCCCTCTGGCCACGCCAGTGCTCTATCTTCATCGCCCGTCCGTCGGCAGAAATGCGCGACGTGCAATAGCAGCAAAGCCCGCGCTGCTCGGCCACAAGCGCGGCGCGCAGCGCATCCTTGCCCGGATAGTTCTGGTAGAAGCTGTGTTCGGTAGCGCGGTGCTCAGTAAGGCAGGCGGGCTCATCGCCTTT
Source organism: Sphingobium sp. FG125 (assembly GCF_057809795.1). Taxonomy (NCBI): domain Bacteria; kingdom Pseudomonadati; phylum Pseudomonadota; class Alphaproteobacteria; order Sphingomonadales; family Sphingobiaceae; genus Sphingobium; species Sphingobium sp. FG125. The sequence goes on from NZ_JBMDKQ010000005.1 coordinate 162,299, forward strand.
TGTGATAGCCCTCATTCGTCGCCCTCATCCATGAAATCGAGCAAGAGGCGCGCGCGCGTGATTTCGGGATCGCTGTCGCCAATCTCCTCAGCGAGCGCGTCGATGGCCTTCCGCGCTTCCGCACCCTTCTCCTCGCCGATGAGCGATGCGATAACGTCCAGCTTTGCCGCGACGTCGGCATTGCGCGGCGGAGTGCCCATTTCTTCTTCCAACAACCGGCTGGAATCGACACCATAGGAATGGCCCGGACTATAGACCTTACCGTCATCTATCTTGCGGATTTGATCGGGTTTGATTTCACCGAAAATCTGCGGCGAATGCGTCGTGGCAATGAACTGGCAGTTGCGGAACGTCTGGGTCAGCAGGCCGGAAATCTGGCGCTGCCAGCTTGGATGCAAGTGCATATCAAGCTCGTCGATCAGCACCACCGCCACGCCGTCGCGCACCGGATCGTCTAATCCGGGATTGGCCTGCGACAGGCGGCGGGCAAGGTCGAGGGCAAGCGCCAGCATCCCGCGTTCGCCTTCGGAAAGGTGGCGCACGTCCAGTTCCACGCCGTCCTTGGTGATCAGCAGGCGCGGTTTGTCGTTTTCATTGGTGGCGCGCAGATCGGTGCAGGTTGGCAGAAAGCGTGCGGCGGCGGATTTTAAGGCGTCGAGGTGCATCCGTGCGCGCGGCAGTTCTTCGGCCAAGGCTTCCTGCGCCAGAACCCATGATGCCATGTCGGCCAGGTGCAGCGCGCGGGCAGTGGAGAGCGCATCGGCATAGGCGATGGCTTGACCGGTGACAGTTCGGCCTGTGTTGATGCGCTCGTCCGTGGGGTGAGACCGCCGAATGCCGAAAAACAGGGCCATCGGCTGGCTGCCGTCCTTGTCCACCTTTGGCCAGGGCTGCGACATTTCCTCCTGATCGGGCAAAGTCATCACCCCCTGCCGCACGGAGCCTTCCTGATCCGCGACATATTTTTCGCGCGGCAGGTGCATCAAGAAATGGCGTCCGCCATCGGCAAACTGGAAGTCCAGACGGACAGTCAGGGCCGGACTGCCGATGCGCGTATCATCTTCGGCGAAAGCGAGCGGTATACCTTTGCTGGTCGTGAACTTGGGCATCACGCGCGACAGGGAAATCCGCAATGCTTCCAGCACGCTGCTCTTGCCCACGCCGTTAACGCCGACCAGCAGCGTGAATGACGGATCTAGATCGAACGAGGCATGTTCGAAGCCGCGCAGGTTGGTCACATCAAGCTTGGTGATCTTCATGCGGCCTCCGGAATGTCTATCTGGCCGGTGACGGCGGCGGCGATCAGGGCGCTACGGCGTTCCTTCAGCAAGCCGATGGAGCGTTCGGTGGCGGTTGCCAGCTTGTCGATTTTGGCGCGCTCTACATTCAGGTGCGCAAGAATTTTCCGCTGCTCCCCAATCGGAGGATAGGGGAACCACAGCGCAAGAAAATTTTGAGAATACAGGCGCAAAAATCCCTGCGATCCAGTTCCGAGACCGGTTGATTCAGACCGGAATACGGCTTGGAGCAATGTCGTTTTGAACAGTTCTACATAGTAATCGCACTCGATCGCTGCGCTTGGCACGAATACGGCGTAGTCGGGGCTGACCAAACCATATTCCGGCGCAATCGCGATCAGTCCGGTTGCCGCTCGCATACGATTGACGACCAGTTCGCCTTGCCGTGCGATTTTATATCCAACCAACTCCTCGGGCAGCGTTTTCTTCTCCGAAACATCATTGTGCGGCACCAGTCCGCGCTCCATCCGCAAGGAAAAGAGGGTCTCCTCGCCAGTTGCGCTCCGAACGTCGCGCTCGTCAAAAAGCCATTTGCTACGACGGACCTCCCAATGCGCCGGTATATCGCCGAGCCAGTCGATGCCGGAGGGGCGCAAGGGGACGGAGCGATCCAGCCCGCGCATGATCACCTCTGCCACCAGCGTCCGCCGCTTCTCGACCAGCAGGCCCAGCAGATTCTGCTTGGCCTCGATCAGGGCGTCGATGTCGCAGATCCGGCTCGCTACATAATCGACTATCCGCCTTTGTTCGTGAAGCGGCGGCACTGGAATCGACATGCTGCCAATCGCAGCTTTCGGAATGCCAAAACGAGTGATCCCATTCGCAGCGAGTTCAAGCTGAATCCCAACGGGTTTCGCCTGCAAACACCGGAGCAGAAATTCACCTTCGATCTGATCGGGATCAGGACGGATCATCGCCAAGTGATAACCGCAAACTAGGTCTGGGGCTGTTTCGCCAATTAACGCCGGGACGCCGATATCATCCCAGGATTCGGAGTCTTTAGTAATCAGAACGTCGCCGACCTTGAGGCCAAATCGTTCGATTTCCCCTGGAGTGGCTGTCGCCGGCATGAAGGATATGTCGAGATCGATCACTTCATTGTGGTAGACATCGACGTAGTTGCAAAGGCGAACGGGCTCTTCACCTTCAACAACGAGCTTGTCGACGTTGCTGACCTGGTATTCGGCGACTGATCGCAATGGCTTCAACCGCCACTGCATTGGCATCATTTGACGCAGTTGTTCGACGGCGCTCACTCCGTCACCTCACGCAATAGGCGCAAAATTTCATCTTCCGCCTCTTTCAGCTCGGCATCGATCATCGTCAGCGGTTTGGGCGGGGTGAACTTGTAGAACTGACGGTTGAAGTTGATTTCATAGCCGACCTTGTCTTTGGTCCGGTCCATCCAGGCATCGGGCACATGGGGCAGCACTTCGCGAGCGAAGAAGGCGTCTATATCGACCTTGAGCGGGATGCTCTCGAAATCGCGCAGATCGGGATCGGGTTCAAAACCCTTGCCCTTGCGCACCTTTTCCGCCGCAGGGGCTTTGTCGGTGAACACGCTGCGGAACAGCTTCTCGTCCGCCGCGCGCCACTTCGATCCGCGCTGCTTGACGATCCGTTCAATGGCCTTTGACGCGGCATTCCAGTCCATCAGCGGTTCGCGGCCAAGCCCTTTGTCGATGGCCTGCACATCATCGAGCAGGTGCGGCGCGGCATCGAGGAAGCGAGCCTTGTCCTCCACCGTCATCCGGTAGCGCAGCCGCAGGGGCCGCTCCACCGTGACGCGGGTATAGCCGAAATCCTCATTGTCGAAGATCTTCGATTGTTCGCTGGTGGCGAACTGTCCGTAACGGCGAACAATCTCGGCGATCTGGTCCGGCTCGTCGGCGCGATCTTCGCCTGGCAGCGCCGGGCCTTCGCCGATCTTACGGCGCTTGTCGCCTTGGCTGCGGCGCATGGGGATCCAGGTGTCGCGCGCATCGACCAGCTGAATCTTGCGTTTGCGTGCGTTGGCCTTCCGGTTGGTGACGATCCAGATGTAGGTGCCGATGCCGGTGTTGTAGAACATCTGTTCCGGCAGGGCGACGATCGCCTCCAGCATGTCCTCTTCGATGATCCACTTGCGGATGTTGCTTTCCCCGCCGCCCGCGCCGCCGGTAAACAGCGGCGAACCGCTAAAGACAATCGCGGCGCGCGAGCCGTATTTCTGCTTCGCCGGGTCAACATCCTCGAACTTCGAGATCATGTGCTGGAGGAACAACAGTGATCCATCGTTCACGCGCGGCAGGCCGGCATGGAACCGGCCCGATTTGCCGCGATTATGCTCTTGCACAATCTCGCGCTGCTGCTTTTTCCAGTCCACGCCAAACGGCGGGTTGGCGATGAAGTAATCGAACCGGTCCTTGCCCTTTTCCGCGAACTTGTCGTCGGTGAAGGTGTCGCCAAACTGAATGTTCTCGCCATGACCGTTATGGTCAACCTGCTTCATTAGCATGTCAGACGCAGCAGTAGCGAAGGCGCGTTTGTTGTAATCCTGTCCATAGACGTAGAGCTTTGCTGGCGAGTTATGCCGCCGCATATAGGCCTGCGCTTCAGCCAGCATTCCGCCCGTGCCGCACGCAGGATCAAGGATCGTGCGAACAGCACCTTCCTTGACGAACAGGTCGTCATCATCGTTGAACAGCAGATCAACCATGAGCGTAATCACCTCACGCGGGGTGAAGTGATCGCCAGCCGTTTCGTTCGCCAGTTCGTTGAAGCGCCGAATCAGATTTTCGAACAGAAGCCCCATCTGGTCATTCCTGACCTTGTTGGGGTGAAGATCGACGCCGGCGATTGCTTGCACGATCAGAAATAGGATTCCTGCCTCGTCCATCCGCTCAATTTCAGCAGTGAACTCGAAATAGTCGAAAATCTTTCGGACATTGACAGAAAAGCCGTTGATGTAGGTTTGCAGGTGCTGCCGAAGGTCATTCGGGTCGCCCAGGAGCTTTTTGAAATCATAGGGCGCGCGGTTGTGAAAGCGGTGGCCCGCAACGGCATTCAGCTTGCTGTCGAGTGCATCGCCCTCGATCTTGCCGCCCGCACGGCGCTTGGCCTCGGCAACTACGGCATCCTTGGTATCGGCCAGCACGCAATCGAAGCGGCGCAGGACGACAAGCGGCAGCATCACCCGTTCATATTGCGGCGGGCGATAGGGGCCGCGGAGCAGGTTGGCGATGTCCCAGATCAGGTTGGCAAGATCAGTATGGGTGGCCATCAGGCGTTCGTTCCGTTCTTTTCGTTATGTGTTGTCAGCCGCTCGTATTCCTCCACCGACAGGACCACGACGACCGGCCTTCCGTATTTGTCGATGGACACAGGTGCGGCCCGGGCCAAATCGATCAGCCGACCAAAGCCATTCTTGGCGTCGCGCGCCGACATGTGCTGCATGTGCTGCATGTGCCCCTCCAGAGTTGGAGCTACTTTAGCCATAATGGGTTGATCGGCAAAGCTCATTTCCGCGGTACACATGGCCATGGAGCCACGTGGCCACTCAGTGATTTTGTAACATCGTGATTAAAGCCCCTGAATTTATTCGAAGGAGCCATTCCGGATCCTCGGACTAAGCCGTCATCCCATAGCGCGGGAGGATAAAGGCTCGGTGCCCTCGCTGAGAATTCCAAGATATCGGCGGTAACTGAAGACGCGACCGCGTCTCCTTCCGGTGATCTCCTCGACCACCCTCAAGCGCTCCAAGTCTGCGAGCGCCGCGTTAACGGTCGGTGCCGACAGTCCCGTCCGTTCGACCAGTTGGTTCGCGGTCAGAAACGGGTTCTGCTGGAAAAGGTCGTGGACGCGCAACGCTGATCCAGCACGGTCGCTCTGGGCTGTGATCCGTTCGCGATCTTCCTTGAATAAATCGACGATGCGGGTAGCTGCATCGAAAGCTTGGTTGGCTGTGTCTGCTACGCCGGCCAGGAAGAAGTCGAGCCAGGCCTCCCATGCGCCATGCTCGCGCACCTCCTGAAGCAGCCGGTAATAGTCGGTCCGGTGGGTTTTCAGATATAGACTGAGGTAGAGCAGCGGCTTGCGCAGTACACCGTTGACGCAAAGGTACAGCGTCACCAGCAGGCGCCCGATGCGGCCGTTGCCATCAAGGAACGGGTGGATCGTCTCGAATTGAACGTGGAGGAGGCCCGCCTTGATCAGCGCGGGCAGGCGAGATTCACTCTCGTGCATGAAGCGTTCGAGAGCATCCAGGCAGCCATCGAGTTCCGTAATCGGCGGTGGCACAAACAGCGCGTTGCCGGGGCGCGTGCCGCCGATCCAATTTTGTGATCGCCTGAATTCGCCGGGGCTTTTGGTGCCGCCGCGGCCGCTTTGCAGTAGGCGTTCGTGCATCTCGCGGATGAGACGAAGCGACAGCGGCAGTTCTTCCAGCCGATCGAGCCCGTACATCATAGCGTCGACGTAGTTCGAGACCTCGCGGATATCGTCGATCGGCTGGCCGGCCTGCGCCTCGGTTTCGAAGCGGAGCAGGTCCGACAAGGTCGATTGCGTGCCCTCGATCTGTGAGGACAGCACCGCTTCCTTTCGCACGTACATGTAGAGGAAGAGTTCCTGGCGCGGCAGGAGCATGGTGATGCCGTCGAGGCGACCCAATGCGCGTTCGGCCAGGCTGAGGCGATCGAGCAGGCCCAGCACATCGACGGGTGGCGCTGGTGGAAGCGGCGGCGGTACGAAGGCCCGCACAACTTCGCCCGCAACGGGGGTCTCAACGAAGCGGCCCAGCCGCAGATTGGATTCGGGATCAACCATGCGGACCCAATATGCGGAGAGTCTCTTATTTAAGCAACTGGCTCTTGGCTTAATTAGCAAACAGGCTAAGGTAAGCGGGCTTAAATAAGGGAGACGACGGGGTGATGCGCAGGCGTCTTCGATATCTACGAGGCTGCGCTCGTGCGTGAGGCGGTACCATCGACGTGCCCTTGCGCGTGGTCAAGGCTTGCCAAGCGCTTGGTCTCTCGCGAGAATCGCCGCCGTGCGCTCTGATGTCGATCATCTGCCCTCGATCCAGCAAGGCGAACTGGATCGGGTGAAGCAATTGCTGATGGGCGAGTTCGCCGAAGCGACCGCGCGCGCGAACCAGCCGTGGAAGAAGAATGGCCGCATCCTCAAGGTCATCCTGTTTGGCAGCTACGCGCGGGATGATTGGGTCGATGAACCCGAGAATGGCTACCAGTCCGACTACGACCTGCTAGTCATCGTCAGCCATCCCGACCTTACCGACATTGCCGACTACTGGTATGTCGCCGAGGACAAAATCCTGCGCGATACCGCGATTGCGCGGCCGGTGAACATCATCGTCCACACGCTGCAGGAGGTGAACCAGGCGCTGAGCCGGGGTGAATATTTCTGGGTCGATATCGCCCGCGACGGGATCGTTCTCTACGAATTGCCCGGGAGCGCACTTGCCACGCCGCAGCCGCTGACGGCCGCCGATGCCTATGAGATGGCACATGCCTATTTCTCGGATTGGCTTGCGAAAGTGAATGACGCGATAGAGATCGCTGAATTCTGCATCGAAAAGGGCAAGCGGAAGGACGCGGCATTCACGCTGCATCAGGCGACGGAACGGGCCTACATCTGCTTTCTGCTCGTTCGCACGCTCTATTTCCCGCGCTCGCACAACATCAAATTCCTACGGTCGCTGGCCGAGGACAGCGAGCCGCGGCTGATTCAGGCGTGGACGCGCGCGACCCGAATCGACCGCCGTCGCTTCGAACTTCTGAAGCGCGCGTATGTGGAGGCGCGCTATTCGGCCAGCTACGAGATCGGTAATGACGATCTGGACGCCCTATCGCAGTCGGTCCGTTCGCTACGCGACATCGTCGAGGTAATATCTCGCGAGCGCATCGAAACGCTCAGGAGCGACGCGGGCCTCTAGGCGCCGCCATTTGCCGAGGGCTGTCTCGGAATAGCTTTGACAGCATCGATGCGGAACGGCGGGAGGGCGGAGCGTCACCAGCGTCCCGATCGATTTGTATACAGCGTTGGCGGTGTCATGCGCGACTCTCAATGGAAATTGATCTCTTGATTGACCGACGTGGCAGCGGGATCAAACTGGCATCATTCGCGCTTCAGGAGGGTCGGACGGCGCCTGCCGGATAGCTTCCGGTTCCCCCACTCGGCCAAAGCTGGCCGACGCGAGCCCTTCTGCTCCCATCAGCCCCGTTCCGTTTTTCAAGCCTGTCCCCGAGTCTGAATCCGCCCGAGCCGGTCCTGTCCGGAGGGCGGGAGCCTCGACGTGACACCCACCAAATTGCTTATCGGCCAGATCCTTGTCGTCTTCGCAATCGTGATCGCAGGGGTCTGGGCCGCGACGCAATGGGCTGCGGCGATGCTGGCCTATCAGCCCGAACTGGGGTTGCCGTGGTTCCGGCTCGGCGCCGTTCCGATCTATCATCCCTGGGCGCTGTTCGGCTGGTGGTATCACTACGACGCCTATGCCCCCATCGTGTTCGACAAGGCCGGCATGTTGGCTGGCGCCAGCGGCTTCGTCGGCTGCGCGGCGGCGATCTTGGGCTCGCTGTGGCGCGCGCGCCAGTCGAGCAACGTCACCACCTACGGTTCGGCGCGCTGGGCAAGCCCCCGCGAGATCGAGCGCGCCGGGCTGCATCGCGACGCAGGCGTCATGCTCGGCACGCTTGGCGGCCGCTATCTCCGCCATGACGGCCCTGAGCACATCATGGCGTTTGCGCCAACGCGATCGGGCAAGGGCGTGGGCCTCGTCGTTCCGACCTTGCTGTCCTGGACCGGCTCGACCGTCGTCCATGATATCAAGGGTGAGAACTGGACGCTGACCGCCGGATGGCGCGCGCGTTTCTCGCACTGTCTTCTCTTCAACCCGACCGACGCCGCATCGGCGCATTATAATCCGCTGCTCGAGGTCCGGCGTGGCATCGACGAAGTGCGCGACGTCCAGAACATCGCCGATATCCTGGTCGATCCCGAAGGCGCGCTCGAACGCCGCAACCATTGGGAGAAGACCAGCCATTCGCTGCTGGTCGGTGCAATCCTCCACATCCTCTATGCCGAGGAGGATAAGACGCTCGCGCGCGTCGCGACCTTCCTGTCCGATCCGCAGCGCAGCTTCGTCGCCACGCTCCGCCGGATGATGACGACCAATCATCTCGGCGACGACAAGAACCCCAGAGTCCATCCCGTCGTCGCCTCCGCCGCGCGCGAACTCCTCAACAAGAGCGAGAATGAGCGCTCCGGCGTGCTGTCGACGGCCATGTCCTTCCTAGGCCTCTATCGTGATCCAACAGTCGCCGAGGTCACCTCGCGATGCGACTGGCGGATCGTCGACCTGATCGAGGCCGACCAACCGCTGTCACTCTATCTCGTCATTCCGCCGTCGGACATCAGCCGTACCAAGCCGCTGATCCGCCTTGTGCTCAACCAGATCGGCCGCCGGCTCACCGAGCGACTGGACCAGCCCGGTACATCCTCGCGCCGGCACCAACTCCTGATGATGCTCGACGAGTTTCCGGCGCTGGGCCGTCTCGATTTCTTCGAGACCAGCCTTGCCTTCATGGCCGGCTATGGCATCCGCGCCTTCCTGATCGCTCAGAGCCTCAACCAGATCGAGAAGGCGTATGGCGACCACAACGCAATCCTCGATAATTGCCATGTCCGCGTTGCCTTCGCGACCAATGACGAACGCACCGCGAAGCGCATTTCCGATGCGCTCGGCACCGCGACCGAGCAGCGCGCAATGCGCAACTATGCCGGGCACCGGCTCGCCCCTTGGCTCGCCCATGTCATGGTCAGCCGCCAGGAGACCGCCCGCCAGCTCCTGACGCCGGGCGAGGTCATGCAGCTTTCGCCCGACGAAGAGCTCGTGCTGGTGTCCGGTCTCGCGCCGATCCGGGCCCGCAAATTGCGCTATTTCCGCGACCGCAATTTCGCTGCGCGCGTGGCACCGGCGCCGGTGCTGGCATCGGGTCAATATGCCGATCGGCCGAAGCCGCGCGGAGACGACTGGTCCGATCAGGTGCGCGGCATCGACGCCCGCCTGCACCAAGCCGAGGATGCCGCGGGTGGCGAGGACGATGGCGGCATGCAGCAGCAGCGCCATCCCGGCCTTCCCGAACAGGTCTCCAAGGCAACCGACCCCGCCGACACGCGCGATCCCCAGATCGTGCCCGACGACGACGATGTCGCCGCCGACAAGCGCGCCATGGACCAGGCGCAAGGGCAAAACGCCATCGTGCGGGGCCATGCCATCAACGAGGGCGCGAAGCGCGACCTCATACCGGATTTCTGAGGCTGCGATGAAGATCCGCCAGAACCTCTATATCGACCGCGAACTCAGCGACGCGCTGGAGGCGCTCGCCGCCGGTCCGCGCGGCAACAAGAGCCACCTCGTCAACGACGCACTGAAGGACTGGCTGGCGCGCCGGGGAACCAAGGAAGTCGACGACCTCCTGAAGGTTCGCCTCGACCGGCTGACACGCGAACTCGCCGGCGCGCGACGCGACATCGACGTGCTGCTCGAAAGCCTGTCGCTGTTCGTCCGCTACCAGTTGATGGTGACGGCGCCATTGCCCGAAGCCGATACCGCGGCCCGCGCCATCGGGCGTGACCGGTTCGAGGCGTTCGTCTCCCAGGTCGGTCGCCAGATAGCGGGCGGCAAGCGCACACTGGCACCCGTCGAATCCGACGGAGGCGCATCATGATGTCCGCCCAGACGACAAGCGTCTCCGCGGAACGCCGCCGTGCCATGCTGCGCACCGCAATGGGACCGGCGATTGCCGCCGCGCTCTCCGACAGCCGTGTGATCGAGATCATGGTCAATCCCGACGGCGCGCTGCGGGTCGACATTCTCGGCGAAGGCCGCGTCGATACCGACGTGAAGCTCGATCCGGCCCAAGTCGAGCGGATCATCCGGCTGGTGGCATCCCATGTCCGATCCGAAGTCCATGGCGAGAAGCCCATCGTGTCGGCCGAACTGCCGCCGCTTGGTTCTGGCGCCGGGGAGCGGTTCGAGGGAATCCTGCCGCCCGTTTCGACCGCCCCGTGCTTTTCGATCCGCAAACCTGCGGCCCGCATCTACACGCTGACGGACTATGTGACCGACGGCATCATGTCGGCGGAGGCCGCGCGCCTTCTGGGTCAAGCCGTCGTCGATCGCCGCAACATCCTTGTCGCCGGCGGGACCAGCTCGGGCAAGACGACGCTTGCCAACGCGCTGCTCGCCGAAATGGCGCATCTCGACGAACGGGTGATCCTGATCGAGGATACCCGCGAGCTGCAATCGCCGGCGCGCGACACGGTCGCGCTCAGGACCCGGCCAAGCTCATCTGACAACAACACCGCCGTCACCATGGGCGATCTCGTGCGCTCGACGCTGCGCCTTCGACCCGATCGCATCATCGTCGGCGAAGTACGCGGCGGCGAGGCATTGGACATGCTCAAGGCCTGGAACACCGGCCATCCCGGCGGAATCGCGACCGTCCATGCGAACAGCGCCGCTTCCGCGCTCTACCGGATCGAGCAGCTCATCCAGGAAGCCGTGGTCATCGTGCCGCGCCACCTGGTTGCCGAGGCGATCAACATAATCGTCTTCATCGCCGGCCGCGGCACCGCGCGGCGGATCGAGACGATCGCATGCGTCGCGGGCCTCGACCCCGATGGCGGCTACGCCGTCGTCGATCTCTTCCCAGACCCCAACCACGACTTTGAAGGAGACTGACATGACCATCGTTCGTATTTCCAACCGCGACCGCTTCTTTCTCACCGGGCTGGTGCTCGGCCTGTCTATCACCATGACCAGCCGCGTCTATGCCAGCGGCGCGGGTATGCCGTGGGAAGAACCACTCCAGCAGGTACTGGAGTCGGTCCAAGGACCAGTCGCAAAGATCGTCGCGGTTCTGATCATCATTTCCACGGGGCTCGCTCTCGCATTCGGCGAGACGTCCGGCGGCTTCCGCAAGCTCATCCAGATCGTCTTCGGCCTGTCGATTGCGTTCGCGGCGTCGAGCTTCTTCCTGTCCTTCTTCAGCTTCGGCGGCGGGGCGCTCGTCGCGTGAGCCGCATCGACAACGGTCATGTTGCTGGATTCGAGGCGCCCATCCACGCCAGCCTGGGGCAAGCCATCCTGCTGGGTGGCGCGCCTCGGGGTATCGCGATCGTCAACGGCACGATCGCCGCCGCGGTAGGGCTTGGCCTGCAGCAATGGCTGGTCGGGATCGGCATCTGGGCGATTGGCCACAGTATCGCCGTGTTCGCGGCCCGTCGCGACCCGGACTTCGTGCCGGTGCTGCTCCGCCATCTGCGCCAGAAGGGATATCTGGCATGCTGAACCTCGCGGAATATCGGTCGCGCGCCGACCGGCTCGCCGATCATCTGCCCTGGGCCGCGCTGGTCGCACCCGGCGTCATCCTCAACAAGGACGGCAGCTTCATGCGGTCCTTCGCCTTTCGCGGTCCTGATCTCGAAAGCGCGACCGAAGCGGAACTGGTGTCGGCCTGCGCACGGGCGAACAATGTGCTGAAGCGCCTAGGATCGGGCTGGGCTTTGTTCTTCGAGGCCGAGCGGCGGGATGCGCTGGGTTATCCGAACGGCGCCTTTCCCGACGCAGCGCCCTGGCTGGTCGAGCAGGAGCGGCGTGCCGGGTTCGAAGCCGAGGGCCAGCATTTCGAGAGTGTCTATCACGGCACGCTGACATGGCTGCCGCCCGCCGACAGCAGCGACGCGGCGGGACGGACACTGGTCGAGCGGCCCGACGACGCGAAGGGCCGGGACTGGCGCGCCAGCCTTGCCGGTTTCATCGCCGAGAGTGATCGCGTGCTCGATCTCCTGTCGGGATTCATGCCCGAGGTGCGCCCCTTAAGCGACGCCGAGACGCTGACCTATCTCCACAATACTGTTTCCAGCCGCCGTCACCCGGTCGCCATACCGGAGACACCGATCTATCTTGATGCGCTGCTCGCCGATACGCCGCTGGTCGGCGGGCTCGAGCCGAAGCTTGGCGACCGCCATCTGCGCACGCTGACCGTGCTCGGTTTCCCGAACCTCAGCCGGCCCGGCATCCTCGACGCGCTCAACCACCAGGATTTCGGATATCGCTGGGTCACGCGCTTTATCGCGCTCGACAAGACTGACGCGACCAAGACGCTGACCAAGATCAGGCGGCAATGGTTCAACAAGCGCAAGTCGATCACCGCGCTGCTGCGCGAGGTGATGTACAACCAGCCGGTCCAGCTTCTCGACACCGACGCCGACAACAAGGTGGTCGATGCCGATCTTGCGCTGCAGGCGCTCGGCGGCGATCATGTCGCCTTCGGCTACCTGACCACGACGATCACGGTGTCGGACGCCGATCGCGCCCGCGCCGAGGACAAGGTCCGCGCGGTCGAGCGGATCGTCAACGGCCTCGGCTTCACGGCCAAGCGCGAGGGCGTCAACGCGGTCGAGGCATGGCTGTCGTCGCTGCCCGGCCAGGCATACGCCAATGTGCGCCAGCCGCTGGTCCATACACTCAACCTCGCCCATCTCATGCCGCTTTCGTCGGTCTGGGCAGGACCGACGGAAAACCACCATCTCGGCGGGCCGCCGTTGCTCTACGCCCAGACCAGCGGATCGACCCCGTTTCGCCTCTCGACCCATGTCGGCGATGTCGGGCACATGCTCGTCGTCGGCCCGACCGGCGCGGGCAAGTCGGTGTTGCTGGCGCTTATCGCGCTCCAATTCCGGCGCTATCCTGGCTCCCAGCTCTATATCTTCGACAAGGGCTATTCGGCGCGCGCGGCTGTGCTGGCGATGGGCGGTGCGCATCATTCTCTCGGCCTCGGCACCGACAGCGGCGACACCCTGGCGTTCCAGCCGCTGCGCCGAATCGACGATGCCAGCGAACGCAACTGGGCGGCGGAATGGATCGCGGCGCTGCTGGCCCACGAGAAGGTTATGGTCACCCCCGAGGTGAAGGACGCCGTCTGGTCGGCCTTGGGCAGTCTCGCATCGGCACCCCCGGAGGAGCGCACGCTGACCGGGTTCGCCATGCTGCTCCAATCCAATGCGCTGCGCACTGCGCTCACCGCCTATACGCTCGACGGCCCCTATGGCCGACTTCTCGACGCGGCGGAACAGCATCTCGCACTCGCCGACGTCCAGTGCTTCGAGACAGAATCCTTGATGGGACAGGCCGGCGTGGTCGCCCCGGTGCTGACCTACCTGTTCCACCGGCTCGATGAGCGTTTCGACGGCCGGCCAACGCTGCTGGTACTCGACGAGGCCTGGATCTTCCTCGACCATCCGCTCTTCGCCGCGCGTATCCGCGAATGGCTGAAGACGCTGCGCAAGAAGAATGTCGCGGTGCTGTTCGCGACCCAAAGTCTCGCCGACATCGCCGACAGCAGCATTGCGCCCGCCATCATCGAAAGCTGCCCGCAGCGCATATTGCTACCCAACGACCGGGCGATCGAACCGCAGTCCCGCGCCGCCTATGAGCGGTTCGGCCTCAACGACCGGCAGATCGAGCTGGTCAGCCGCGCCACGCCCAAGCGGCATTATTATCTGCAATCCGCACGGGGCAACCGCCTGTTCGAACTCGGCCTCGGCCCGATTGCGCTCGCCCTGTGCGGCGCATCCGATCCTGTGACTCAGACGCGGATCGACGCCCTGCTGGCCGAGCATGGCCCCGAGGATTTCGCGGCCCGCTTCCTTGAAGGAAGCGGGCTCGATTGGGCCGCCAGCCTCCTCGCCGACTTTCCCGTCCCCCAAGCCAAGGAGTAAAATATCATGCGTATCCCAACCCGCAAATATCTGATCGCGACCGCACTCGGCGCCGGGGCCATCGGTTCGCTGGCCTGCGCACTGATCGTGCCGGGTGCGCCCGCCCACGCCCACCTCACCGTGTTTGATCCGAGCAACTACAGCCAGAACCTGCTCACCGCTGCGCGAACCCTTCAGCAGGTCAATAACCAGATCCGCTCGCTTCAGAACCAGGCGCAAAGCCTGATCAATCAGGCGAAGAATCTTACCACGATTGGCTTCCCCGAGCTCCAGGCGATCACCCAGACGCTTCAGCAGATCGACCAGTTGATGGGACAGGCGCAAGGCATCCAGTTCCGCGTCGCCGGTCTCGACCAGGAGTTCCGTGCATTATTTCCGCAGAGCTTCAACCAGGCGATGACCATGAACGGCCAGGTTGTAGCCGCGCGGACCCGGCTCGACACCGAGATGGCAGCCTACAGGCAGACGATGGGCGTGCAGGCGCAGGTCGTCGAGAACGTCCAGACTGACGCGCAGACCCTCAATGGCATCGTATCGCGGAGCCAGGGCGCCGAGGGCGCTTTGCAAGCGCAACAGGCGACCAACCAGCTGCTCGCACTGACCGCCAAGCAACAGTTCCAGATCCAGAACCTGATGGCGGCGCAATATCGGGCGCAGGCGGTCGAGCAGGCGCGCCGGGCGCAGGCCGAGATCGACGCCCGCGCCATGACCACCAAGTTTCTCGGTTCCGGCTCGGCCTACACCCCTCAATAGGCCCGAGCCGGCGTGCAGGCAGCGGCGAACTCGCCTCTTCGCCGCTGCCGCCGCGGGGTTCGGTCCCGCTCCCCAGATCGGACCCCGCGGCTTCATTCCCAGGATTTCCCTATGAACGACCTGAACGTCATCGACCGGTTCCTGCAGACCTTCATCCGCTACATCGACAGCGGGTTTGGGCTGCTGGGCGGCGACGTCGCCTTCCTGACAACGACCCTGATCGGCATCGACATCACGCTCGCCGGCTTGTTCTGGGCAATGGGCGGCGAACAGGACGTGATCGGGCGTTTCCTGCGCAAGATCCTCTATGTCGGCGCGTTCGCATTCATCCTGAACCGCTTCTCGACCCTGGCCGACATCATCTTCCGTTCCTTTGCGGCGGCGGGCCTGACCGCGGGCGGCGGCACGCTCTCGGCGGACGATCTCCTGAAACCCGGCCGCCTTGCTGGCACAGGTTTCTCGGCAGCCTGGCCGCTCCTCGAACAGGTGTCGAAACTGATGGGTTTCACCAGCTTCTTCGACAATTTCCTGACCATCATCGTGCTGCTGTTTGCCTGGGCGATCGTGATCATCGCCTTCTTCATACTCGCCGTGCAGATGTTCGTGTGCATCGTTGAGTTCAAGCTGACCACGCTCGCCGGCTTCGTGCTGGTGCCCTTCGCGCTCTGGAACCGGACCAGCTTCCTCGCCGAGCGCGTGCTGGGCAACGTGGTCAGTTCTGGCATCAAGGTGATGGTGCTCGCCGTCATCGTCGGTATCGGCTCGAATTTCTTCAGCGAATTTACCACCGCCCTGCAGGGCCATGAACCCGACATCGGCCAAGCCATGAGCCTCGTGCTGGCGTCGCTGACGCTGTTCGGCCTCGGCATCTTCGGTCCCGGCATCGCCTCGGGCCTTGTCGCCGGTGCCCCGCAGCTCGGCGCGGGTGCAGCGGTCGGCACGACGATCGGCGCAGCCGGTATCGTCGCGCTGGGCGGCGGTGCCGCCATGGGGGCGGCTCGCGCCGCTGGTGGCGCAACACTGGGTGCAATCCGGGCCGGCACGACGATGGGGTCGGCGGCCTCGGCCTCATATCAGCTTGGCCAGACTGCGGCCGGATCGTCGAGCGTCGGCGCCGGCATCGGCGGCATGGCGCAGGCGGCCGGCAATACCGTTCGTCAGAAAGCTTCGGCAGCGCTGGGCTTATCGGAAGCCGCCGAACGCGGCCGTAACGCCGCCTGGTCTGCCCTTAGCGGTGGGGCCAGCTCCACTGGAGCAGTTCCGGACGCCGGCAGTGACGGCGCTCCGTCCTGGGCACAATCGCTGCGTCGCCAGCAGGAGGCCCGTCACCACCGCCATGTCGCCCTTCAGACGCTGAAGGAAGGCGATCGCGGCGGTGCGTCTGCCACCCCCGACATCAAGGAAAAGGAAGATTGAGCCATGATCTTTAAGCGCGCCGTCCAGCGCTACGCACAGACACCCGAGCCGGAGACCCCCTATCAACGCGCTGGCCAGGTCTGGGACGACCGCATCGGGTCGGCCCGCGTTCAGGCCCGCAACTGGCGGCTAATGGCGTTCGGCACGCTGTCGCTGTCGACCGCCATGTCGGGTGCGCTCATCTGGCAGTCGCTGCAGAGCCGAGTCACGCCCTATGTCGTCGAGGTCGATCGCCTGGGCGAGGCTAGGGCGGTGACCGAGGCCGAAGCGGGCTATCGCCCCACCGATCCCCAGATCGCCTGGCATCTGGCGAAGTTCATCGAGAATGTGCGTGGGGTCTCGCTCGATCCAGTGCTGATGCGCCGCGACTGGCTCTCGGCCTATGACTTCACCACGACGCGGGGGAGCCAGTTCCTGGGCGACTATGCCCGCGCCGCAGACCCCTTCGCCAGGATTGGCGAGCGCACCGTGTCGGTCCAAGTGACCAGCGTCGTCCGAGCATCGGATCGTTCCTTCCAGGTCAAATGGACCGAGACGGCCTACGAGCGTGGCAGTGAGTCAGGCTCCTCCCACTGGACCGGCATCCTGACGATACTGACCAAGCCGCCGGTATCGGCCGACACGCTCCGCAAGAACCCGCTCGGCATCTACATCGACGCGATCGACTGGAGCCGCGAACTCGAGCCCGCGGCGTCAACTGCTCCCGCGCGCACCGCGCAACCGCCCCGCAACGTGCCGCTCGGTTCGCCGCTCGACCCGAACCTTGCCGCTCAACCTACCGTCAATACGGAGACCCAGCCATGACCAGAACTCTCACAACCACGCTGCTGGCGCCTTGCTTCATCCTTCTCGCCGGCAGCGCAGGGGCGAGTCCGCCGATCCGCAATGCGTCGCGCGAAGTCGCGCCGGTCGCCATCGCCAACCGCGCGGCGACGATCGAGCCGACCGCGCAGGGGTTCATCAACGCCATCCAGGTCTATCCTTTCACCGACGGCGCCATCTATCGAGTCATCACCGCACCGGAGAGGGTGACCGACATCGCGCTGCAACCGGGCGAGACGTTGGTCGCCGTGGCAAGCGGAGACACGGTGCGCTGGGTGATCGGTGATACAACCAGCGGGTCGGGCACGGAGAAGCAGACCCATATACTGGTGAAGCCATTCAGTGCCGGCCTGTCCACCAATCTCGTCATCACCACCGACCGGCGCAGCTATCATGTCGCGCTCAGCAGCGTGATGAAGACAGCTATGGCCGCGCTATCCTGGACCTATCCCCAAGATGCGCTGATCGCATTAAAGCGCGCCGCCGCAGCGACCGAGGCGGCGGCTCCGGTGGCGGCCGGGATCGAGGTGGAGCGGCTTCATTTCAACTATGCCGTCTCCGGCGATCGACCGGCTTGGCGACCATTTCGTGCTTTCGACGACGGACGGCAGACCTTCATCGAGTTCCCGGCAACGCTGGCCGTCGGCGAGGCACCACCGATTTTTCTGGTCGATGGGAAAGGCGATGTCCAGCTCGTCAATTATCGCGTGAAAGGCCGCTTCTATGTCGTCGATCGTATCTTCGACGTCGCCGAGCTTCGCCTCGGCACGAAGCGCCAGCAGATCGTCCGCATCAGCCGGGTGGCGGACGGCGCGTCCAAGCGGAGGGGGTCATGACCGTCGAGGCGGCAGCGCCAACGGCACCCGAGGCCCCCGCCACATCGAGCAAGGTGGACCCGGAAACGCTGGCGCTTCGCGCCCAGCCGGCGCGGGCGATCCGCTTCAAGCGCGGAGCCGTCGTGGCGATCGCGGCGCTTGGTTCGGTCAGCCTGATCGCGACAGCCTGGGTCGCGCTGCGGCCGTCCGCGCTGCACCTCGCTGGACAATCCAACGACCAGACGGTCGCGGCGAAGGCGCCGACCGATACATTGAGCCGCTTGCCAGGCAGCTATGGCGACGTGCCCAAACTCGGGCCGCCCCTACCGGGCGATCTCGGCAGACCTATCCTCAATCATCAGCGTGCGATGGGCATGGAGCCTGCGAGCGGCGAAGCCGGTCGCGCCGACCAGACCGCCGAAACCGAACGGGATCGACGGGCTGCGGAGTTGAGGGCGGCGCGGGAATCTGGATTACTGGTGCAATCTGGCATTCGCAACGATCCGACCCGCGTCGCTGATGCGACACTATCTTCTCCCCCGGCAGCGGCAGCGGCCACGGAGCAGGCGCGGCTCGCGATCGATCCTGATCGCGATCCCAATGCCCAGCAGCGCAAGGCCGACTTCGTTGCGGCGCGCGACGCTGGCGGCGATGTCAATGAGAATCGGCTGAGTCCGCCGGCGTCGCCGGACATGCTGTCCGCTGGCAGCGTCATCGCGGCGAGCCTGATTACGGGACTCAGGTCCGACCTCCCCGGCCTTGTCACCGCCCAGGTAACCGAGCGGGTCTTCGACAGCGCGACGGGCAGCATTCTTCTCATTCCGCAGGGCGCGCGGCTGATCGGCAGCTACGACAGCGTGGTCGCTTTTGGGCAGAAGCGCGCGCTGGTGGTGTGGCAGCGGATCATCCTGCCGGACGGCAGTTCGATCCGGCTCGACAACGTGCCCGCGACGGACCCTTCAGGCTATGCCGGACTTGCCGACAAGGTCGATCTCCACACCTGGACGCTGCTCAAGGGCGTCGCGATTTCGACATTACTGGGCGTGGGGGCGAACGTCACTTTCTCGGGAGAGAGCGATCTCGTCCAGGCGATCAGGGAATCGACCCAGCAAAATGTGTCCCGCGCCGGAGACCAGATCACATCCCGCAACCTGC
The DNA here is from genome assembly GCF_057809795.1 of Sphingobium sp. FG125. Lineage (NCBI taxonomy): Bacteria > Pseudomonadati > Pseudomonadota > Alphaproteobacteria > Sphingomonadales > Sphingobiaceae > Sphingobium > Sphingobium sp. FG125. The sequence goes on from NZ_JBMDKQ010000005.1 coordinate 181,344, forward strand.
AAATCCAACCGACCATAACGGTCCGGCCCGGCGCGGCCGTTCGGCTGGTTGTGCACAAGGATCTCATTCTCGCACCCTGGCAAGAGAAGGAGCGCTGAAATGACCGACCTCAAATTACCCCAGCTTCCCGATCGCAATCCGGTCAAGCTCAGCATTGCTGTCATGCCGGATCTCCATCAGGCCTTGATCGACTATGCCGCGCTCTACGCGACGACCTATGGTCGTGACGAGCCGGTTGCCGAGCTGATCCCTGCCATGCTCGCTGCCTTCCTCGAAAGTGACAGGAGCTTTGCGCGAAACAGGACGAAACGGTGATCTATGATGCACAGTAACGCTCCCCAAGGCGGGGCCGTCCTCATAGAGCCTCTGACGGTCCGCATCTCTACGGCGGTCCAGCTCACCGGTATCAGCCGTTCACGTCTTTATGAGCTGATTCAGTCCGGTGATCTGGAAACCGTCAAGGTAGGGCGATCCACGCTGATCCCATATAAAAGCCTGAGGGCCCTGACCGGCGTCTAGCCTGGCGTGCCTCTACCTTTACCAAAGTTTGGCCGCGGGATCCTCGCGCCGTCCCGCAACTGGTCGAGATAGTCGGACCAGTGCTGCATCATGCGGACGCGTTCATCCCAGTATTCACCGCGAGTGTAAGCACGGCGCACCATTGAGCTGTCCAGGTGGGCGAGCTGCTTCTCGATGGCGTCCGGGTTCCAGATGCCCATCTCGTTGAGCAGGGTCGCAGCCATCGCCCGAAAACCGTGCGCCGTCATTTCTTCCTGGCTGTAGCCCAGTCGACGCAGCGCCGCGTTGATTGTGTTTTCCGACATGCACAGGCGTGGTGACCGGAACGACGGGAAAAGATACCTTCCATCGCCCGTCAGCGGACGGAGTTCCTCCAGTAGCGCCAGCGTCTGTTGCGACAGCGAAACACGGTGCGGACGGCGCATTTTCATCTTTTCCGCCGGGAGCGACCAAATGGCGGCCTGCATATCTATTTCCTCCCACTCTGCCTTGCGCAACTCGCCCGGCCGGACGAACAGGTGGGGTGACAGCCGCAGAGCGATCGCGGTGATTTCGTGACCTGTGTAACCGTCGATTGCGCGCATGAGCGCGCCAGCCTCCTTGGGCGTCGTGATCGCGGCGAGATGCCGGACCTTCGGAGTGATGAGCGCGCCACGCAGGTCGGCCGCGACATCGCGATCCGCCCGAGCGGTCGCGATCGCATAGCGAAAAACCCGACTGAGCACGCTGCGCATCCGGCGCGCACTTTCGTAGCGGCCGGTCGCCTCCACCTTGCGTAGGACGGCCAGGACTTCCTGCGGCGATATCTTTGAGACAGGGAAGCTGCCGATCATGGGATAGGCCATGCCGAGCAGCCAGCGAATCTTGTCGAGCGTGATCGGCGCGCGCCCCTCCCGCTCATTCTTCGCCACCCATTCTTCGGCGATCGTCCTGAATGTGTTGTCTGCGGCCACCTTGCGCGCGAGTGTGTCGCTCCGCTTCTCGGCGGCGGGGTCGAGCCCGGCGGCGATCTGCTCCCTTGCTGCGGCGCACTGCTGGCGCGCCATAGCTATCCCTACCTCGGGCCAGGCACCGAAATAGAGCGTCTTCTGTCGACCGAGGTACCGGTAGTTCATGCGCCAGAGTTTCGTGCCGTTCGTCTGGACGGCGAGATACAGCCCATCGGCGTCGGCCAGTTTATAGGCCTTGTCCCGGGGTTTGGCATTGGTGATCTGGATATGATTCAGTGCCATGATGGTGCCAACTCCAAAGGGGCTCTCCGGCACCATCAAAAACACCATCAAACTGATGGTGCTGTCGATGGATTCGGGTGGATGAGCCCGGATTTCATTTGGCGATTTTCACTGAAAAAATGCTGTTAAACCAGCCGCTTGCTGGACCTTCCCGGACGTCGCCGGAAAGGTCTCTGGTGCCCAGAAGAGGACTCGAACCTCCACGACCTTGCGATCGCCAGCACCTGAAGCTGGTGCGTCTACCAATTCCGCCATCTGGGCACGGGGTAGGAGCGCGCAACTAGCCGCTGACCTTGGGGCTGTCAACGCAGGAAAGCGGATAATTTTTGTGGTTCGGGCAAAAAGCCGGGTTATGGGCGATGAAGCACTTTGCCCAACAGGATGCCCTGCCATGACCCATACCGATTTCGTGCCGCCCGCCCTGTTTGGCCGCCCTGACGGGTTGCGTCTGGCCTATCGGCAGCGGAGCGGGGTGGGGCCGACGATTGTTTTTCTGCCGGGCTATATGTCCGACATGGAGGGGGGCAAGGCAATCGCGCTGGATGCTTGGGCGGCGGAGAGCGGGCGGGCGATGCTGCGGATGGACTATGCCGGGTGCGGGGCGAGCGAGGGGCGCTTTGTGGATGGCACGCTGGCCAGTTGGCGGGACGATGTGCTGCTGCTGATCGACGCACTGGTCGAGGGGCCGGTGGTGCTGGTGGGATCATCGATGGGTGGCTGGCTGGCGCTGCTGGTGGCGCTGGCGCGACCGGAGCGAGTCATGGGGCTGGTCGGGATCGCGGCGGCGCCGGATTTCACCGACTGGGGCTTTACCGACGCGGACAAGGCGCTGCTGATGACCGAGGGGCGGATCGAGGAGCCGACGCCCTATGGCGACCAGCCCTATGTGACGACGCGGGGTTTCTGGGAATCGGGGCAGGCGCTGCGGCTGCTCGATGGGCCGATTGCGATCGACTGCCCGGTGCGGTTGCTTCACGGGCAGCGGGACGATGATGTGCCGTGGGAGACGGCGCTGCGGACTGCGGCGCTGCTGCGTTCATCCGATGTGCAGACGCTGCTGGTTAAGGACGGCGACCACCGCCTTTCCCGCGACGGCGACATCGCCCTGCTGATCCGCACCGTCGCCAGCCTGCTGGATAGTCTCTGATGCCCCTTTTTCTGCCACTCTTGCTATTCGCCCAAAGCTATGACCCGGAGATTGAGGCGGTGATGAACCGCAGTCGCAAGGAGAAGCAGGAAGCGGCGGCTGCGGCGGTCGCGGCACCCAGGGCAACGGCGGCGCGGGAGGATGGGCGGATTCCGGTCCCGGCCAAATTTGCCGCGCCTTTTCAGGCCTGTCTGGATCAGGCGGTCGAATCGCCCGATGCGGCGGTGGCCTTTGCACAAAAGTGGCGGATCGACGGTGGCAGCTTCTACGCGCGCCATTGCATGGGCTTTGCCTATGCGCGGGCGGAGCGTTGGGCGCCCGCGATCGTCGCGTTCGAGCAGGCCGCCGAGGAGGCCGAGCGCAGCGCCGAGATGGCGCAGAGCGCAAGGCTGTGGGCGCAGGCGGGCAATGCGGCGCTGGCGAGCGGGGACGCGGCCAAGGCGCGGCAGGATTTCGACGCGGCGCTGGCACGGGGACTGCCCGACGGCATGGAGAAGGGCGAGGTGCATCTCGATCGGGCGCGGGCGCTGGTGGCGCTGGGCGACGGGGCGGCGGCGCGGGACTCGCTGGACGTGGCGCTGGAGCAAGCGCCGAAGGACCCGCTGGGCTGGCTGCTGTCGGCGACGCTGGCGCGGCGATCGGGCGAGATGGCTCTGGCGCAGGCGCATATTGCCCGCGCGGTGCAACTGTCGCCCGATGATGCCTCGGTGGCGCTGGAGGAGGGCAATATCGCCGTCCTGACCGATCATGCAGATGTGGCGCGATCGGCCTGGCAGCGGGCGGTCAGGCTGGCGCCGACGACAGCAGCGGGGAAGGCGGCGGCGGACAATCTGTCGCGATTGCCCGCCGCTGGCGGATAAAAGCCGACACTGAGCCGGACATATGTGGCTGTTTTTATCGAATTATATAAGTCATTGTTATTTAAGGTAAAAATCAACAGTCGTGACGACACGGACCTTTTTATAGGGGGTGTCGCTCGATCCGTCGCCGCCTTCGCCGTCGCGAGCCTCGATCGAGAAATAGCCCTGGGTCGCGCTTTTGATGCTGCCGACGCTGATGCCGCTGTCCTGCGCGAATTGCTCGGCGGCGTTGCGGGCGTCCTTGGTCGCGGCGGCGACCATGGGCGGCTTGAGGTCATTCAGCTTGGTAAAGCTGTAGCGCATCCCCGACCCTTCCTGGAGCGTCACACCGCGACGGACCAGGTCGAACTGTTGCGCGACGGCGCGCTGGGCGCGGGCGATGTCGGTGGTGCGCAGCAGCATCCGCTGGGTGATGGTGATATTGTTGACGCCATTGTTGAGATATTGGTTCACCCCTGCGCCGACCGGGGTGAGCGCGTCGGCCTTGAAGCCGAGGCTGGCGAAATAGGCTTTCAACTCGCGGGTGTTATTGTCGATTTCGGTGCGGACCGAGGGCAGGTCGAAGCCGGTTGCCGAATAGCTGATCGACCAGGTGGCCAGGTCCGCCGTCACGTCCTTTTCAGCGAGGCCGCGGACGGTGACCGATCGGTCCGCCGCCCTGGCGCGCTTCAGCCCGTCGCCCAGCAGATAGCCGCCGCTCATGACGCCGATCGCCAGCAGCGCGGCGCTACTCAGTAAAACCTTGTCCCGCAATTCCAATGCCATAATGCTTTCCTCTTCCTTCGGGGGATGCGCGACCTTATCTATAGGGCAGCCTTGCACGTCCTGAGATGAACCGTTGCTTTATGGCGACGAATGGAGTGACCCTTGCCCAAATATCTGCATAGCATGGTCCGTGTGGCCGACGTGGACAAAAGCATCGCCTTTTTCGACCTGCTGGGGCTGAAAGAGGTCAAAAGGTTCGACAGTCAGCAGGGGCGTTTCACTTTGGTCTATCTCGCCGCGCCGGGGGATGAGGAGGCGCAGGTCGAGTTGACCTACAACTGGCCGCCGACCGATGGCAGTCCGGCGGAAAGCTATGATGGCGGGCGCAATTTCGGCCATCTCGCCTATCGGGTCGAGAATATCTACGAGACCTGCCAGCGCTTCCTGGACGCGGGCGTGACGATCAACCGGCCACCGCGCGACGGGCATATGGCGTTCGTGCGCACGCCGGACGGCATTTCGATCGAACTGCTGCAGGACGGGCGGCTGGACCCGGCCGAACCCTGGGTGTCGATGCCCAATATCGGCAGTTGGTGAGCGCGATGCTGGAGGTGGTGCGCATCCCCGTGCTGAACGACAATTATGTCTGGCTGATGCATGACGCGGCGCGTGGCGAGACGGTGGTGATCGATCCTGCCGTCGCCGAACCGGTGCTGGCGGCTGCGGCAGAGCGGGGCTGGACCATCGGGCAGATCTGGAACACCCACTGGCATGGCGATCATGTCGGCGGCAATGCGGCGATAAAGGCCGCAACGGGTTGCGTGATTACCGGTCCGGCGGCGGAGGCGGCAAAGATCGGCACGCTCGACCGGACGGTGGGCGAGGGCGACAGCGTGCGGATCGGCGATCATGTCGCGACCGTGATGGAAGTTCCAGCCCATACCGCCGGGCATATCGCCTATCATCTGGCCGACGACGCCATCCTCTTTGTCGGCGATACGCTGTTTGCGATGGGCTGCGGACGGTTGTTCGAGGGGACGGCGGCGCAGATGTTCGCCAATTTGGGCCGGCTGGGTGCGTTGCCGGACGATACGGTGGTCTATTGCGCGCACGAATATACGCTCTCCAACGGGCGGTTCGCGCTGGGGGTGGAGCCGGATAATGAGGCGCTGGCCGCGCGGGTGGCGGCGGTCGAGGCAGCGCGGGCGCGTGGCGAGGCGACGGTGCCGACGACGATCGGGCAGGAGCGGGCGACCAATATCTTCATGCGGGCACGGGATGTGGATCAACTGGCGGCGCGGCGTGCGGCGAAGGATGCGGCCTGACGGGATTTGCGCTACGATGCCGTGTTATATCAATATGCGATGATTGTGACTCATTTACTCGGCGGGGAAGGGGAGCGAGGCGAAGCTGAGCGTCCACGCTGGCCGTAGCACACCCCCACCCAACCTCCCCCCAAGGGGGAGGAGCCTTATGGGTCACTTAATCGGTGAGGAAATGGAGAGCCGTGATGCGTGCCTGGATATGCCTGACGCCCCTTTTGCTGGTCGCCTGCACCGGCAGCTACACGCCCACGCCCCTGACCGACAAGCAGGTCGCGACGCTGGACAAGGCGCTGGCGGGTAAGGTTGCGGGCGAGAAGGTCAGTTGCATCAACCGGGAGCCGCAGACCAATTTGACGGTGATCAGCAATAATGTGCTGCTCTACCGGGTCAGCAGGCGGCTGATCTACAAGAATGAGCTGATCGGCAGTTGCAACGGCCTGACCTCCGGCGACACGATGATCACCCGCAGTTTCGGGTCGCAGCTGTGCCGGGGCGACATCGCCACCAGCGCCAACCTGGTGACGGGGATGACGACTGGCAGCTGCGCGCTGGGGGATTTCATACCCTATCGCGCGCCGGGGAAATAGGCCGCCGCCTTTATCGACGTTTTACGGAAGCCGACTCGCGAGCCAGTCTCTGGTCGAGAGTCTTGCGCGCGGTGGCGGCGTAGGTGGCGCAGGCCTTGCTGTCGATCAACGGGGCTTTTCCGGCGAGGCGATCGTAGAGATTGCTGGAAGCGGGATGCGGGGTGATGAGCAGGTCGCAGCGCAGGGCCGCGACCTTGGCGATGGTGGCGCGCAGGCGTGCGACATAGGCGGGGTGATCGGCAAAGCGATAGGCGTCCGCTGATACTGCGCTCAGACTGTCGGCATAGACTATCCTGCGGCAGCTTTTGCCAGCGCAGGCGGTCCAGGACCAGCTTGTGCCCCCCGGCGAATGGCCCGGCGTCAGATGAGCGGTCAGGCGGAGCGACCCCAGCGCGATGGTCTCGCCATCCTTGACGATGCGACCCACGCGCGCGCCGGCGAAGTCGGGGATGCTGCCGCGTTGCGGATCATCGCTGGCCGGGGTGCCGCTTTCCAGCATCGGTCGGGCCGCCGCCGACGCGATCAGGGTAGCGCCGGTGCGTTGCTGGATCGCGTGCAGCCCGCCGACATGATCGACATGCTCATGGGTAGTGAGCAGATAGCGGACGTCTGTGGGGCGGAGACCGAGGCGTTCGATGTTCGCGATGATCGAGGGGACGGCCTGCGCGGTGGCCGCGTCGATCAATATATGACCCTTCGGCCCAGTGATGAGCAGCACGGTGATGCCGCAACTGCCGATATCATAGACATTGGCGAAGATGCGGATCGGCGGGGCGGGATCGCTCCAGCCATCCTTGCCCGCGCATTGGCGCTGATGCTCGGCGATGCTGGCCGGACCCGCTGCGGGCGCGGCGTGCAAAGGCGCGCTGGCGATGATCGCCGCCGATATTGCCATGGGACGCAGCGCCATTACTTCCTCACCCCTTATACAGCGCGTCCATTCGCTCCGCATAGCGTTTGCGGATCACATGGCGGCGGATCTTCATCGACGGGGTCATTTCCTCATTGTCGATGGTGAAGGGTTCGTCGGCCATGATGAAGCGGCGGACCCGTTCGATCACCGACAGGTCGGCATTGACCCGGTCCACCGCCGCACGCAGCGCCGCCATATAGGCCGGGTTTGCGGGGGCATCTGCGGGCGCGACGCCATTGGCCTGCGCCCATTCGCGGGTCCAATCCGCGTCCGGCACGATCAGGCCGACCAGATAGGGACGGCGGTCGCCATGGACCATGGCCTGGCCGATTTCGTTCTGGAGCGTCAGCATCCCCTCGACCTTTTGCGGGGAGACATTGTCGCCCTTGTCATTGACGATCAGGTCTTTCTTGCGATCGGTGATGCGGATGCGGCCGTGCGCATCAAATTCGCCAATGTCGCCGGTATGGAGCCAGCCGTCTTTCAGCACTTTTTCGGTTTCGGCAGGGTTGCGCCAGTAGCCGTGCATGACCAGTTCGCCACGGACCAATATTTCGCCATCCTCGGCGATTTTCACCTCCACCCCTTTGAGCGGCGGGCCGACCGTGTCCATGGCGATCCCGGCGCGGGGGCGGTTGCAGCTGACCACCGGTCCCGCCTCGGTCTGGCCATAGCCCTGAAGCAGGGTGAGGCCCATCGCGTCGAAGAACAGGCCGACATCGGGGTTGAGGGGCGCGCCGCCGGAGACGAGCGCCTTGAGCCTGCCGCCGAAGCGGGCGCGGATCTTGGGGATGAGCGTGCGGGCGAGGACGGCCTTCAGGGGCCTGTCGAGGATCGAGGCTTTGCCCTGCTGCTCCTTCGCGCCGATGCGCAGCGCCTGCGCCATCAGCCAGGTCGGGAATTTGCCCTGCTTCTCGATCGACTTGATGATGCGGGCGCGCAGCACTTCGAACAGGCGCGGGACGACGACCATGATGGTCGGGCGGGTTTCCTCGATATTGCTGGCGAGTTTTTCCAACCCTTCCGCATAATAGATTTGCCCGCCCAGCAGCATCGGCAGGAATTGCCCGCCGCTATGTTCATAGGCGTGGGAGAGGGGGAGGAAGGAGAGGAAGCTTTCCTCGCCCCAGCCGAAATCCTCCGCGACGATCGTGCCAGCCCCCTCGGCATTGAGCAGGATCGCGCCATGATGCTGCATCACCCCGCGCGGCGCGCCGCCGGTGCCGCTGGTGTAGATGATGCAGGCCTGGTCATTGCGGGTCGCGGTCTGGGCGGCGGCGCAGGTGGCGATGCTTGTCGGGTGAGCAGCGATCAGATCGTCCCACAGATGGCAGGTCGCCTGACCCTGCGCGCCGCGCAACGGCTCCATGCCGATGACGAAGGCGGCCTGTGAACGGACGACGGCGGGCATCAACGCCTGGGCCAGCTTGGCGGTCGAAACGATGACGGCGCGGGCGCCGCTGTCGGTCAATATATGCTGATGATCGCGGGTGGTGTTGGTGGTGTAGGTCGGCACGGTGATGCAGCCCGCCGCCATGATGGCGAGGTCGGCGATGCAAAATTCCGGGCGATTCTCGCTGACCAGCATGACCGGATCGCCGGGTTTGAGGCCCAGTGCCTTGAGCGCCGTGGAGAGGGCGGCGACCTGGGCGGCCACTTCGTTCCAGCTGAGCGCGTGCCATATGCCCTCGCTCTTGCGCCACAGGAAGGGCTTGTCGCCCTGCTCGGTTGTGCGGGCGAAGAACATGGTGACGAGGTTGGGAAATGTCTCGATGGCCCTCAAGGCTCGACTCCTGCGGTTCCGGCGCGTCTGATGCGTGCCTGATCTTGGCCATGGCTATAGCCACGCCATGCCGTAGCGGCCACGCTTTTCTTAGTCGAAAAGGCTGTCCTGTATGTCCTGCGGCGGGTTGAGGCCCAGATGCTTCCAGCCCGGCCCATTGAGGCAGCGACCGCGCGCGGTGCGGGCAATCAGGCCAAGCTGGATGAGGTAAGGCTCGATCACTTCCTCGATCGTGTCGCGCGCTTCGGAGAGGCCCGCAGCGAGGGTTTCCACGCCGACCGGGCCGCCGCGATAAATGTCGGCGATCATCATTAGATAGCGGCGGTCCATGAGGTCGAGGCCCAGCTCATCGACCTCCAGCCGGCGGAGCGAGGCGTCGGCGACCTTTGCGTCCACGGCGGGGACGCCCGCGACATTGGCGAAATCTCGCACCCGGCGCAGCAGTCGCCCGGCGATGCGCGGGGTGCCGCGCGACCGGCGGGCAATCTCCATCGCGCCGTCGGGGGTGATGGCAAGGTCCAGCAGGCGGGCGGCGCGGCGCACGACCAGTTCCAGCTCGGCGACGGTGTAAAATTGCAACCGCACCGGGATGCCGAACCGATCGCGCAAGGGTGTGGTGAGTAAGCCCTGCCGCGTGGTCGCGCCAACCAGCGTGAAGGGTGGCAGGTCGATGCGGACGGAGCGGGCGGACGGGCCTTCGCCGATCATCAGGTCGAGCGCGCGGTCCTCCATCGCGGGGTAGAGCACTTCCTCGACCGCAGGGTTGAGGCGATGGATTTCGTCCACGAACAGGACGTCGCCCTCATCCAGATTGGTGAGCAAGGCGGCCAGATCGCCCGACTTGGCGATGACCGGGCCGGACGTGGCGCGAAAACCCACGCCCATTTCCTTGGCAACGATCTGCGCCAGCGTGGTCTTGCCAAGGCCCGGCGGGCCGAAGAAAAGGACATGGTCGAGTGCTTCGCCGCGTTGTTTCGCGGCTTCGATGAACACGCGCAGGTTCCCGCGCGCGGCTTCCTGCCCGATAAATTCATCGAGCGACTTGGGACGCAGCGCGGCATCGACATCCTCGATGCGGCGGGCGGGGGTTAGGAGGCGGTCGTCGGTCATGGGCAAAACCCGTCATGCTGAACTTGTTTCAGCATCCATCGTGCCTGACTTGCGGATGGATCGGCGGCAGACCGAGATTGACTGCCAGATCGACCCATTGCGGATTTTCCGACTCGATGAGATTGATTTTCCACGGACGATGCCAGCGCTTGAGCTGCTTCTCGCGCAGGATGGCCTGCTCCATCGTATCGCACGCCTCGAAGCGAACGAGGCGATGGACGCCATATTGGCTGGTGAAGCCGGGGATTGCCTCTGTCCGATGTTGTATCAGCCGACCGATCAGGTTGGACGTCACGCCGATGTAGAGCGTGCCGTAGGGCTGGCTGGCGAGGATATAGACGCATGGTTGCTTCATCGACACCGCCCTTCGGCTTGTGCGGCGCAATGGATGCTGAAACAAGTTCAGCATGACGGGTGGAGGCGCACATCACTTCGCCGCCTTCCGCAGCGCCAGTCGCACCAGCGCGTCGAGGCTGGCGTGGTCGCCCAGTTCCGCTTCGGCGGCGGCGACGGCGGTGCTGGCTTCATGGGGTTTGAAGCCGAGATTTTGCAGGGCCGAGAGTGCGTCGGAGGCGAAGCTGCCGGTGGGGAGGATGGCGATGCCGCCTGCGCCGACCGGGCCGCCCGCGGGTGCGGTGCCGATCTTCTCCTTCAGTTCATTGACGATGCGCTGGGCGAGTTTCGGGCCGACCCCATTCGCCCGCGCGATCATCGCCTTGTCCCCCATGGCGACAGCGCGGTGGAGTTCGAGCGGTTCGAGCGCGGACAATATTGCCAGCGCCACGCGCGATCCTACGCCCTGGACATGGGTGAGCAGCCGATACCAGTCGCGTTCCTCCGCGCGGGCGAAGCCGACGAGGCGGATCGAGTCCGCCGCGACCAGCATTTCGGTGTGGATCGTTACCGCTTCGCCGATCGTCCCCAGCGCCGCCAGCGTGCGCGACGACGCACCGACAAGATAGCCCACGCCCCCCACATCGATGATGGCATGGTCCGTGCCGGTGCTGTCGAGCCGTCCTTTAAGTTTTGCGATCATGTCCGCTGCCCCATGGTCATGATCTGTTCTTTACAGGCTCTCGCGCGCGGCGCCAGCGCAAAAGCGCGGCACCTTTTGCGCGCCCGTGCGTAGTGCAGCGCGAAACCGCAATTTTAGGGACGTGATGATGCTGATGACCGCGCCAATGCTTGGCCCCAGAGATTTTGAATATCCATCGATCATGCTGTCGGGCGTGGTCGACCATGGCATGTATCTGCATTTCAAGAATTGCCTGGCCAATGCGCCGCAACAGGGGCAGGTGGTGGTGGAGATTTCCACGCTGGGCGGCGACCCGGAGATTGCGCGGCTGATGGGAGAGGATATCCGCTTCCATTCCGACCTCTATCCTGAGCGGCGGCTGGTGTTTCTGGGGCGAACGGCGGTCTATTCGGCGGGCGCGACCTTTATGAGCTTTTTCGCGACCGAAAATCGCTATGTGACTCGCGGCACCCGGATCATGATCCATGAGCGGCTGATCACGAAAAATATCCAGCTGGCCGGGCCGCTATCGACCTGCATCGCGACATTGAAGGCGACGCTGAACGAGATACAATCGTCGATCGCGATCCAGAATGAGGGGTTCCAGAATCTGATCCTGGAGTCTGACATTGCTATGGAGGAGCTGCTCGAAAAAGCGCCGGAAAACTGGTATCTGGAGGCCAATGAGGCGCAGGCGCGCGGATTGATCGCTGCCGTGCTATGATGAGGGCATGAGCCGCACCGGTCCCCGCCAACCGATCTTTCCCTGGCGCTATGGCATGTTCCTGGCGCTGCTGGCGACGGCAGCGCCGCTGGCGCTGTGGCTGCGCTGGCATGAGGCGGTGATGGCGGGATTCGACATTGCGGCACTGGCCTTCATGGCGTCGGTCGTGCCGTTGATCCGGTCAGATGCCGCCGCGATGCGGGCCAAGGCGAAGGCCAATGACGCCAATCGCGAACTGATGCTGTTGCTGACCGCGATCGTCAGCCTGGTCATATTGGTCGCAGTCGGTGTGGCGGTGAGTCAGCATGGCGGGCCTAAGACGGCGGTGGTCGCGCTGCTGCTGGTGACTTTGCTGATTGCCTGGACCTTTTCCAACCTGATCTACGCGATGCATTATGCCCATATCTTCTACCGGGCGGACAGGTCCCGGCCGGATGGGGGCGGCGGCGATTGCGGCGGGCTGGATTTCCCGGACACAAAGGAGCCGGGCTATTGGGATTTCCTCTATTTCGCCTTCACGCTGGGGATGACGTTCCAGACGTCGGACGTATCGGTCACCGACAGTGAGGTGCGGCGCACCGTGCTGTTCCAGAGCCTCGCCGCTTTCCTGTTCAATCTTGGCATATTGGCCTTCACGATCAACGTGCTGGGCGGCTGAGGCATCAGGCAGCGGTGTCGATGGGGCCGCGACCTTGCGACTGGCGCTGTTTGCGGCTGCGAGGCGTGGGATCGTCTATATTCATGTGGCGGACGGTCCGCCACCATTCGGGCAATATGGGCTTGAGCAGCGAGAGGCTGCCGCTGCGGGGCGTGGCGTACCAGTCGCCGCCGACGCGCTGAAAACGCCAGACCGGATCGCAGTTGAGCGGGACGCGCTCAAAGCCGGGCTGGGCGTCGGGGCTGGCAGGGTTTGGGATTTCCTTCAACTGGGCAGGGATGTTGCGGACGCTGCCATCGGGAAATCGCACCGCAATCGTCATCTCCTGTCTCCATTGTCGAATGTTATGGAGGAGGTAACGCACTGAGATAAAAAGGGTTCATGGCCTTGCTGCAGGTTAAGGTGATTCCTGTTGGTGCGGCTTGGCGACGTCTTTCACCGCTTGCTTACCCTTTTGCGCTAGAGCGAGGATCATGCGCGATTCTGCCGATCCCTGCCCCCCATCCGCCGTCAGCCATGGCGTGGGCATCGCTGGCCTTGTCGGCCTTGGCCTGTGGACGCTCGTGGCGCGCCATTATGGCATGGACGGTCCGAATGCCGGGTTGGCCGCCGTGGTCGCCTGCGGCCTGCCGATGGTGCTGTGGTCGCTGGTGGTGGACAAGGTGCATCGCAACGCATCGACGGGGATCGACTGGCGTGGCCCGGCGCGCACCGTGCGCGACGTGCTGGACATCAGCATCGTCAAGATTGCCGGGCTGTGGGCTACCTGGCTGGCCATTGCGGTTTTTTACTGCGTCGCGCGCTGGTATTGGAGCGGCAATTATCGATTTTCGATGGACCTGTTCACCGCCGTCGCGCCGTGGCTGCTGGGCCTGTCCATCCCCTATATCCTCTGGATAGACCGGCGGCTGGTGAATCCGAAGGATGCGTCCTACCATTTTGGCCAATGGGTGATTGGCGGCGCGGCGGGCGCGCCCGACATGGCACAGGTCGCGCACCACGCCCGCACCTGGAGCGTGAAGGGCTTTTTCCTGGCCTTCATGGTCTCGATCGTGCCGGGCAATTTCGCCAGCGTGGTCAACTGGCGGATAGAGGAGGCCTTTGCCAATCCGGTGGCGCTGGCCGGTTTCCTGATCGCGGTCATGTTCATGATCGATGTCTGTCTGGCGACGGTCGGCTATATATTGACCTTCAAGCCGCTGGATTCGCATATCCGCACCGCCAACCCCTATCTGGCGGGCTGGGTCGCGGCCCTGATCTGCTATCCGCCCTTCGTGCTGATGGGCGGCGGCGGGCCGCTCGATTATCATGCGGGCGGGGCGGAATGGGACTATTGGACGCAGGGGTCAGGGGTGCTGCAATGGCTGCTGGGCGGGTGGCTGGTGCTGCTGACCGGCATTTACGCCTGGGCGACGGTGGCGTTCGGCCTGCGCTTTTCCAACCTGACCCATCGCGGGATTTTGACGCACGGGCCGTATCGCTGGACCCGGCATCCGGCCTATCTGGCGAAAAATCTGTTCTGGTGGTTTTCCGCGCTGCCGTTCCTGAGCGTGAGCGGGTCGATGGCGGACATGGTGCGCAATTGCGCGATGCTAGCGCTGACCAACGCGGTTTATTATTGGCGCGCGCGGACCGAGGAACAGCATCTGTCCGCCGACCCGGACTATCGCGCCTATAGCGACTGGATGGAGCGCAATGCGCCCGTCCCACGCTTCTTTGCGTGGGTGACGGGACGCAAGCGTCCAGTTGCCGCAGTGATTCAGGCGGCGGAGTAAATTAATCACAGGGTGCGTCCAGAGGTGCGCCCCCACCCCAACCCCTCCCCTGAAGGGGAGGGGCTAATTCACAGTCAGAAGCTCTCTTCGGCATAGACTTTGCTGACGTCGCCGCCCCATTCGCCATGATAGCGATCAAGCAGCCGTTCGGCATGGGTCTTGCCGGACGAGACGACATCTTCCAGATCGGACAGATAGCCGGTTTCATTGTCGCCAGCCGCGTTGAGGCGACCGCGTGCCGCAAGGCCTGAACGGGCGATGTCCAGTGCAGGGCGGGCGATGTCGCGCAGGGTGCGGCCCTTGCCGATCGGCGCGTCGAGGCCGAGTTTGGGCACGGAATCGCGCAAGATCTGCCGATCCTCCATGCTCCAGTCCTTGACCAGATCCCAGGCGGCATCGAGCGCGCCCTGATCATAGAGCAGGCCGACCCACAGAGCGGGCAGGGCGCAGATGCGGCCCCATGGCCCGCCGTCCGACCCGCGCATTTCGAGGAAACTTTTGAGCCGGACTTCGGGGAAGGCGGTGGAGAGATGATCCTCCCAATCCTTCTCGGTCGGCTTTTCGCCGGGCAGGACGGAGAGTTTGCCGTTCAGGAAATCGCGGAACGACAGGCCGGAAGCGTCGATATATTTGCCGTCGCGATAGACGAAATACATCGGCACATCGAGGGCGTAGTCGGCGTAACGCTCATAGCCAAAGCCGTCCTCGAACACGAAGGGCAACATGCCGGTGCGTTTGGGGTCGGTATCCGACCAGATATGGCTGCGGTAGGACAGGAAGCCGTTGGGCTTGCCTTCGGTGAAGGGCGAATTGGCGAACAATGCGGTGCCAAGCGGTTGCAGAGCGAGAGAGACGCGGAACTTCTGGGCCATGTCGGCTTCGCTGCCATAGTCCAGATTGGTCTGGATGGTGCAGGTGCGCAGCATCATGTCCAGCCCCATGGAGCCGACGCGCGGCATGTGCCGCAGCATGATCTCGTACCGGCCCTTGGGCATGATCGGCAGGTCGGCGCGGGTCTTGTCGGGCCACATGCCAAGGCCGAGGAAGCCCAGCCCCAGCATGTCGCCGACATATTTGACCTGTTCCAGATGGCGGCCGGTTTCGGCGCAGGTCTGGTGGATATTGTCGAGCGGCGCGCCGGACAGTTCCAGCTGGCCCGCCGGTTCCAGGCTGATCGTGCCATCGGTGCCGGACAGGGCGATGATATTTTCGCCCTCAAACACCGGGTTCCAGCCATAGCGGGTCAGGCCGATCAGCAGTGTGTGGATGCCGCCCTTTTCCTCATAGGACGGCGCGTGATGATCCTTGCGGCTATAGACGAATTTTTCATGTTCCGTGCCGATGCGCCAGCGATCCTTGGGTTTTTCGCCCTTGGCAAAGGCCGCAATCAGCTGGTCGCGGCTTTCGATGACGGGGTCTTCACCCGCTGAGTCGGTTCTGGTGCTCATGCCCCGCCCTTAATACTTCCCCTCTGCCCGTCAAACAGTAGCGGGCGATCAGCAGATAGGGCTTGTCTATAATCGGTTCAATCCAATAGCGAAATGAAACTCAGTGCCAGTCGCCGTTGAGCGTCATCCAGGCCGCCGTCGCGGCGATGGCGGCGGTTTCGGCGCGCAGGATACGGGGACCGAGCGAGACCGGCACGGCGCGCGGATGGGCGCGGATCGTTTCGCGTTCGACAGGGTCGAATCCGCCCTCCGGCCCGATCAGGAACGCGGCGGGGCCGGGGTGGGCGGCAAAAGCCGTGGTCAGCGGCGCACCGCCGGTTTCGTCGGCGAAAAACAGGTGGCGCTCCTGCGGCCAGTCTTTCAGCAGCGCGTCGAGTTTCACCATCGCGGCCAGTTCCGGCAGGGCGGTGCGGCCGCATTGTTCGGCGGCCTCGACCAGATGGGCGTGCAGCCGGTCCAGATTCAGCTTGTCCACCACGGCGCGGCGGGTGAGCACCGGCTGGAGCTTCGCCACCCCCAGTTCGCACGCCTTTTCCGCGATCAGGTCGATGCGGCCTTTTTTGATCGGGGCGCAGCAGAGCCAGAAATCGGGGATAGCTTCGGGCGGCCTGGTCTGGCTGATACAATCGAGCATCAGGTCGCGCTTGCGAATGTCGCGGGCGCGGGCGGCCCATTCGCCGGACCGACCGTCGAACAGCAGGATGATATCGTCAGGCTTCACCCGCATGACGCTGATCAGATAATGGGCCGGATTGCCATCGACCGGCACCGACACGCCGTCCCCCAACTGGGTTTCGACATGGAGGCGCGGCGCGCTTTGCGGTGGCCAGGCGGGGGTTGCGGTCATGATGCGCTTTCCGTTCGACGAAACTTGCCCGGAGGCTATGGGAGTCTTTAGAGAAGAATGGCCCTTCGACAAGCGCGGGGCGAACGGAGTTGTGTGTGAGCCAGACGATCGTCCCCGACAGCCAGGCGCACGGGCTGCTGGCGCGGCTGCCGGACACGCCACGCGCGCTGGTGCAGATGGCGCGGTTCGACCGGCCGATCGGCTGGTGGCTGCTCTTCTGGCCCGGTGCCTGGGCGGTGGCGCTGGCGGGGGGCGGTTTCGCGCGCTGGTCGTTGATTCTATGGCTGCTGCTCGGCAGTATTGCGATGCGCGGGGCGGGATGCGTGTTCAACGATATTGTCGATCGCGATCTGGACCGCAAAGTGGCGCGCACGGCGGCACGGCCGCTGGCGAGCGGGGCGATGAGGGTGCGCACGGCGTGGCTGTGGCTGGTGGCGCTGTGCCTGATCGGACTGATCGTGCTGCTGCAATTGCGGCTTTATGCGCAGATCGTGGCACTGGGGTCGCTGGCGCTGGTGGCGGCCTATCCGTTCATGAAGCGGATCACCGGCTGGCCACAAATTTGGCTGGGGCTGGTTTTTTCCTGGGCGGCTTTGGTGGGGTGGAGCGAGGTGATGGGGGCGCTGACCCTGGCGGGAATTTCGCTCTACGCCGGAACCATTTTCTGGGTTGTGGGCTATGACACCATCTACGCGCTGCAGGATCGGGAGGACGACGCGCTGATCGGCATTGGTTCCAGCGCGCTCTCCATGGGGCGGCACGTCCGGGCGGGCGTGGCGATCTGCTATCTGTGTGCGCTTGGCCTGTGGGCCGGGGCGATTTGGCAGGTGCGGGCGGAAGCCTTGGCGCTGGCCGCGCTGCTGCCGATGGCTGTGCATCTGCTGTGGCAGGTCGCGACGCTGCGCGAGGATGGCGTCGATCCGCTGGCCAAATTCCGCTCCAACCGTTTTGCCGGGTTGCTGATGCTCCTGGGATGTCTTGTGGTCGGCAGCGCATGAGCGCGGGACCGAAACCGGGTGAAGATTGCTGGCGGATCGCACGCGCGACGCGGGCCAGCACGATCATCGACGCCGACGCCTATTTCCGCCATGCGCGCGCCGCGATGCTCAAGGCGACGCGGCGGATCATGCTGATCGGGTGGGATTTCGACGCCGCGATCACGCTGGTCCGCGAGGATGAGGCCGATGATGGCGCGCCGGTGGTGATCGGCGATTTCATCAGCTGGCTGGTGGAGCGGACGCCGGAGCTGGAGATATTTCTGCTGCGCTGGGACATTGGCGCGATGAAGTCGATGGTGCGACCGACCAACCTGTTCACGACGCTGAAATGGATGGCGCACCCGCGCGTGACGGTGAAGCTGGACAGCCATCATCCGCCCGCCGCCTCCCATCATCAGAAGATCGTGGTGATCGATGATTGTTTCGCCTTTTGCGGCGGCATCGACATGACGGGCGACCGCTGGGACACGCGCCATCATCGCGACGAAGAGCCGGGACGGCTGCATCCCGACGGGTCGCCCTATGGGCCATGGCATGATGCGACCACGGCGCTGATGGGTCCGGTTGCCGCTGCGCTGGGCGACCATGCGCGCAATCGCTGGGTGGGCGCGGGTGGCGACGCGCTGACGCCGATCGAGGGGGTGCAGGATTGCTGGCCGGACAATCTGCCGGTGCAGTTTACCGATGTCGACGTCGCCATTGCCCGCACTGCGCCCAAGATGGACGATCAGGAGGAATTGGCGGAGATTGAGCTTCTCTATTGCCACCAGATCGCGGCGGCCAAGCGCTGTATCTATGCTGAAAGCCAATATTTTGCGTCACGCCGGATTGCCGAGGCGATCGCCAAGCGGCTGGTCGAACCGGATGGGCCGGACATCGTCATCATCAATCCGACCCAGGCCGATGGCTGGCTGGAGCAGCAGGCGATGGACACGGCGCGCGCGCGCCTGTTCGAGGCGCTGAAGGCGCGCGACGCCCATGGCCGCTTGCGCATCTATCACCCCTTCACGATGCGCGGGGTGCCGATCTATGTCCATGCCAAGATTTTGATCGTCGATGACCGGCTGATCCGGGTCGGGTCGTCCAACATGAACAACCGGTCGATGCGGCTGGATACCGAATGCGACGTGACGATCGACACCGCTCTTCCCGCCAATGCCGGGTGGGAGGACAAGATCAGGGCGATCCGCGACGACCTGATCGCCGAACATCTCGACCTGCCGGTAGAGCGGGTGGCGGCAGTGATCGCGCAGCGCGGGCTGGTCGCGGGGATTGAGGAGATGCGCCAGAAGCCGGGCCGGACGCTGCGCCCCTATGAGACGCCGGACCTGAACGATGTGCAGGCCTGGCTGGCGGACCATGAGGTGCTGGACCCCGAAGGGCCGGACGAAATGTTCGAACCGGTCAGCGAACGCGGCCTGTTCCGCCGGATGAAGGGCTGGTTCGGGCGGGTTAAGGATTAAAGGCCAAGCGCCTTGCGCAGTTCGGCGTTGATCCGGCTTTGCCAGCCCGGACCGGTGGCACGGAAACCGTCCAGCACCGCGGCGTCGAGGCGGAGGGTAACCTGTTGCTTGGGATCGCTGGATTTGGGGCGGCCGGCGCGGGTCAGCGTGCCCGTGGCAGGACGGATGAGCTTACCGCCGATGCGAAATTCCGCTCGGTCAAATACCTCCTCCGTCCATTCAGGGATGTCATCATCATCCCAGTCTGCGGGCAAAGGCTTTCTGCTCTCGGTCATTGCACTTCCTCATGGAAATAACCCGGATACCATCATCAACAGGCGTCCAGACCACTGTAATGAGCCTGTCGTTCATCAGGCCATAAGTTTGAAAACGCGGCTCCACATAGTCATATCTATCATCCTCCACCGTGTAGGATGGACTGTCAAAAACCTGCACGGCGTCGGCGAAATCCAGTCCCCGTTCCAGAAGGGTTTTCAATCG
This sequence comes from Sphingobium sp. FG125, assembly GCF_057809795.1. Classification (NCBI taxonomy): domain Bacteria; kingdom Pseudomonadati; phylum Pseudomonadota; class Alphaproteobacteria; order Sphingomonadales; family Sphingobiaceae; genus Sphingobium; species Sphingobium sp. FG125. The sequence continues at coordinate 200,933 of NZ_JBMDKQ010000005.1, forward strand.
CTTTGCCGGATCGAAACTGATCTCCATAATTACATCCCCTATGTGCGTTTGAAGCGCACCGGGGCACTCATGCGCCTGTCTCCGGTTTCCAAGTTACAATATTGTAACTACAAAAAATTGTCAAGCATTTTCGTAACTACAAAAATCACTCCGCCGCCAGTAGTGCCTCGGCGCTCTGGAGGTTGACCGAGACGAGGCGGCTGACGCCGCGTTCGACCATGGTGACGCCGAACAGGCGGTGCATCCGGGCCATGCTGACGGCATTGTGGGTGACGATGAGGTAGCGGGTCTGGGTCTGCGCCACCATCGCGTCGAGCAGGTCGCAGAAACGCTCGACATTGGCGTCGTCGAGCGGGGCGTCGACCTCGTCCAGCACACAGATTGGCGCGGGGTTGGTCAGGAACAGGCCGAAGATCAGCGCCACGGCGGTCAGCGCCTGTTCGCCGCCTGACAGCAGGGTGAGCGCGGCGAGTTTCTTGCCCGGCGGCTGGGCCATGATCTCCAGCCCCGCCTCCAGCGGATCGTCGCTGTCGATCAGCTCCAGATGCGCCTGCCCGCCGTTGAACAGGGTGGTGAAGAGGCGGCGGAAATGGCCGTCGACCGCCTCGAACGCGGCAAGCAGGCGTTGGCGCCCTTCGCGGTTGAGGCTGCCGATCGATCCGCGCAGGCGGTGGATCGCTTGGGTCAGTTCCTCACTTTCGGCGCGGCTGGTCGCCTGCACCTGTTCCAGTTCCTCCAACTCCTGCGCTGCGACCAGATTGACCGGGCCGATCCGTTCGCGATCGACACTGAAACGGTCATGGTCGGCCTGTTCGGTCTGGGCCAGCCGGATGTCGGCGCTGGCGAAGCCAAGCTTTTCGGGCAGCAAGGGCGGTGGACATTCAAAGCGTTCGCCCGACAACCGGTTGGTTTCCATCCGCCGTTCATCGGCGGATTCGGCGCGGGCGATGGCGGTCGCGCGGGCTTCGCGGGCGGCGGCGAACGTTTCGCCAGCCTGTGCGGTGCGCTGTTCGGCCTGGCGCAAGGCGGCTTCGGCGTCCTGTTCGGCATGGCGGGCGGCATCGGCGGCGGCGATCAGGGTTGCGCCCTGATCGTTCAGCGATGCGATGGCCTGTGCCAGTGCGTCGGGCTGGCGTTCGATCATCGCACGTTCGGTGGCGATCTCCTCGCCGCGCGCGACCATGGCGGCGATGCGCTTGGCCGCTTCGCCCGCGCGGGCGCGCCAGCCCTTGATTTCCGCGTCGGCGGCACCCTGTCGTTCGCGATCGCTCGACAAGGCGCGGTCGGCCAGCGCTTGATCGGCCTGCAACTGGCTGACGGCCGCGCGCGCCTTCTCGCTAGCCTGCGCTAGCGCGGTGACCTGCGCGCGTGTTTCGGCCCCGTCGGGCATGGCTGCGCGGGCCGATTGGGCGCTGTCATGGTCGGCGCGGGCGGCGTCGGCATCGCGGCGCGCTTCGACCAGCCGTTCCTCTATCCCCTCGCGCCGTCCCGCCAGCCGTTCGAGCGCGGTGGTCGCTTCGTCAGCGGTGCGCAGTGCGGTGCGCAGGCTCTGATCGGCCTGGGCGAGTTGGGTACGGCCACTGGCAAGCGCTTCGCTGGCCGCCTGTTCACGGGCCTTGGCGTCCTGCTGCTCGGTGCTGGCGGCATCGACGTGCGATTGGGCGGCTGGGCGGGCGGCGGCGATGGCCTCCAGCCGGTTGAGCCGGATCAGCCGCTCCGCCGCCGCCGCGCCGCCTTCTATCGCGACATAGCCGTCCCAGCGGCGCAGCTGGCCGTCGCGGGTGACGAGCCGCTGGCCGACCGCAAGGGGCTGGCCCTCATCCGTGTCGGCGACCGCGATCTGGGTAAGGCGGCGGGTGAGTTCGGGCGGAGCGATGACATGGGCGGCGAGTGACGCGCAGCCATCGGGCAGAACGGGATCGTTGGCCAGCCGGGACGCGCCGGCCCAGCGACGCTTTCCGTCCGGTGCGATCGGCGCTTCCAGATCGTCGCCCAGCGCGGCGGCCAGCGCGCGCTCATAGCCGGGCGCGGCCTTGAGCATGTCGAGCGCGCGGGTGCGACCGCCGGGGCCGCTATCGACTGCGCGCTTGAGCGCGGCGGCTTCGCTGTCGAGCGCGGCCAGCGCGGCGTGGGCGGCGGCAAGTGCGCCTTCGGCGGCGGCGCGCTGTTCGCTGGCGGACTGGCGGGCGGCTTCGGCGGCGTTGATTGTGGCTTCGGCAGCGTCGCGGGCGGCGCTGGCCTGTTCCTGCACGGCGATGGCGTTGGTGCGCTGGAGTTCGAGAGGGGCGGGATCGGGCAGGGCGGCGGCTTCGCTGGCAAGGCGCTGAACCTCGCGTTCTGCGCGCTCCAGCCGGTTGCGCGCGGCGACGAGTGCGGCCTCAGCGACGCGCAGTTCGGCCTGTTCGCCTGCCTGCTTGGCCATCGCTTTGGCCAGATCCAGTTCGGCATCGCGCGCGCCATCCTCGGCGCTGGCGATGCGGCTGGCGAAATCGGGGCGCAGTTTCTCGGTCTCGGTGATGCGGGCTTTCAGCGTCGCGATTTCGGCGGTGAGGCGGGCGATGGCGTCGGCGGCGTCATTGGCGAGCGTGCCTTCGCGGGCGCGATCCTCCTCCAGCCGGGCGGTCTGCTGGGCGAGGTCATACAGCCGCCGGACAACGCCGTCGCGCTCAGTGCGTAGCGTGGAAAGGCGGTGGCCAGCCTCGCTCGCGTCATCGCGCGCGCGCTGCGCAGCGGCGCGGCGGTCGGCCAGTGTGGCGAGGGCGGCCTGCGCGTGGGCAGCAGCGGCCAGTTGCGCGTCCTGCGCTTGGGCGACGGCAGCGTCGGCTTCCTTCGCCTGCGCGCGGGCGGTTTCGGCGCTGGCATGGGCTTCGCGCCAGCGGGCAAAGAGGGTGCGGGCTTCGGCGACGCGAATCTGGTCGGACAGGCGGATATAGCGTTCGGCGGCGCGGGCCTGGCGGCGCAGCGCATTGGCGCGCGCGTCCATGTCGAGCAAGATTTCGGCGAGGCGCGCGAGATTGGCTTCGGCGGCGCGGAGCTTCTGTTCAGCATCCTTGCGCCGGACATGGAGGCCCGCAATGCCCGCCGCTTCCTCCAGCATGGCGCGCCGTTCCTGCGGCCGGGCGGCAATGACGGCGGCGATGCGGCCCTGACTGACCAGCGCCGGGCTGTGCGGGCCGGTGGCGGCGTCGGCGAAGATCAGCGACACGTCCTTGGCCCGGACGTCACGGCCATTGGCTCTGTAGGCGCTGCCTGCGCCACGCTCGATCCGGCGGGTCACTTCCAGCTCGCCGTCCGCGCCGACATCCACGGCCGAGAAAAGCTCGCCCTGTTCCTGCACGGTGAGCAGCGAGACTTCGGCAAAATCGCGCTGGGGCCGGGTGGCGGTGCCTGCGAAGATCACATCCTCCATGCCGCCGCCGCGCATGGATTTGGCGCTGGATTCGCCCATGACCCAACGGATTGCTTCAAGCAGGTTGGACTTGCCGCAACCGTTCGGCCCGACGATACCGGTCAGGCCGGGTTCGATGCGCAATTCAGTCGCATCGACGAAGCTTTTGAAGCCTGAAAGCTTCAGGCGTTTTATTTGCATCTTTGTTGGCTGCGCCAGAACCGCACCGGCCCACACCCCCACCCGGCCGCCCAATCAGGATACACTGTGGGAGGCCGGGTGGGGGTGTGGGCCGGTGCGGCGCAGAACAAAGACGCGCCGGGACAGCGTGCCGCCCCGGCCCTTATGCGCTTAAGCGCTGATGTCCGCCCCCCGACGCCCAATCAGATGCCTGCTTCCTTGAGCTTTGGCTGGAGCGCTGCCCAGTTGGCGACATTGTCGACCAGCACGCCGTTGATGAGGAAGCTGGGGGTGCCCGTGATCTGATACTGGCTGTTGGCGGTTTCGACGCCCTTGGCCAGCTTTTCCGCCGACGCGGTGTCGGCCAGGCATTGTTTCGCCTGATCTTCGGCAATGCCGCGCTGCTTGGCATAGTCGACCAGGCCCAGCGCGGTCGCGAGTTGGCCGAAACGCTGCGCCGGGGGGGCGCTCATCAGTGCCTGATAGGATTGGTCGCCGAGCGCCTGCGCTTTTTCGAACATCGCATTCTGGTTGGCGAAAAACTGTTCGGACAGGGGGTAGAAAATATCCTTGCCGCCACAACGGGCGAGCAAAGCGGTCGAAATGTCGATCGGGTCGCGGACATAGGTGCGGAATTCAAAGCTCATCTTGCCGGTGTCGACCATCTTCTTGATCTCCTCCGACGCTTCGGCCGAGAAATCCTTGCAATGGCTGCAAGTGTAGGAGCCATATTCGACCAGCTTCAGCTTGGCCGCCGGATTGCCCATGACATAATAGCCGTCGGGCGTTTCTGCGATGGTTTCCGACCAGGTGGCTCCGGCTGGCGGGGCGACGGCGGCGATGGCTTCGCCCTTGGGCGTGGCTCCCTCTTCGCTCTTGCCACAGGCGGCGAGGGTCAGGGACAGGGCGACAAGGGCAACACCGGAAAGGGCTTTCACGACGGGCAAGGCTCCGATTATGGGCAGGGTGGCGAGTGTTTTAGATCAGCGCGCGGCGGGGGGCAATGCGGCCTGGAGCTTGCCCCAGTCCGATCCGGCGACGAGCGTGCCGTTGACGGTGAAGCCGGGCGTGCCGCTGATCTTCACCTTGTTCCAGGCTTCGTCGGTCATCGCCATGATCTGCTTCATCGCCATGGGGCTGGCGATGCAGGCGTTGAGCTGGGCGGGTGTGTAGCCGCGTTTGGCCATCAGCGTGTAGAGACCGGTTTTCTGGCCGATGTCGCGCAGCGCGGCGACCTGGTCGGTCGGCTTGGTCGCGTCGCGGTCATAGGTCTGGAGCTGCTCCATCCAGGCGTCCTGATTGGCAAACAAGGCCTCATGATTGCCCATGAAGCGCGCCGGGCCGCCGCAGCGGGCCAGCAGCGCGGCGGTCAGGTCATATTTGTCGCGTACCGCGTTGCGGACCTCTACGCTGACCTTGCCGCCCTTCACATAATTGGCCTTGAGCGGGGCGCTCGCTTCGCCGACGAAATGGGCGCAGTGGCTGCAGGTATAGCTCACATATTCGACCAGCTTGGTGGGCGCAGCGGGATTGCCCATGGCATGGCCGCCGATGGCCGAGATGGTGACGCGGCTGACCCAGTTGGCGGCGGGCGCGGCGATGACGGCGACGGGAAGGGCGAAGAGGGCGAGGGGGAGCAGCTTTTTCATAAGCAAAGTCCATTGTGCGACTGGCCATGAACGCCAGCCGAATATTGAGCGAACAGTCAGCCGATTTTGGGCAGGCCGCTGCTGTTGGCAAGCCCCTGCGCCAGCGATTCCAGTACGGTGCGCAATTCAGGATCGCCAATGTCGCGCAGCGAATCGCCCAGTTCGACCGGAATGGGTTTGAGATTGCGCGGCGGCGGGCGGCGTTCGGCGGGGGTGGGCATGATGTCCCCCTGCCGCATCGCCACTTTCGCCACCGCGGCATAGCCGAAAAAGCGGTTCACCCGTTCGATGAGGTCGGGCAGCATATGCTGCACCATCGGCGCATGGCCGCTCATGACCGTGAGTTGCAGCGTGCCGCCAGCCTTTTGCCCGACCGGGAAGCGGATCGATTCGGGGGCGGAGATGCTGGCATAATGGCTGCCGACGATTTCCGACCAGCGGGTGACGATGCTGGACTGGACGAAGCCGAATTTGCGGAAGGCGGCACGGCCGATGTCGGGCATCAGGTCGGCGATTCGCCGCGATCCGCCGATGCGCGGCCGCTCCGCCGCAGGAATGGCGCGGCTTTTCACTTTAGGCGTCGGGGGGCGTTCCGTCATGGGCCGTACCATGGCATAGCGCCGCCATGCGCGTCGAGGGTAGCCAAGCAAAAATCGCGAGAGATCTGCTCGCCCATTATGATGTCCATGCCCGGCGACTGGCGTGGCGGATGCCGCCGGGAACCAATGCAGCCGATCCGTACCGGGTGTGGCTGTCCGAAGTCATGCTGCAACAGACGACGGTGGCGGCAGTCGGCCCCTATTTCGCGACATTCACCGCGCGCTGGCCAAGCGTCGAGGCGCTGGCGGCGGCGGCGGATGAGGACTTGATGGCGGCATGGGCTGGGCTGGGCTATTATGCCCGCGCCCGCAACCTGCTGGCCTGCGCGCGCGCGATAGTGCGCGACCATGGCGGCGTGTTCCCTGATACGGAGGAAGGGCTGCGCGCGCTGCCGGGGGTGGGTGCCTATACCGCCGCTGCGGTGGCGGCGATCGCCTTTGGGCAGCGCGCTGTGGTGGTGGATGCCAATGTCGAACGGGTGGTGGCGCGGTTGTTTGCGATTGACATTCCGCTGCCCGCTGCCCGCCCGGCGATCCGTGCGGCGGCGGACGCGATCACGCCCGATGCGCGGGCGGGGGATTTTGCGCAGGCGATGATGGATCTGGGCGCGACCATCTGCACGTCGCGCAATCCGGCCTGCGGCATCTGCCCGCTGCGGAGCGATTGCGCGGCGGTGCGGACGGCTGATCCTGCGGCCTATCCGGTCAAGGCGGCGAAGAAGGTGCGGCCCCACCGGACTGGTCATGGCTGGTGGATCGAGCGGGCGGACGGCCATGTCTGGCTGGTGCGTCGCCCGGACAAGGGATTGCTGGGCGGGATGCGCGCGTTGCCCAGTTCCGACTGGAGCGCTGACCCTGATTTGACGCCGCCCTTTGCCGCCGACTGGCAGACGCTGGCCGAGCCGGTCGATCATGTTTTCACCCATTTCTCACTGGCGCTGGCCGTCCATACGACCCATGTGGGGCAGGATCATGTTCCGTCCGGTGCGGGGGAATGGTGGCCGGTCGCGCGCATTGCTGATGCCGGGCTGCCCACTTTGTTCGCCCGCGCGGCGCAGGCGGTGTTGAAGGAGAAGGATGCGGATGCACGGCACTGACCCCCGGCTCGACGACCCGCCCGGTTTCGTTGGCGGCACGATAGATCGTGTGGACCATATCCGCACCAACCCGGCGCTGCTGGCGCAGACCTTCGCTGATCCGGCGGCGCGGCGGCTGGTGCTGGACGGGCTGGAGCCGGTCGAGGTGGATGGCGCGCTGGTGCTGGAAGCGATCGAAGTCGGCGCGCGGGTCGAGGATCATGTGCTGCTGGGCGTCGATCCGGCGGGGCGGCCGATCTTTGCGCGATTGCTGGCCGAACTGACCGGTGGTGCGGGGGCGACGCCGCGCAGCCGGGGGCTGGCGGGGCAGGTGTCGGCGCAGGACCTGGCGCTCTATGGCACGGCGCGCAGCCTGCTCCACTGGCACGCGCGGCATGGTTTCTGCGCGGTGTGCGGCGGGGCGACTGCCCCGGTAAAGGCGGGCTGGGCGCGCCGGTGCAGGGCGTGTCAGGCGGAGCATTTCCCAAGGGTGGACCCGGTGTCTATCATGCTGGCGGAATATGGCGGCAAAGTGCTGCTTGGCCGCCAGCACGCCTGGCCGCCGGGGCGCTATTCGGCGTTGGCGGGCTTTATCGAGCCGGGCGAGACGATCGAGGAAGCGGTCGCGCGCGAATTGTTCGAGGAAGCGGGAATCCGCGTCCATGAGGTGCGCTATGTGATGAGCCAGCCCTGGCCATTCCCGTCGTCGTTGATGATCGCGTGCATCGCCCAGGCGACCGGCGACGCGCTGACACTGGACGCGACCGAAATTGAGGATGCTTTCTGGTGCGATGCCGCTGGCGTGCGCGCGGCGATGGCCGGGGAACCGGACGCACCCTTCATTGCCCCGCCGCGCATGGCGGTGGCGTGGCACCTGCTCGACCGCTGGCTGGCGGGCGTTGCCCCGCGCGAACCAAGCGCGTAAGGCCGATCACTCCATTTATCGTTTCGGGAATAGCTTGCCTCCATGCTCAGCCTAGAAGAAGCCCAGTCGCGCGCGCAGGATCTGGTGAGCGCCGCGCGCAAGGCGGGTGCGGATGCAGCCGACGCCATTTACGCCTGTAATGCTTCGACCAACGTATCGGTGCGGCTGGGTGCACTGGAGGATGTCGAACGGTCCGAGGGCGAGGAAATCGGCCTGCGCGTGTTCATCGGCAACCGGTCGGCCAGCATTTCCGCGTCGGACATGAATCCCGCGACGCTTGGCACGCTGGTAGATCGCGCGGTGGCGATGGCGCGCGAGGCACCCGAAGATCCCTATGCAGGCCTCGCCCCGCAGGACCGGCTGATGAAGAAGCGCCCGCCCGCGCTGGACCTGACCGACAGCGAGGAGCCGGAACCCGCCGCGCTGCGTGAACGCGCGCTGGTGGCGGAGGAGGCGGCGCGCGCTGTGCCGGGCATCACCAACAGCGAAGGCGGCGGCGCGTCGAGCGGGCGCAGCCAGGTGGCGCTGGCGACCAGCCATGGCTTTGCCGGTGCCTATGGCGCGACCAGCCATTCGACATGGGCCAGCGTATTGGCGGGCAGCGGCGCAGACATGCAGCGCGACTATGCCAGCCATAATGTGCGCCATCTGGAGGATCTGGACGATGCCGAGACGATCGGCGTGCGGGCGGGCCAGCGGGCGGTGGCACGGCTGAACCCGGTCAAGGTCGATAGCGGCGTCATGCCGGTCATCTTCGACCCGCGCATTGGATCGAGCCTGCTGGGGCATCTGATCGGTGGCATGGTCGGCCCGGCGATTGCGCGGCGGTCGAGCTTCCTGCTCGAATTGCTGGGTGAGGCGCTGTTTGACGCGGGCGTGACCATCATCGACGATCCGTTGCTGGTGCGTGGCCTGCGGTCGCGCCCGTTCGATGGCGAGGGGCTGCCGGTCGAACGGCGCGCGCTGATCGACAAGGGCGTGCTGACCGGCTGGCTGATGGACAGCGCGTCGGCGCGGCAATTGGGGCAGGAACCGACCGGCCATGCCAGCCGGGGCGGCAGCGGCGCGCCGGGCGTCAGCATCACCAACGTCCATATGGAAGCGGGCAGCATATCGCCCGGCGACCTGATGGCGGATGTGAAGCGCGGGCTTTATGTCACCGAACTGATCGGCATGGGCGTCAATGGCGTGACCGGCGATTACAGCCGGGGGGCGGCGGGCTTTCTGATCGAAAATGGTGCGGTGGCCCATGCGGTGTCTGAAATTACCATCGCCAGCAATTTGAAGGCGATGTTCAAATCGCTTGTCCCCGCCAACGACCTGCATTTCCGTTATGCGATGAACGTGCCGACGCTGCGCGTCGACGGGATGACCGTTGCCGGGGGCTGAGCTGGATCTGCGCGCGATCGTGGCGGCCGTGTCGGACGCGGCCGATCATGCGCTCACGCTATGGGCGGGCGGCGAGACGCGCGTGCGCCAGTGGGAAAAGGTGCCCGGCCACCCGGTGTGCGAGGCCGATCTGGAAGTGGACGGCCTGCTGCGCGCATCATTGGGCGCGATCGATCCGGGCGCGGGATGGCTGTCGGAGGAGACCGCCGATACCGTCCATCGGCTGGGCATGTCGCGGGTGTGGGTGGTCGATCCGATCGACGGCACGCGCGATTATCTGCGCGGGCGACCCGGATGGGCGGTGTCGGTCGCGCTGGTGGAGGATGGCGCGGTGCGGCTGGGTATATTGGCAGCGCCCGCTCGCAACGAATATTGGATCGCGCAGGCCGGGCAGGGCGCGACGCGTAATGGGCGGAGTCTGCGTGCTGGTTCGCGCGATGCTCTGGCGGGGGCGCGGGTCCCGGCCGAACAATTGCCGCGCATCGACCGTGATCTGGTGACGGTGGCAAAGCCCAACAGCATCGCCCTGCGCATGGCGATGGTTGCGGCGGATGAAGCCGATCTGGTCGCCACGGTGCGTTGGGGCAATGAGTGGGACATCGCCGCCGCCGCGATCATCTGTCAGGAAGCAGGCGCTATGGTGACCGATGCGCTGGGTGATCCCTTGCTGTTCAACCGGCCCCGCCCGACCGCCTTTGGCCTGCTCTGCGCAGCGCCCGGCATCCACGCCGCCGCCACCGAGCGACTGGCACCGCGCGCGCGGGAGATATTGGGCGGGGGCTAAATCGCCTTACAGCTTGCCATATTTGGCTTCGAACCCGGCAATGTCGCCTGCCGCGAGATATTTGGCCTGGTCGATCCACTGGTCGCGGACCGGGCGGCCCTTGAAATTGCCGAGTTTCGCGTCGATCGCGGCGAGGTCCGTGTCGGTCCAGGCGGCGATCTGGGCGAAGCGGGTGACGCCTAGGTCGATCAGCAATGTCTTGAGCTTTGGCCCCACGCCCTTGAGACGGAGCAGGTCGTCCTCGCCTTCCGGTGCAGCCGTGACGGCGGGGGACACAGGCACGGGTTCGGGTGCCGGTGTCGGGTCAACCGCGACGGGGGCGATTGGCGCGGTGACGGGGGCCACGGCTTCGACCGGCACGACGACGGGGGCAGCGGGCACCGGCTCCACAAAGGGGACAGGCGGCGTTTGTGCGGGCAGGGTTGGCGCGATGTCCTGCGTAACGTCCTGCGCCTTCTTCTTGCCGGACAGTAGAAAGACGAGGCCGATGATGACCAGCAGCCCGATGAGCAGCCACAGGCCATAGTCCATGAAAAATTCCTGCATCGCGCGTCGCCTTTCGTGAATATGCCGCCGCTATTTAGGGCTGTGTTGCCCCGATCGGCAAGGCTTCATGCCTGTTCGCGGGCGACTTCGCGCCAGCCAATGTCGCGGCGACAGAAGCCGGTGGGGAAGTCGATCGCATCGACCGCGGCATAAGCCGCCGCCTGCGCTGCGCCTACCGTGTCGCCGGTGGCGGTCACATTGAGGACGCGGCCGCCATTGGAGACCAAAGTGCCGTCCTGATCAGCAGTCCCGGCATGGAACACAAGCGCGCCACCGGCCTGCGCCGCTTCTATGCCGCTGATCGCGCCGCCCCTGTCCGGGGTGCCGGGATAGCCGTTGGCGGCCATGACGATGGTGAGCGCGGTGCGATCGGCCAACGTGACCGGACCTTGGGTTCCCAGCGTTCCCTGCGCGACGCTGAGCAGCAGATCGACCAGATCGCCGTCGAAGCGCATCATCAGCACCTGACATTCCGGGTCGCCGAAGCGGGCATTATATTCGATCAGCTTGGGCCCCTGATCGGTCAGCATCAGTCCGGCATAGAGGACGCCGGAATAGGGCATCCCTTCCGCCGCCATGGTGGCGACGGTCGGCTTGATGATGGTTTCGATCACCTGGGCTTCCAGTTCCGGGGTCAGCACGCGGGCCGGGCTGTAAGCGCCCATGCCGCCGGTATTGGGTCCGGTATCACCGTCGCCGACGCGCTTATGATCCTGCGCCGATCCGAAGGGCAGGATGGCGGTGCCGTCGGTCAGCGCGAAGAAGCTGGCTTCTTCCCCGGTCATGAATTCTTCCAGCACCACTTCCTCGCCCGCCGCGCCGAACGCGCCGGAGAACATGGTGTCGAGCGCATCGAGCGCTTCATCGCGGGTCTCGGCGATGATCACGCCCTTGCCCGCGGCCAGACCATCGGCCTTGATCACGACCGGCAGGGTGAAATCATCGAGCGCGGCAATCGCGCCATCCTTGCTGGTGACGCGGACATAAGCGGCGGTAGGAATGTTGGCGCGCTGGCACAAATCCTTGGTAAAGCCCTTGGACCCTTCAAGCTGCGCGGCTTTTTTGTTGGGGCCGAATACCGGCACCCCCATGGTGCGCAGATTGTCGGCAAGGCCGTCGACCAGTGGCGCTTCCGGGCCGATGACGACGAGGCCGATCGAATGGCGGGTGCAGAAATCCAGCACCGCGCGATGATCGGTCGCGGCGAGGTCGACCAATGTCGCGTGCTGGGCTATGCCGGGGTTGCCCGGCGCGGCGTAGAGCGTATCGAGCCGGGGCGATTGCGCCAGCTTCCACGCCAGCGCATGTTCGCGGCCACCGCCGCCAAGCAAAAGGATGTTCATGTCGCCCATGTCCCCGGAATTTGATGCCTATGACAGTTCGGGCCGCCTGTTAGCGGAGGAACGCGCAGGCGACAACGCGCCGCCGCTGTCGGTCAGCGAATTGTCGGGGATGCTCAAGCGCACGGTGGAGGATCGCTTCGGCCATGTCCGGCTGCGTGGTGAGATTTCCGGGTTCAAGCGGGCGGCATCGGGACATCTCTATCTGGCGCTGAAAGACGATAATGCCGTACTGGACGGGGTGATGTGGAAGGGCGGGGCGCAGCGGCTGGCCTTTGCGCCGCAGGACGGGGTGGAGGTGATCGCCACGGGCAAGCTGACCACCTATCCCGGCCGGTCCAAATATCAGATCGTTATCGAGCGGATGGAGCTGGCGGGCGAAGGCGCGCTGATGGCGCTGCTGGAGAAATTGAAAGCCAAGCTGGCGGCCGAGGGACTGTTCGCCGCGGAGCGCAAGCGGCGTTTGCCCTTCCTGCCGCGCACGATCGGCGTCGTGACGTCGCCGACGGGCGCTGTGATTCGCGACATTTTGCACCGGCTGGCGGATCGCTGCCCGACCGATGTGCTGGTCTGGCCGGTATTGGTGCAGGGGCAGGGGGCAGCCGAGCAGATTGCGCGGGCAGTGCGCGGGTTCAGCGCGATGGAAGCGGGCGGGCTGCTGCCCCGGCCCGATCTGGTGATCGTCGCGCGGGGTGGCGGCTCGATCGAGGATCTGTGGAGCTTCAACGAGGAAATCGTCGTGCGGGCGGTGGCCGACTGTTCGATCCCGATCATATCGGCGGTCGGGCATGAAACCGATACGACGCTGTGCGACTATGCCGCCGACATGCGCGCGCCAACCCCAACGGCGGCGGCGGAAATGGCGGTGCCGGTGCGGGCGGAGTTGCTGGCGGGCTTGAGCGAAATGGGCCTGCGCGCCGGGCGCGCCGTGCGGCGCGGGGCAGGGCAGGCGAAGGAGCGATTGGAGATGCAGGCGCGGCTGATGCCGACGCCCGACATGCTGCTGGCCCCGCAGCGGCAGCGGCTGGACCAGCTGTCCGATGCGCTGGGCAGCGGGTTGCGGCACCGAATCGCGGATGCGCGCGCGCAATTGGGGCAAGCAGGCGGCGCGTTGCGGCCTGCGCTGCTCCAGCAATATCTTGCACGCGCGACCGAGCGGCTCGACCGGTTGCGTCCGCGCCCGGACTATCTGGCGCGGGTGTATCGGGATCGGGCGACGGCGCTCGACCGGGTGTCGCGCCATTTCGCCTCGCTCGATCCTGATCTGCCGCTGGCGCGCGGCTATGCGCGGGTGATGGCGGGCGGGCGGCTGGTCCAGTCGGTCGCGGCGGCGCAGGCGGCGGGCGCGGTGACGCTGCATTTCCGGGACGGAACGGTTGACGCCGCCGTTGGGCAAGGCGGGGCATCGCTTGAGAAGCCCGCCCCAGCCGCTATATCTGCTCCACCACGCCCGACACGCAAAGCGCGCGGCGCGGACGACGTGCCGCAGCAGGATCTGTTTTCGTGAAGCGCCAGAAAGGCTGACAAATGTTGATGTCCAACAGCGACCGTGTCGCCCGGCTCCATTATATGGCCTATAGTTTCCGCGTGTTGCAGGCAGGCGACCATGTGCTGTGCGCCGTGACGGGCCAGAAAATCGCGCTGGAGGATCTGCGCTACTGGAGCATCGCGCGGCAGGAGCCCTATGCCAATGCGCAAGCCTCCGCGCGGGCCGAGATCAAGGCGACCGGCGGGCGATGAGGCGCTGGGCCGCGGCGCTGCTGCTGGCACTGGCGGGAGCCTCCGCGCCCGCCGCCCCCGTGCAGACGCGGACAGATTTCGCGATTGCCGGACCAGTGACGCAGGGCGGCGCGTTGCTGGGGACTGCGCCGACTGGCACGGTGGCGCTGACGCTCGATGGCAAGTTGGTCCCGGTCGATGCCGACGGCCGCTTCCTGATCGCCTTCGATCGCGATGCTGGGCCGACCGCACAGTTGGTCGCCCGGCTTGCCGATGGCCGCGCGGTGGAGCGCCCGATCGCCATTGCCCCGCGCGCCTGGCGGATAGAGCGGATCAATGCGCCGATGCGACCCACGAAAAGCACGGAGGCATTTCTGGCGTTGCGTAAGCCGGAACTGGAGCGGATCGCGGCGGCGCGCGCGGTGGTGACCGATGCCAAAGGCTGGCGGCAGCGCTTCATCTGGCCACGTACCGGTCGCCTGTCCGGCCTGTTCGGGTCTCAGCGTGTCTATCAGGGGACGCCGGGTGCCTATCATGGCGGGGTCGATATTGCAGGTGCAACCGGCGCGCCGGTGGTGGCCCCTGCGGATGGGGTGATCGTGCTGGCAGCGGCGGACAAGCCCTTCACGCTGGAAGGGCATTTGTTGATGATCGACCATGGCCATGGTCTGGGCAGTGCCTTCCTCCATCTGTCGCGGATCGACGTGAAGCTGGGCGACCATGTGGCGCAGGGGCAACGCATTGGCGCGGTCGGCGCGACCGGGCGCGCGACCGGACCGCACCTTCATTGGGGGATGAAGTGGCACGACGCGCGGATAGACCCGCTGCTGCTCGCAGGGCCGATGCCGGGCGGATAGTAGGTGGGTTAGCTGACCCGCTTCATCCGCACCGCGCGACCGCCATCGACCTTGCCCATGAAACTGCCCATGGCGGCGCGTTTCAGCTCGATTGTCTGGCCGACCTTGGGGTCACGCGCGGTCATCGCTTCGGTCGTGATCCACTGTGCGCCATCCTCCAGCCCGATCTGCCATTTGCCATAGCCAAGGTTACGGACCGATGCGATCACCGCCTGGATATGGGTGACGCCTTCCTGCTCTGGTGCTTCTTCCTTGTCATCGCCGCCGCCCAGGAAGGGTAGTTTGGGGAAGGAGAAGCCGAACAAGGTCTTGCGGGTCTTGTTCAGTTCGCCCTTGTCCAGCACCACCACTTCATCGCGTTGCGCCGCGGCATCCATCGCGCCGACCTGCCGGTCGAAACAGGCGAGCCGTTCGGCATCGACGGGAATCGTGCGGCACTGCAGCAGGTTGGTGAAGATTTCCGGCCGGGGCTGCTGACGCTGCGGCGCGGCGGAGGATTGGGCCGCGATGCAGAGCGGGACCAGCAAAAACAGTGCGCGCAAGCCCGTCATAAATCGTCTCTCCATCGCGTCGGACATACTATTCCCTTACCATGCACCCGCCAGAGGCAAGGTCAATATGTGGCCGCCGGCCCGGCCAGAAAGCCTGAGGTGTCACAATAGGGCTGCCCTGCTGCATCGCACGACATGATTGCTGCATCCTGTTGCACGCTCATGAAATTATGTTGCTAATCAGCCGTAAAACAGTCATGCCACGTTCATGTTGCATTTATGATACAGGGGCATCCAAAAGCGGTGAATGCCCTTTTCCCCGGCTTTACAGCGCCCTTAACCCCGCGCAGTTTCCGGCCATCCATATGGGGGGATCGCTGTCGGGCACCATGTCCCCCCGTAGGTACATCATAGTGGCAGGCCATCTGCCAGCCTCCAGAGCAAGGGACTGGACCGTGAAGACATTTTCAAAGAGGGCACTTTTGCGTGCCAGCGTCGCACCGGCGATTCTGGGCGCGTCGCTGATCGCGACCGCCGCCATCGCACAGGACGCGCCGCAGGCCGCCGAAGCCGATGCGGGCGACACCATCATCGTTACCGGATCGCTGATCCGCAATCCGAACCTGGTCCGTTCGACTCCGGTGACAGCGACCACCGCCGACCAGATCGAACTGAAGCAGAACAACACCGCCGAAGAAATTCTGCGTGAAATTCCCGGTATCGTTCCCAGCATCGGTACAGCCGTAAACAACGGCAACGGCGGCGCATCCTATGTGAACCTGCGCGGCCTTGGTGAAAACCGCAACATCGTTCTGCTCAACGGCGACCGTCTGGCACCAGCTGGCCTGGCTGGTATCTTCGATCTCAACAACGTGCCGCTCGCTCTGGTTGATCGGGTCGACGTGCTGACCGGCGGTGCATCCACCACCTATGGTGCCGATGCTATTTCGGGTGTCGTCAATTTCGTGACCAAGACCGACTTTGCCGGTCTGGAAGCCAATGTTTCCAACCAGCTGACCGAGGAAGGCGACGGCAATTATGTTCGTGCTGATCTTACCATCGGTGCCAATTTCGATGATGGTCGCGGCAATGTCGTGTTCAGTGTCGGCTATCAGCAGTCCGACCCGGTTTATCAGGGCGATCGCGAATTCTCGCGCCTGAACATCGATTCCTACAGCGGTGCTGTCGGCGGTGGTTCGGGCACCTCGACCCCTTCGCGGTTCTCGAACACCAACCCTTCGGGTACCGCAGCCGGCAACGGCAACCGTCAAGTTACGGCCGATGGCACGGCTTTCCGCCCGACGACCGCGTTCGACGCCTATAACTTCAACCCCTTCAACGTGTTCCAGACGCCGTTCAAGCGTTTCAACATGTATGGTGCGGGCCGGTATGAAGTTAGCGACGCGGTGGAAGTCTATTCGCGCGGCATCTTCTCAAAGAATACCGTCAGCACCATCATTGCACCGTCGGGTGCGTTCGGCATCGCCGTTCAGGTTCCGCTGAGCAACCCCTATCTGACGACCGCCCAGCGCAACGCCTTCTGCGGCCGCAACGTCGCGACCCCGGCTGACATCGCGGCGGGCGTCTACACGCCGCTGTTCACCCAGGCACAGTGTAATGCGGCCGCAACGGCGACTGACCCCACCGATCCGAATTATCGTGAAGTGACCACGGCCTTTTCGCGTCGCGCGACTGAACTCGGCCCGCGCATCTCGGACTTCACCACCACCTTCTTCGACTATAAGGTCGGTGCGCGTGGTGGTATCACCGACTCCATCGATTGGGATGTGTCGGGTGCCTATGGCGAGAGTGAGCAGATTCAGACCCAGAAGGGCTACTGGCTTAACAGCCGCGTCCGTCAGGCGCTGCTGGCTACCAACACCGAAACCTGCTTGACCGACACCAATGGCTGCGTACCTCTCAACGCCTTTGGACCCGACGGCTCTATCACGTCGGACATGAATGGCTACCTCAACGCCAACAGCCAAGTCGCGACTAAGACTTCGTTGGCGCAGGCGCATGCAACCATCAACGGCGATGTCGGCGTAGCGTCGCCCTTTGCCAGCGATTCGGTGGCATTCGCGATCGGCGGCGAATATCGCAAATATCGTGCAAGCCAGGAATCCGATTTGCTGTCGCAGTCGGGCGACCTGGGCGGTGCTGGCGGCGCAGCTCCCAACATCAACGGTGGCTATGACGTTTACGAAGCGTTTGGCGAACTCGTCCTGCCGCTAGTTCAGGACAAGCCGTTCTTCCAGGATCTGACACTGGAAGCCGGTATTCGTTACTCGAAGTATAGCGTCGATGCGGCCAGCAACCCCAGCTACAATACGACGACTTGGAAGGCTGGCGGTAGCTGGACACCGTTCGATGGGTTCAAGGTTCGCGGTAACTATGCCCGCGCCGTGCGCGCGCCGAACATCGACGAACTGTTCTCGCCGCAGAACACCTTGCTGACCAACCTTGGCACCGATCCCTGCTCCGGCGCGGCTCCGGTGACCAACGCGAACCTGGCGGCTGTCTGCCTTGCGCAGGGTGCCCCGGCCAACACCATTGGTGCGATCACCAATGATCCCGCCGGTCAGGTCAACTATACCGGCGGTGGCAACCTTGCCCTTGGCCCGGAAAAGTCGAACAGCTGGACTTTGGGTGCCGTATGGCAGCCGGACTTCTTCCGTGGTTTCTCGGCAACCGTCGATTATTACAACATCAAGATCACGGGTGCGATCACCGAGCCTACGCCGGGTGACGCGATTTCTGCCTGCTTCGACAACATCACGGCGGCGAGCGCTAGCAACCCCAATTGTACGTCGATCCGTCGTAACCCTCTGACGGGTGAACTGTTCGGTGAAGCGGCAACGACCCCTGGCCTGTTGCTGGCCAAGTCGAACCTGGGCAAGCTATCGACCGATGGTATCGACTTCTCGCTGAACTACACAAAGGATGTCGGCTTCGCCAACCTGTCGCTCAGCTTGGTCGGTAACTGGACCAACAGCTCGAAGTTCCAGGCGACTTCGGCGTCTCTGAACCGCGAATGTGTCGGCTTCTACTCGGTCAACTGCGCGTCGATCCAGCCTGAATGGCAGTTCTCGCAGCGCACTACGCTGGCATTCAAGTCGTTCGATCTGTCGCTGTTGTGGCGCTATATCGACAAGGTTCAGTATGAGCCGCAGCAGCTGGCGGATGACCTTGCCGCTGCTCTGGCCGATCCGACCTGCCCCAATCCGACTGGTGCAGATGCGGGTGGTTGCATGATCGAACCGCAGTTCCGTGAAATCAAGGCGGAGCATTATTTCGACCTGACTGGCCGTTTCCATGTCAGCGATGAAGTAACGATCACGATGACCGTGCAGAACCTGATCAACAACAAGCCCAAGATCGTGGGCGCTGGTATCGGTGCGACCGCCTACAACAGCGGTAACGTCTATCCGTCGACCTACGATGCGCTGGGTCGCCGCTACGCGATCGCTGCCAAGCTGCGCTTCTGATCCTTCGGTCAGGCAAGACAAGAAAAGGGGGCCGGTGGCGACACCGGCCCCCTTTTTCTATGAGTGCATGTGGGGCGGGAATGTGGCCGTGTGCGGTGGCCTTACCTTGACCCGTTCGTTTCGAGCGAAGTCGAGAAACGTCGTGCTCAGGTTTCTCGACTTCGCTCGAAACGAACGGAGGTTGGGAAGCTGCCTGAAATCGTGGCACTTTGACGCCGTTTGGATCAATCGTGACCGGACGAATGTTTGCCCGCTCTATTAGTCGATCAGGGGCTGCGGCAGGCGCAGCGCAATTCCCGCATTGTCGGCCAGCACCGTTGCCCAGTGGGCCACCTTGGCGACCTCGTCGGCGTGGACCTCCAGTCCGCGTTGCGCTGCCTCAGCGCGTTGGCCAGGCGTAAAGGTCGCGCCATTTTTGGCGTCGCGGGCAAAGACCGGGCCACTGGCGATTACGGCGACCGCGGCATCGTCCAGCGGAAGCCCGAATAGCCGCGCTAATGCGGCCAGGCTCTCAGCCGGTCTTGCCACCAGTGTTTCGCTGTCCAGCGTGGCGACCCGTGCGCCCAATTGATCGCACAGCGTCTGGAACTGGCGCTGTTGCGCCAGCCAGCCGACGGCTGCGACCTGAATATCGGTCAGTCCCAGATAGTCGGGCGGGGCAATGCCTAGCGGCTCGATCATTCCTTCGCGTGCCAGTTTCTGGAACAGGTCGCGCACCCAGAGCCGCCCCCACATCCCCTTGCGCGCGATCGAGGCGAGATAGGGTTCAAGCGGAGCATGGAGCAGAAGCGCGCGGGCATCGGGCCGCAAGCCCATGATTGCGGGGATCAGCGGATTGATGAGGTTGGAGGGCTTGATCACCACCGCCTCACTTGGGCCGAACGGGCGGGCGAGCAGATGCAGGCTGGCGTCCAGCACGCGCGCGACCTCCGGCCCCTTCGCCCCGCGATGTCGCCAGCCGATCAGGTCGTTGAGCAGCACAGGTTCCTTCAGCCCCATCGCGACGCCCGGAATATCCATCGCGACGGCCAGCAGGGTCGAGCAGCAATAGGCGGAATGGAACAGGAAATGGAGTGGTGCGCGGGGCGGCGCATGGGCCGTGGCATCTGCCAGTCGCAACACCAGCGGCCCGTCCGTCTCGCCCAGATGCTCGTCCGTCAGGAAGGGGATGTCGCCATGCCGTACGCGCGGGACCAGCCGCAGATGGACCGCATCATGTCCCGGATCATAGCGATGGGCCAGCCATTGGGCATCGCGCATGATGTCGCGGATCGTAGGATCGGGAGAGGTCATGGCGACCAGCCTTCGCATGGCTTTTCCGGTCATTCAAGCCGCCGGGCTTTCCCCTACTTGCCAGCGTCCCGGCTTGTGGTAGCGATGAAGGATAAGAGGCTGGGGGCTTTATGGGATTGGCGGTTGGACGATTGGTGCAGCAGGCGGCGGAAGCGCGGCGGCAGGGACGTGTCGCGGCGGCGGAGCAGCTGTTGAACGATGCACTCGCGCGACAACCGGGGGAACCGCAGGCGCTCAACCTGCTGGGGATGATTGCGCTGGACCGGCGGGATTTCGTTGCGGCCAGCACGCATTTTCGTGGTGCGGCTGCGGCTGATCCCAAAGAAGCGGCGCTGTGGATGAATGTCGCGTCGGCGGAGCGCGGGCTGGGCGCGGCGGAGGGCGAACGCGCGGCGTTGCAAGCGGCGATCGACATAGACCAGCGCAATTTGATGGCGCAAATCCGCATGGCGCAGCTCCAGCAACGGCTGTATGAACGGCAGGGCGCGGCGGACAGTTGGGGCAAGGCATTGGCGCTGTCGGCGGGCTTGCCCGACCTGCCGCCCGCTCTGGTCGAGACATTGGCGCAGGCACGCGACTTCGTCACCGCGCATCAAGCCGAGTTTGCCGCCTTTGTCGAGACGGGTGTGGCGGCGCAACTGACGGCGGCGGATGCGGTGACGCAGCGGCGCTTTCAGGCCTGTCTTGATCGGGAATTTGGCCGTCGGACGATCTACCAGAATCAGTGTTCGGGCCTGCATTACCCCTTCCTGCCCGCCGACGAATATTTCGACCGGCAACATTTTCCCTGGATGGATGCGCTGGAGGCGCAGACCGACGCGATCCGTGCCGAATTTCTCGCCATGGCCGAACAGGGTAGTGACGCGATCCGCCCCTATGTGCGGCAGGATGCGGGGACGCCGCAGAATAAGTGGACAGCATTGGACGGGTCGCTCGACTGGGGTGCGGCCTTCCTGTGGGAATATGGCGTGCGCAACGAGGCAGTATGTGCCGCCTGTCCGCAGACGGTCGCGGCGCTGGAGGCGTTGCCGCGGGCCGACATTCCGGGGCGAGCGCCATCGGCCTTCTTCTCCTTGCTCAAGCCGCGCAGCCGGATTCCGGCGCATAGTGGGGTCACCAACACACGCGCGATCGTCCATCTGCCGCTGGTCGTGCCGCCGGGTTGTTTCTTTCGTGTCGGGGGTGAAACGAGGGCTTGGCAAGAAGGGGTCGCCTTCGCCTTTGACGACACGATCGAACATGAGGCGTGGAATGACAGCGATCATTTGCGGGTGGTGCTGATTTTCGACGTGTGGAACCCGCATTTGTCGCTTGCGGAGCAGGCGTTATTAAAGCAATTCTACGCCACGGCCGATGCAAGCAAGACGAAGGACGTCCTGCCGCGCATCTGATCGACGGCATGGAGGCTGGCCCGTTGCGAGAGACGAGGTCAGCGCTGCCGCCTATCCAGGAGAATGAGAGTGCGAATGTTCAAGGCAGTGATTGCGTCGAGCCTGATCGTCATGGCCATGCCGGTGCTGGCGCAGGACAAGGCTCCGCTGGACAAGAATGATCCCAGTGCGGTGCGGTGCAAGCGGTTCCAGGTCACCGGTTCGCTGGTGAAGAAGGAACGGGTCTGCAAGACCAATGCCGAATGGCGCGCGAATGCCGAGCAGCAGAATCGCGATGCCGACGACATCATCACCCGCAGCCGTGCGGGGATGAACCCCAACGGGTGAAGGGCAGGAGGGACGTGGCCCCTCCCGCCGTTCGTGTCAGGCGACGCTGAGCGTCAGCGCGCCGTCGCCATCCTCCACCCGCACCTGCGATCCATCGGGCACCGCCCCGCGCAGGATCAGGTCGGCCAGCGGGTCTTGCAGGTAACGCTGGACCGCGCGTTTCAATGGCCGCGCGCCATAGACCGGGTCATAGCCGACCCGCCCCAGCCAGGCCCGCGCGCCGTCGGTCAGGTCGAGCGCGATCTTGCGATCCTTGAGCAGTTTTTGCACGCGGGCGACCTGGATATCGACGATCGGTGCCATATGGGCGACGCCGAGGCGGTGGAACAGGATTACCTCATCCAGGCGGTTGAGGAATTCGGGTCGGAAGTGACCGCGGACCACCTCCATCACCTGATCCTCGACCTTTTCGACCGGATCATCGTCACCCAGCGCGGCGATATACTGGCTGCCCAGGTTTGATGTCAGCACGATGATGGTGTTGGTGAAATCGACCGTGCGGCCCTGTCCGTCGGTCAGGCGACCGTCATCCAGCACCTGGAGCAGGATGTTGAACACGTCGCCATGGGCCTTTTCCACCTCATCGAACAGCACGACCTGATAGGGGCGGCGGCGCACGGCTTCGGTCAGGACGCCGCCTTCTTCATAGCCGACATAGCCCGGAGGCGCGCCGATCAGCCGGGCGACGCTGTGCTTTTCCATGAATTCGCTCATGTCGATGCGGACCATGGCATTTTCATCGTCGAACAGGAAACCGGCCAGCGCCTTGGTCAGTTCGGTCTTGCCGACACCCGTGGGGCCAAGGAAGAGGAAGGAGCCGAGCGGGCGGTTGGGGTCCTGTAGCCCGGCGCGGGCGCGGCGGACGGCGGTGGATACGGCCTTGACCGCATGGGCCTGCCCGATGACGCGCTTGCCCAGCGTCTCCTCCATCGCCAGCAGTTTCTCTCGTTCGCCAGTCATCATCCGCTCGACCGGGATGCCGGTCCAGCGGGCGACGACCCCCGCGATGTCCTCGGCGGTCACCTCCTCCCGCAGCATCGCGCCTTCGGAGGCGGTTTCCGCTTCGGCGAGGCGTTTTTCGAGGCCTGGGATGGTGCCGTAGGACAGTTCGCTCATCTTGGCGAGGTCGCCCGCGCGCTGAGCCTGTTCCAGTTCGAGCCGGGCGGCGTCGAGCTGTTCCTTGATCTTGGCTTCGCCGGCAATCTTGTCCTTTTCCGCCTGCCAGCGGGTGGTGAGCGAGGCGGATTGTTCCTCCAGATTGGCGAGATCGGTTTCGAGCGTGGTTAGCCGGTCGGCGGATGCCTTGTCGGTCTCCTTCTTGAGCGCCTCCCGCTCGATCTTCAGCTGGATGATGCGGCGGTCGAGATTTTCAATCTCTTCGGGCTTGGATTCCACCTCCATGCGCAGGCGCGACGCGGCCTCGTCCATCAGGTCGATCGCCTTGTCGGGCAGGAAGCGGTCGGTGATGTAACGGTTGGAGAGGGTCGCGGCGGACACCAGCGCGCTGTCGGTGATCCGCACGCCGTGGTGCAGCTCATATTTTTCCTTGAGGCCGCGCAGGATGGAGACGGTATCCTCGACCGTGGGTTCGCCGACGAACACCGGCTGGAACCGCCGCTGGAGCGCAGGGTCCTTTTCCACATATTTGCGATATTCGTCGAGCGTGGTCGCGCCGATGCAATGCAGCTCGCCGCGTGCGAGGGCGGGCTTGAGCAAATTGCCCGCGTCCATCGCGCCCTCGGATTTGCCCGCGCCGATCAGCGTGTGCATTTCATCGATGAAGAGGACGACCTGGCCCTCGGCGGCCTTCACCTCGTCCAGCACGCCTTTCAGGCGCTCCTCAAACTCGCCGCGATATTTGGCGCCCGCGATCAGGCTGCCCATGTCGAGCGCCATCAGCGTGCGGTCTTTCAGCGTATCGGGCACGTCGCCATTGGCGATGCGCAGAGCGAGGCCTTCGGCGATGGCGGTCTTGCCGACGCCGGGGTCGCCGATCAGCACCGGGTTATTCTTGGTCCGGCGGGCGAGGATCTGGATGGTGCGGCGGATTTCCTCGTCCCGGCCAATGACCGGGTCGAGCTTGCCGCTGCGCGCGGCTTCGGTGAGGTCGCGGGCGAATTTCTTGAGCGCGTCATAGCGATCCTCTGCGCCCGCGGTGTCGGCGCTGCGGCCCTGACGCAGATGATTGATCGCGGCGTTAAGCGCCTCGACCTTGACGCCAGCGGCGGCCAGCGCCTTGCCCGCCGTCGTGGTGGTGGCCAGCGTCAGCGCCAGCAGCAGCCGTTCGACCGTGACGAAACTGTCGCCTGCCTTGGCCGCAACCTGCTCCGCGCTGTCGAGAATGCGCACCGCGTCATTGTCGAGACCGGGTGTCTGCTGCGCGCCGCTGCCGGACACGGACGGCACTTTTGCGAGTGCTGCGTCGGTGTCGCGCAGCGCAACTTCGGGCGCACCGCCCGCCGCCTTGATCAGGCCCGACGCCATGCCCTGCTCATCCTCCAGCAGGGCTTTGAGCAGATGTTCGGGGCTGATCCGCTGATGGCTCATGCGGATCGCGACGGTTTGCGCCGACTGGAGGAAGCCCTTGGCGCGGTCGGTGAATTTTTCGAGGTTCATGACTTACCCTTGTGAAGCCCTTGGCTCTGTATGGAACTGCGGCTGATGTGGTGTTGCCAAAAGGCCACACAAGAGGCACTACGCAATTTCCACCAAGAGCGATTCATTTTGGCGTGCTGGCCTTGGGTTGATCGGGGGCGAAGGCGTCGCCGAAAAAGTCGCCCTGATACCAAAGCGGGGCTTGCGGCGCGTCGGCGATGTCGCGTGCGATCGTGTAATTGACGCGGGCGAATTTGGCGGCAGCCTGCCAGTTGAAGGGCAGGTCGATCTGGTCCGACGGCTGGTGATAGTCGGTCTTGAGGAAATGTTCGAACGCGGCCTTGCCGGGACCAGCGAAGCCGGTCATCAGGAATACCGACGGCACGCCTTCCTGCACGAAGCGATAATGGTCGGAGCGGGTGAAGAGGCCTTCAGCCGGGAGTGGATCGGGCGAGAGGGTGACGCCTGCGGATTTGGCCGCGCGATCGACGATCGGGCCGAGGTTGGAGTGTTCCGCCCCGAATGCCACGACATCGGCGAAATCATAGGTCAGGATCGGCATGTCGAGATTGACGACGCCGACCAGCTTGCCACCGGCGGGCAGGACAGGATTGCGCGCGAGATATTGGGAGCCGAGCAGGCCGTCCTCCTCCGCCGTGACCGCCGCGAACAGGATGGAGCGTTTGGGGCGGGTGCCGCTTTCGGCAAAGGCTTTGGCGACGGCCAGCATCGTGGCGGTGCCCGACGCATTGTCCATCGCGCCGTTATAGATTTTGTCTGGCCCCTTGGCGCTTTGTCGCACCCCATTATGGTCGAGATGGGCCATCAGCAGCACATATTCATGCTCCAGCGCCGGGTCCGATCCGGGCAGGATGGCGATGACATTGTTGGAGGCGGCGGTGCGGACCGTGCTGGTGCGGTCGAGCTGGACAAGGGGTTTGAGGGCAAAGCCCTTGGGACGCCCGCCCTTCTTGCCTGCGAGTTGCATGATCGCGGCGATCTTGCGGCCTGAGCCGGCGAACAGGGCGTCGGTCGCGGTGCCGTTGACCAAAGCGCCGCCGCGGATCGCGGGGGTGCGGGTGAAGGGCTTGGCCTGCGCATCGAGCCAGCTGACGGTCGGTTCGCTGGCCCGGTCACGCAGCTTTTCCCAGGGGGTGCGGGCGAGCAGGCTGGGGCTGGGAATGGTGATGAGGCCGATCGCGCCCGCCTTTTGCGCGGCCAGCGATTTTTCGGCAGCGAGATGCGCGCCGACTTCGCTGGGCATACCGACCGGTGAGCCGGAAAGGGCGACAGCGAATTTGCCGCGCAGGTCGAGACCCGCATAATCGTCGATCTTCTCCCGGTCCGATTGCAGGCCATAGCCCACGAACACGGCGCCAGCCTCGATGCTCTGGACCGGTTCACGACCGAACGCGCCGATCGCGACATCGCCGCCCGTATCGAAGCGGGTGCCGCCGATGGTCAGCGCAGGCTTCACCCTGGGATCGAGTTCGGCGAGTGCCAGCGTGACCGGCTGATACCAGCTGTCCTTGACTGCCTGTTGCAGGCCGAGCGCGGCGAAGCGGGCGGCGACGTAGCGGGCGGCAATGTCATAGCCGCGTGTTCCGGCGTCGCGTCCTTCGAGCAGATCGTCGGCCAGGAAGCTGACGTCGGCGCGGATCGCTTGCGCGGAGAAGGCCGGTTCCTGCGCGAGGGCGGGGGCGGAGAGAGCGAGCAAGGAGGCGAGCAGGGGCAGGCGGCGGAACATGGGGGGAGCCTTTGCAATCTATGATGCCACGGAACCTATCGCGGCAAGCCGCGCTGTCCAGCGTCAAGCGTATTGCACTGCTAAAACGCAGCGCTATCCTAGCGTCCTCTGCGGGCGCCTAACCCGGCTGCTTTTCTCAAGAAGGTTTCTTCATGACCCTTTCCCCCCTGTCGCGTCGCCTGTCCCTGCTGATCGGCCTGTCGGCGATTGCCCTGTCCCCCATGACGCAGGCAGTGGCGCAGACGGCGGTGACCAGTGCTGCGCCCGCGCCGCTCTCCAGCCTCGTTTCGGCGGTCGATATTCCCTATGAGGAATTCACGCTGAAAAACGGCCTGCGGGTCATCGTCCACACCGACCGCAAGGCGCCGGTGGTGGCGGTGTCGATCTGGTATCATGTCGGGTCGCGCTTTGAACCGGCGGGCAAGACCGGCTTTGCCCATTTGTTCGAGCATCTGATGTTCTATGGCTCTGAAAATGCCGACGGGCCGTTTTTCGGGCGGCTGGAGGATATTGGCGCGACCGACTGGAACGGGACGACCTGGTTCGATCGCACCAATTATTTCGAGACGGTGCCGACTGGGGCGCTCGACCGGGCGTTGTTCCTGGAGTCGGACCGGATGGGGCATTTGCTGGGCGCGGTGACGCAGCAGAAGCTGGATACCCAGCGCGGCGTCGTCCAGAATGAAAAGCGGATGGGGGAGAATGAACCCTATGGGCTGGTCGAATATGCGCAGCTGGCCGCTTTGCTGCCCGAAGGTCATCCCTATCGCCACTCGACCATCGGGTCGATGGCGGACCTCAACAGTGCCAGCCTGAGCGATGTGCAGGGCTGGTTCAAAACCCATTATGGCCCCAATAACGCCGTGCTGGTGCTGGCCGGGGATATTGACGCGGCGACGGCGAAGAAGAAGGTCGAACGCTGGTTCGGCAATATCGCCGCTGGCCCCGCACCGCAGGATGTGGACGCGACCGTCCCTACGCTCGACAAGGATGTCGAGAAGGTGATGAAGGATAATGTTGCGGCGACCCGCCTCTATCGCAACTGGGTGGTGCCGGGCGTCAATGGCGCGGATCTGCCAGCGCTCGATCTGGCGCTGTCGGTCTTTGGTGGCCTCGCCTCTTCGCGCCTCTACAATACGCTGGTGCGGGACGAGAAGGTGGCGGTGGGCGTCAAGGCCAGCGTCCAGCCATTCGAGAAGCTCAGCATCGCCGAGATTACGGTCGATGTGAAGCCGGGGGCCGATGCGGTCGCGGTGGGCAAGCGGCTCGATGCGCTGCTGGCCGACTATCTGGCCAAGGGACCGAGTGCCGACGAGGTGCAGCGTGCCGCGACCCGGCAGCTGGCAGGGACAATATCGGGACTGGAGCAGGTTGGCGGCTTTTCGGGCAAGGCGGTGACGCTGGCCGAGGGGGCGGTCTATTCCAACGACCCGGAGAAATATCGCAAGGATCTGGCGGCTTATGCCAGCGCGACCCCGGCGGAGGTGGGTGAGGCCGCGCGCAAATGGCTGAGGCGGCCGGTGTTCCGCCTGACCGTGGCACCGGGCGAACGATCGGCGGCGGACAATGCGCTGGCGGGGAATGCGACGATGAAGCCAGCCTATTTCCGCGATCCTGCGGCTCCGGCCCCGGCGGCTGGAACGCCGCCTGCGCCCACGAAGATTGCCGAACCGCCGATCGAGCCGGTGGCCGATCTGGATTTCCCGACGGTTGAACATGCGAGACTGAAGAACGGGATCGCGGTCCAGTTTGCGCGCCGGGCGACGGTGCCGACGGTGCGGGTATCGGTGGCGTTCGACGCGGGCAATGCGGCGGACGACCGGGCGAAGCTCGGCACGGCGGCGCTGGCGACGGCATTGCTCGACGAGGGGACGAAAAGCCGCAGCGCGCTGGACATCGCGCAGGAGCAGGAGCGGCTGGGCGCTTCGGTGAGTGCGGGCAACAGCATGGACCGAACGACGGTTGGCCTGTTTGCCCTCAAGCCCAACCTGGATGCGTCGCTGGGGCTGCTGGCCGATGTGGTGCGGAACCCCGCTTTCGCGCCAGGTGAGGTGGAGCGGCTGCGCGGGCAGATGCTGACCCGGATTGCGGCGGAAAAGACCGAGCCGACCGCGATCGCCCAGCGCATGTTGCCGCCGCTGCTTTATGGCAAGGCGCATCCTTATGGTATTCCCTTCACCGGGTCCGGGACGGAGAGCGGGGTCAAGGCGGTGACGCGGGCGGACCTGACCGCTTTCCATGATCGCTGGCTGCGACCGGACAATGCGACGATCTTCGTCACGGGCGACACCAGTCTGGCCGAATTGCTGCCGTTGCTGGAAAAGCGCTTTGGCGACTGGAAGGCACCCGCGACGGCAAAGGGGACCAAGCTGTTCCGCATGGACCGGATGGCGCGCCCGGCGCGGATCATCCTGATCGACAAGCCGCAAAGCCCGCAGTCGATGATCCTGGCCGGGGTGCTTACAGCCAAGAAGGGGACCGACAATCCGGTGACGCTCCAGTCGGCCAATGAAGTGCTGGGCGGCAGCACGACGTCGCGGCTGACCATGGATCTGCGCGAGACCAAGGGCTGGGCCTATGGTGCGGGGACGTCGCTGCCCGGCGTCAAGGACACGATCCCGCTGCTGGTCTATGCCCCGGTGCAGACCGACAAGACCGGCGAATCGATCATCGCGGCGCGGCAGGACATCAAGGATTTCCTGACGACCAAGGGAACGACCGAGGCGGAGCGCAACCAGACGATCAACGGCCAGATATTGTCGCTGCCGGGCAGTTTCGAGACATCGTCCGACCTGCTGGGCGCGATGATGCGCAACAGCCTGATCGGGCGGGCGGATGATTTTTACGAGACGCTGCCCAACATCTATCGCGCGATGACCGCGGCCGATTTCGACAAGGCGGCGCGGGAGGCGATCAATGCCGACGGGCTGATCTGGGTCGTGGTGGGCGACGCAAAGCTGGTGCGGCCGCAGCTTGACGCGGTGGGCTTGCCGGTCGAGATGGGAACATTGGCCGATTAAGGAGTGAAGATTATGGCAAGTGTCGATGGCGCCTATGATTGCGTGGCCAAGACGCCGATGGGCGATCAGAAGGGCGTGTTCACCGTGATCAGCAATGGCGACCGATTCAACGGCACCTTTGCGGGCATGATGGGGTCGCTCGACGTGGTCGATGGCAAGGTCGCGGGCAACACGCTGACCTGGAAGATGGAAATGACCATGCCGATGCCGATGACGCTGGAGTGTGAGGCGGAGGTTGCAGGCGATGCCGTCACCGGGACGATGCAGTTGGGGGCGTTCGGCGCTTCGGCCTTTACCGGCACGCGACGGACTTGAGTTGGCGGGGGCCGGGTGATGCCCGGCTCCCTCAACCCGACACTGAGCTGGACACTGTCTGGCAGCTTGCATGTTTTTGATTAGTTAGCTAACTAATTGATATGAGAGAGCGGGACGCTGGGCGGGCTTTATTGCATGTGCTGGGGCCGGTGGCGCGGGGGTGGCGGCAGGCGGCGGATGGAGCGCTGGCGGGCCTCGGCGTGTCCGGGAGCGCGGGCTGGTGTCTGGTGCATCTGGCGAGCGTGGGCGCGGTGTCGCGACAGGCGGAGCTGGCGCAGTGGCTGGAGATCAGTGCGCCGTCGCTGGTGCGGACGCTGGACCAGTTGCAGCGCGCCGGGTGGATCGAGCGGACGACCGATCCAGAGGATGGACGGTCCAACCGGGTGACGCTGACCCCGGCGGGCAAGACCATGGCGGCACAGATCCAGGCGCGGCTGGACGTGCTGGCCGACGAATTGCTGGGCGGGCTGCCGGACGGGGCGGTGGAGATTGGTGTGGAACTGCTGGGATTGCTCCGGTTGCGGATTGCCGAGCAGAAGCTGGCGCAACTGTTAGCCGAGAGCGGCGATGATCCTGCGGGGGACGCGGAGCAATGAGCCGTGGCGCGCGCCCGGCGGCATGGTCAGGCGGGGGCTGACATCGCGCCATGTCACCATGTCGCGGGTCATAGCCGCGCCCCAGCGGCCTTCCTTATAGACGTCATAATAGCAGATCAGCGCGTCGCCGACCTGCGCGGTCATCGGCCCTTCAACCCAGGACGGGGAGAAGGGGGGCGAGAGCGGGCCGAAGGGACCGGCGGGGCTTTGGGCGGGGGCGCTGCGCAGCCATTTGCGCGGCGGGGTGAGGGTTTCGTCCTTGATGATGAGGTGGAGGCTGCCATCGGGGGCGCGGGCGAAGCTGCCGTCGATCAGGCTGAAACCGGGATCGTAGAGCGGTTGCGGCGGGGTAAATGTCACGAAATCCGGGGTGGTGGTGGACCAGAGGCGATGGTTGTAGCCGGATTCCGATGAGCCTGCGGTGTCGGAGAAGCGCCCCGTCACCGTGCTTGACCAGAAGAGCATCCAGTGGCGGGCGGCGGGTTCGTAGATCGCTTCGGGCGCCCAGCAATTGCGGGTGCCGGTTATAGTGGCCATGACCGGCAGCGCATGCTGGGGCGACCAGTGGATGAGGTCGCTACTGGTAGCATGGCCGATCGTCACCCCTTCCCAGGCGGTGGTCCAGAGCAGGTGGAAGGTCGCGCCGTCGCGAAACAGGAAGGGGTCACGCAGCAGTTTGGTCTCACCGACCTGTGGGACGAGCAGGCTGCGGCCACCGGCGAGCGCGCGGAAGGTGAAGCCGTCGTCGCTGGCGGCGAGTTTGAGGCCGTCCGCTTCGCCCTTCCCCGTGGTGAAATAGGCGAAGAGGAGCGGGTCGGCGGCGTGGGCGGGGTTGGTGGCGCAGGCGGTGAGCGTGAAGGCACCAAGGCCAAGCAAGATGTTACGACGGTTCATACCAACCTGCGGTGATTGTGACGCATCTCCCCTCCCCGGCGGGGAGGGGTCGGGGGAGGGGGAGCGATGCGAAGCCGAGCGTCCACGCTGGCGGTAGTACACCCCCACCCAACCTCCCCCTGGAGGGCAGGGGAATTGCATATGAAAAATCCGTTCGTCCTGAGCCTGTCGAAGGACTGTCCTTTTCTTGGCGCGGAAGCTTGGAACAAAGAAAAAACGGCCCTTCGACAGGCTCAGGGCGAACGGAAACTTTGCTAGATACTTCTCCACACCAACGGTAAATTTCATATGCGATAGCCCTGCCCTGGAGGGCAGGGCTATCGCATATGAAATTTACCGTTCGTCCTGAGCCTGTCGAAGGACTGTCCTTTTCTTGGCGCGGACGCTCGGAACAAAGAAAAAACGGCCCTTCGACAGGCTCAGGGCGAACGGAGACTTTGCCAAATCCTTCTTCACACCAAGGGCAAATTCCATATGCGATAGCCCTGCCCTGGAGGGGGAGGAGGGCCTTATGCGTTGGATCACAGCCTGACATCATGGCAGGCGCATGCCGTTCAGGCGCGGGGCGAGGATGGCTTGAGTCTGCCATTATTGCGCATAGTCCCTCGCCATCTGGGCGTAGAGGTCGAGTAACGGGTTGGCGACATAGTCGCCGCCTTCGCCGATCGGGCCGGTGGGTTCGGGCTTTGGCGGGGGTGGCGCGCTGGCGAGGCCGCCGGGGGCTTCGGCGCTGTTGATGCCCTGGCTCAGCAGATCAGGCTTCGCGCCTTCGCCTGCGTTGCGACCCTCACGGTCGAACAGGGCTTCCTGATGGCGGGTCGGTTCCCAGATGAACGTACCCCAGCCGCGCCGGTCGGGCAGGGTGTGGACCAGATCATTAAGGTAGCGTTTGCGGCTGGAATATTCGGCGACCAGCAGGCCTTTGCCGGGATAGCGGGCGAGGAACTGGTCAAAGGTCGTGGCCCAGTCCCCCTGTTCGCGCTGCTGGTAGCAGGAGAAGCCGATGACGTCGAAATCGACCTTGCGGGCGATCAGCGCGTCGGTCCATTCGCGCACGATTCCCCAGTGGCGGCCAAGATGATTGTGGAGCTGGATGGCGATGGCGGGTTCGGCGCGACGCGCGCCCGCTATACCGGCGCGCAGCAAAGCGGCGAAGGCGTCGAAGCCGCCCACGGCCCCGACCTTGGCATGATTGGCGTCGGTGACGGGGTTGCCGGTGGGGGTGGAGAGCTTCACCCGGCCATGGGGCCAGAGGATGCCGAAGGTGGTTTCATTGCCGATGACCGCCATATCGACCGGCGCGCCGCCCGCGCGCATGGCCACGAGCGTGTCGTGGGTGTGGGCCTCGACGGCTTTGGCGAGTTTGGGGAGGTCATAGCCGGCCCAGGACGCTGGGACGCCCTGATGCTCCGGGTCGGCCCAAGTGTCGCTATAGTGGAAGGAGAGCACAAGATAGAGGCCCGCATCGCGGATGCGGCGGCCCAGTGTGATGGTCTGGGCGAGGCCGGCCCAGGCCTTGTCGGGTTCGCGTTTGGAATAGCCCTTGGCGGGATCGACGAAGATGCGCAGGCGGATGGCGTTGAACCCGGCGTCGCGGAGCAGGAGGATCGGGTCTTTCCGGGCTTCGCCGACGAAATAGCGCGCGCCTGCGGCTTCATCTTCGGGAATCCAGCTGATGTCGGCACCAATGAGGAAGGGGCCGGGGCGAGCGCCGGTCTTTTTAGGCGCCGCTAAGGCGGGGCTGGCGAGCAGTGGCAGGGCTGTGGCGCCGAGCGCGGCGCGGCGGGTGAGGGCGGGCATCCTGTCTCCTTTCGGTGAGGCGGAAGGGAGGGTTGATGCCTCCTCTTATTTGGGTGTGTGGGTTGATGTGCGACGCCCTGGGCTCCCGCCTTCGCGGGAGAACAGTTATTGGCGCGCGATGATTTTACCTTGGCCCGTTCGTTTCGAGCGAAGTCGAGAAACATTGCGCATGGCTTCTCGAC